>PHEO01000034.1 GCA_002841195.1 Alphaproteobacteria bacterium HGW-Alphaproteobacteria-11
AATTCCTCGCCCGGATAGACGCCCCACAGCGCGTCCTGCGCGATCCAGCCGCCATGCCCGCGCGCCTCGAGCCGGCACCAGCCGGCCTTGCAGGCGCGGACCGCGGCCACGATACCGGGCTCCAGCAGCGCGACGACATCGGCCGCCTCGTCGGGCTTGTCGTGCAGCGGCTGCGGGTCGTCCTTGTCGCCGGTCACGATGGCGCTGCGCGCGCCGTCGAGCATCGAATGCCAGATCCAGCCCCCGTCGCCTTCATGGTCGCGCACGCGCCGCCAGTGGTCGGATTCCGCCGTCACTTCCAGCGGCACGCCGCGTTTGGTGTAAACCCAGTCGATAGGAAAATCGGTGCCGGGTCCGCGGCGTACATTGGCGCGTCCCGCTTTCAGGCTGACATAGCGCGGCACCGGCAGCCCGGTCACGCGCCCGCGCTCGGCGGCGGCTTCGGCGGGCGCCTGCACCAGCGTTGCGTGCAGCGCTTCGGCGCGCGCCTCCGGCGCCGCCGCCCACAGCACACCCGCCAGCAGCGCGGCAAGCCCCGCCCCGGCAATCGATCGCATCTCCCGCATCTTTTTCCACCTTCCGCGGACGCATGCCCCGCCCCGCGACTCAGCTGATTTTGCCAGAAAATGCGCCAACGGAAGCGATAAAACCTGCTAATAAGGGCTGTTCGCTACCGGAGTCCCCCCCGCATGTCCGCCAAAAAGCCGCTTGTCGTCGTCACCCGCAAATTGCCCGCCCCCATCGAGGCCCGCATGGGCGAGCTTTTCGATGTCCGCCTCAATGCGGATGACCGCCCGATGACACCAGCCCAACTGGCCGCCGCCATGCGCGAGGCCGATGTGCTGGTCCCCACCGTCACCGACCGCATCGACGCGAAGCTGCTGGCTCAGGCCGGCGAAAATCTCCGCCTGATCGCCCAGTTCGGCACCGGCGTCGACAATATCGACGTCGAGAGCGCGCGCCGCCGCGGCATCACGGTGACGAACACACCCGGCGTCCTCACCGAAGACACCGCCGACATGACGATGGCGCTGATCCTCGCCGTGCCGCGCCGCTTGAGCGAGGGCGCGCGTTACCTGCGCGAGCATGAGGGCGCATGGCCCGGCTGGTCGCCCACCTGGATGCTCGGCCACCGCATCACCGGCAAACGCCTCGGCATCATCGGCATGGGCCGCATCGGCCAGGCGGTCGCCGCCCGCGCCCGCCCCTTCGGCCTCGAAATCCACTACCACAACAGGAAGCCCGCCAACGCGGTGATCGAGCGCGAACTTG
Organism: Alphaproteobacteria bacterium HGW-Alphaproteobacteria-11; assembly: GCA_002841195.1. Classification (GTDB taxonomy): domain Bacteria; phylum Pseudomonadota; class Alphaproteobacteria; order Parvibaculales; family Parvibaculaceae; genus Parvibaculum. The sequence goes on from PHEO01000034.1 coordinate 1,273, forward strand.
AAGCGACCTTCTGGGAAAATCTCGACGACATGCTGGCCAAGGTCGACATCGTCTCGGTCAATTGCCCGCTGACGCCGCAGACCTTCCACCTTCTCGACACACGCCGCCTGAAACTGCTGAAACCGGACGCCTATATCGTCAACACGGCGCGCGGCGAAATCATCGACGAAAACGCATTGCTGCGCGCGCTGGAAGCCGGCGAACTTGCCGGCGCCGGCCTCGACGTCTTCGAGCGCGAGCCCTCGGTCGACCCGCGCCTCGTCGCGCTCCAAAACGTCATCTCGCTGCCCCACATGGGCTCGGCCACCATCGAGGGCCGCGTCGAAATGGGCGGCAAGGTCATCGTCAACATCAAGACCTTCATGGACGGCCACCGCCCGCCCGACCGGGTTATTCCCGCGATCATGTAAGGCGTTGTCTCACGTGGCGTGCCCGCTCAAATCCGCGATCGCCGGCGTCTCGCCGGTCAGCGGATTCTTCGGATCCCATTTGAGCTTCACCGTCCGGAAGCGCGTGTCGAGCGCGTCGTAGATCAGGAGCTTGCCGGCGAGGCTTTCGCCCGCGCCGGTGATCTCCTTGATCACTTCGAGCGCCTGCAGCGAGCCGACAACGCCGGTCAGCGCGCCGAGAACCCCCGCTTCCTCGCAGGTCGGCACCGAGCCCGGCGCCGGCGTCTCGCCGATGAAGTCGCGGTAATTGGGTTTCGGCTTGCCGTCGGCGTCGCGCTCGAAAGCGCGAAACACCGCCACCTGCCCCTCGAACTGCCCGACGGCGGCCGAGACCAGCGGCACGCGCGCGAAATAGCAGGCATCGTTGACCAGGAATCGCGTCTCGAAATTGTCGCAGCCATCGGCCACCACGTCATATTGCGAAATGATCTCGAGCGCATTCGCCGCGGTCAGCCGTTCGCGATGCTCGATCACGCGTACGTCCGGGTTGATGCGCCGCACGGCTTCGCCCGCGCTTTCCGTCTTCGCCCGGCCGACATCTGCCGTCCCGTGTGCGATCTGCCGTTGCAGGTTTGAAAGCGACACGGCGTCATTGTCGACAATGCCGATCGTGCCGACGCCCGCCGCCGCGAGATAGATCAGGCAGGGCGAGCCGAGCCCGCCCGCGCCGATAATCAGCACCCGGGCCTTCAGCAGTTTCTGCTGCCCCGGCCCGCCGATCTCCTTCAGCACGATATGCCGCGCATAGCGTTCGAGTTGTTCGTCGCTCAGTGCCATGCACCCGTCATAGCACGGGCCCCCGGCCTCACGCCATTGGCGCCAGCAGCACCGCGCTCTGGCACGAACGTCCGATGCGCCCGTAAACGTCGAAGATTTCCGATTCCGTCAGCCCCCGCCCGTCGCCGCGCCAGTCGCCGCGTTGCGCGACACCGATCCATTCGCCGATGGGATCGCGCGACAGATGCAACGCTAGGTCGGCATTCGGCCATCCGGCGGCGTTGGGCCGCGCGCCCGCATCCGTCACCGTGAACAGCGTCGACACATCGGCCACCGCCATGACGCGCGAAAAAGGCGTCGACACGTCGTGGAACGGCTTCTTCAACCGAAACCACTTTGCCCGCGTTCCATCCTCATGCACCGCGTCGCGAATATCGCAAAGATCGAGAAAGCCCTGATTGACGTTTGAGGCGCGGAACGGCGCCGGACGTTCCCATTTCGCAAATCCTTCGGGCGCGAAGACGGCACGCCCCGGCGCGCCCGGCAATCCATCGATGACAACGGGCTTCTGGAAGCAGGCGCTGGCTTTCGCCTGCAATTTCCCGCCCGCCCACAATTCATTCTCGATGACGGCGATGCGCCCGCCCTCGCGCAGCGGCGTCACCTTGCTCGTAATGCCTTCAAGCGGCAGCGGCCTGAGCAGATAGAGATTGGCGGACACGAGCGCCCCCCATCCCTTTCCCTCCGCCATCGCCTCCATCTCGCCGACCGCAAGCGCCGCCACCGCGCCGCCATGCATCCCGCCAAAAGGCCCTTGCGCCTCAGGCAGCGCCCGCCACATCTCGCCCTCGCGGCGAAATAGGGGGTTCAACTCTGTGTGTGGCGCGGTTCCGTTCTCAATCACCCTGCAATCGCCTCCTCGACATCGCGCAAGCGGTCCTTGCCGAAATAAATCTCGCCATCGACAAAGAAGGTCGGAACGCCGAAAGCGCCACGATTGACACTGTCTTCGGTATTCGCAATCAGCCTGGCCTTCACTTCACTGCCTTGTGCCCGCGCGAGAATTTGCGCGCCGTCGATGCCGACAGCGGCCAGCGTCGCGATGAATATATCCGGATCGTCCATTTTCTTTTCGTCTTCCCACATCGCGCGCATCATCGCATCCACGTATTCCGGCAAGATACCGCCCATTTCCGCTGCGATGGCGCCACGCATGAACTGCAATGAGTTCATCGGGAAATGCGGGTTGAACTTAAACTTCGCGAGATTGTGCTTCCTGATGAAGCGTTCGATTTCGAGGAACTGATATTCGCCCTTGTTCCTGATCCCCTGATTGGCAATCACCGGCGAGACATTGCTGGTCGTCTTGAATATGCCGCCCAGCAGCACCGGCACATATTTGAATGTCGCGCCCGTCCTCTTTGCGATCTCGGGCACGACCTTGTGCGCGAAATAGGCGTTGGGGCTGCCGAAATCGAAATGGAACTCGACCGTCTTGGTCATCTGCGCTTCCTCGGATTTGTGTTCAGAATTTTTCGATCCACGGCCGAAGATCGAGCTCATGCGTCCAGGCGCTGCGCGGCTGGGTATGGAGGTGCCAATAGGCATCGGCGATATGTTCGGGGTTCAGGATTCCGTCCTCATCCTTGAGTTTGTACCGCTCGGGAAAATTGTCGCGGATGAAGGCCGTGTCGATGGCGCCGTCGATGATCGGATGGACGACATGGATACCCTGCGGTCCAAGTTCCCGCGCCATGCTCTGCGCCAGCGCCCGGAGCGCGAATTTGGCGCCCGCGAAAGCCGCAAAGCCCGGCCCGCCGCGCAGGCTCGCCGTTGCGCCGGTAAAGATGATGGTGCCCCGCCCGCGCGGCACCATCGCGCGCGCCGCCTCGCGCCCGGTCAGGAAGCCGGCCAGCGCCGCCATTTCCCACACCTTGCGGTAGACGCGCTCGGTCATCTCGCGGATCGGGAAATTCACATTGGCGCCGATGTTGAAAACCATGACCTCGACCGGCCCCACCTCGCGCTCGATGGTCGCGAAAAGTTCCGCAACCTGACTTTCGTCACGCGCGTCCGACCCGAAGCCCCGGGCCCGGCCTCCCTCGGCCTCGATCTGGGTGGTCAGGGGGACAAGTTTTTCGACGTCGCGCCGCGTCACGCAGGCGACATATCCCTCGCGCGCGAAGCGCCGGGCGACGGCGCCGCCGGTCGCGTCGCCCGCGCCGATGACCGTGGCAACTTTTGCGGCGTTATCGCTTCCCATAATCTTGTCCTTCCGCTTCGTGACAAGCCCTCAAAGAAGGCCCCGAAATCGTATGTGACACTTTTATGACAGTTCGGTGACAGAGCGGGTTTTGCGCTGTCACAATCACTGTCACAATTGTCAGTTCCGTTTCAGAATGGTGATAGAAGAATGGGTTCCGAAATAGAACTTGTCAAGCTATACTGGCGCGAAAAGGAGCTCCGATGCGCTGGGAAGAACTCGACCGCGAACCCTGCTCGCTCGCCCGCACACTCTCGGTCGTCGGCGACCGCTGGACGCTGCTGGTGCTGCGCGAATGTTTCCTCCGTATACGGCGTTTCGAGGAATTTGAGCAGCGTCTGGGCATTGCACGTCACGTGCTGGCCGACCGCCTGAAAAAACTGACCGAAGCCGGTGTGCTGGCGAAGGTTGCCTATCAGGAGCGCCCGCGCCGCGAGGAATACCGTCTCACCGAAAAGGGTCTCGCGCTTTATCCGGCGCTGCTGGCGCTTCTCGACTGGGGCGACAAATACATGGCAGGCCCGGAGGGCCCGCCGCTGCTGCGCCGCCACAAGACATGCGGCCATGTCGTGCATGCCGCGTCCGTTTGTTCCGAATGCGGCGAACCGCTCGACGCGCGCGCAATGACGGTCGAGCCCGGTCCAGGCGCGCCGGCGAACTTCTCGATCCCTCAGAGACCGTCGAAGAGCGCCGTCGACAAATAACGCTCGGCGAAGGACGGGATGATCACGACGATCGTCTTGCCCTTCATCTCCGGTCGCGCACCGACTTCAAGTGCAACGGCAATCGCCGCGCCCGAAGAGATGCCGCAGGCGATCCCCTCCATCCGCGCCACCTTGCGCGCATGTTCGAACGCCGTCGCATTGCCGATGGTGACGATCTCGTCGATCAGCGACTTGTCGAGATTGCCCGGCGCAAACCCGGCCCCGATGCCTTGAATCATATGCGGTCCCGGCTGCCCGCCCGAAAGCACAGGGCTGTCTTCCGGTTCGACCGCGATCATTTTCATGCTCGGCTTGCGCGCCTTCAGCACCTGTCCGACGCCGGTGAAGGTGCCGGCCGTACCGACGCCCGAAATCACGGCATCGACTTTGCCGTCGGTGTCGTTCCAGATTTCCTCGGCTGTTGTCACGCGATGAATTTCCGGGTTGGCCGGATTGTCGAATTGCTGCGGCATCACCGAGTTTGGGTACTGTGCCAGCAATTCCTCGGCGCGCGCGATGGCGCCCTTCATGCCCTTTTCCTTCGGCGTCAGTTCGAGCTGCGCGCCCAAGAGCGCCAGCATCTTGCGCCGTTCGATCGACATGCTTTCCGGCATGCAGAGAATGAGTTTGTAGCCGCGCGCCGCGCACACGAAGGCAAGCGCAATGCCGGTATTTCCCGAAGTCGGTTCGATGATGACGGAGTTCTCGGCGATCTTGCCCTGCTTCTCCAGCGCATCGATCATCGACACGCCGATGCGGTCCTTGACGCTCGACAACGGATTGAAGAATTCGAGCTTCAACAGAATGTCGGCAACGACGCCGGCCTCCTTCGCCATGCGATTGATGCGCACCAGCGGCGTGTCGCCGATGGTTTCGGTGATGCTGTCATAGACGCGTCCGCGTCCGGGTTTTTTTCTGCTCTCGCTCATGCTGGCCTCCCGGGCCTTCTGTAACGTTTCCGTTCGCCCCCAGGGGAGCGTATCAGATCGTGAAGTCGGCCGTCGGTTTCGAATTGCCGACGCCCGCTTCGTCCGCCTTCCGGCAGAGATCCTCCACCGTGATGCCGTCGAGCTTTTGCATCAGGTCGCGCTGCACTTCTTCCCACAGAGGCGCGATCACGCGTTCGCCGAGTTCGGACGGGCCGCTGCTTGTCGGTTCGTCGGAGGCTTCCATAGCGCCCACGACGCGCACCACTTCGCCGACCGCGATCCGCCGCCGCTCGCGCGCCAGCGTATAGCCACCGCGCGGTCCCCGCACGCCTTTCAGGATGCCTGCATGCACGAGCTGCTGCATCACCTGTTCGAGATAACGCTGCGGAATGCCCTGCCGCTTGGTGATCTCTTTCGATTGCACGGGGTCCGGCCGCGCATTGATCGCGACATCGACCACCGCCTCGAGCGCCAACCAGGTCTTCTTGGAAAGTCTCAACATCAGTCAACGATCCCCGTCATCTTCCGCCGCCCGTCGTTCCCGTCGAGCCGAAGCCGCCTTGTCCGCGCGCCGTTTCATCGAGCGTCTCGACTTCCCGGAAGAAAGCTTGCGTTACCGGCGCCACCACCATCTGTGCGATCCGTGTCCCGCGTTCGAGCAGATACGGCTCCGTACCGTGATTGATCAGGATCACTTTCACCTCACCGCGATAATCGCAATCGACCGTGCCCGGCGAGTTGAGAACCGTGACGCCGTTCTTCGCGGCAAGCCCCGAGCGCGGACGCACCTGCGCCTCGAAACCTTGCGGCAAGGCGATTGCAAGTCCGGTCGGCACCAGCGCGCGCGCGCCGGGCGCAAGCGTCAGCGGCTGGTCTTCGGGAAGCGCCGCCATGAGGTCCATGCCGGCGGCGCCCGCCGTTTCGTAGCGCGGCAGCGGCAATCCTTCCGCATGTGCCAGCCGTTGCACGCGCACGTCGATCAGCGGATTCATTCGGCGGCCTTCGCGGTTGAAAAATGTTCGGCGATGCGCCGCGCCAGCCGTTCGGCCACCGCATGTTTCGGCAAGAGCGGCCAGTCCTCCTGGCCCTCGCGTGTGATCAGGTGCACCGTGTTGAGGTCGCCGCCCATCACGCCCGTTGCCGGCGACACGTCATTGGCGACGATCCAGTCGCAGCCCTTGCGCGCGCGCTTCGCGACCGCGTGTTCGACGACCTTTTCGGTTTCGGCCGCGAAGCCGATAACAAGCCGCGGGCGATTGTCGGTCAGGTGCGAAAGCGTCGCCAGGATGTCGGGGTTCTCGACCAGCATCAGCGCCGGCGCCTGTTCGCCCGGCGCCTTCTTGAGTTTCTGCTCGGCGTCGCTCGCGACGCGCCAGTCGGCGACGGCCGCCGCGCAGATCGCGATGTCGGCCGGCAGCGCCGCCTCGCAGGCGCTCAGCATTTCGCGCGCCGTCTCGACACGCGCCACGGTCACGCCGGGCGGCGAGGGCAGGTTGGTCGGGCCGGAAACGAGAACGGTTTCCGCGCCGAGCCGCGCCACGGCCTGCGCGATCGCATAGCCCTGCTTTCCCGACGAACGATTGGCGAGATAGCGCACCGGATCGATCGGCTCATGCGTCGGTCCCGACGTGATGAGCACGCGCTTGCCTTTCAGCGGCCCGCCGCCCGGAAAGGCGAGTTCGGAGAAATGCGCTTCGATGGCCGCGAGAATTTCGGCGGGCTCCGCCATACGCCCCGGCCCGTATTCGCCGCAGGCCATGTCGCCTTCGTTCGGTCCGACAAATTCGACGCCGTCGGCAAGCAGCGTTTCGAAATTGCGCTGCGTCGCGGCATGCGTCCACATCCGCACATTCATCGCCGGCGCGATCAGCACCTTCTTGTCGGTGGCGAGCAACGCGGTGCTCGCAAGATCGTTGGCGAGACCGTTCGCCATCTTCGCCATCAGGTCGGCGGTCGCCGGCGCGACGACGAGCAGGTCCGCGTCGCGCGACAACTCGATATGGCCCATCTCCGCTTCGTCGGTCAGGTCGAAGAGATCGGCATAGACCTTGTCGCCCGTCAGGCTCGACACCGAAAGCGGCGTCACGAATTGATGCGCGGCTTGCGTCATGATCGCGCGCACCGATGCGCCGCGTTCCTTGAGCCGCCGGATCAGCTCCAGACATTTATAGGCCGCGATGCCGCCGCCGATAATCAGCAGCACCCGCCGTCCGCTCACCGTGTTCTCGGCCAAGCCATTCTCCTCGCGCCATCGCAACGGAAAGCCTCGCATGAGATTCCGCCGCGCCACACGTGAAAATATAAGTATTCACGCCCAAGATTTGTAGATCAAAACCATCGACAGGGAAAGAAAGGAAATAAGGTCGGATTTTTCTTTAATTACATGAGGTTGGCGAGCAGCAGCGCACCCAGCGCGCCGATGGCAACCCACATAAGCGGCCGCGCATAGCTTGAGCTGCGCTCCTGCGCGCGGGCGATGGCGTCGGCCGAGGAGGGGTGAATGCGAACGCCCTCCTCGTCGACATTCTCGGCCAGGAGGCGCGCCGTGCGTTCGGCGCGGTCGAGTACATCCGGCAGATGGCTCATCATGCGGCCAAGCTGCAACGCGCCGGCGGCCGCTTCCTCGATGCGCGTCTCGGGCGCCATGCGTTCGATCATCCATGCCTTCAGGATCGGCTCCGCGCTTTCCCAGATATTGTGATCGGGGTCGAAATGCCGCGCGACGCCCTCGACGACGACCATCGTCTTTTGCAGCAGGATCAGTTCGGGTCGCGTCTTCATGTCGAACTGCTCGGTCACCTGGAAAAGCTGCGCCAGCAACTTCCCCATCGACACTTCCCGCGCCGGCCGCCCGAAAATCGGTTCGCCGATCGAACGCAGCGCCTGCGCAAAGGCGTGAATGCTTTTCGAGTTCGGCACATAACCGGCTTCGAAATGAATTTCGGCGACGCGGCGGTAGTCGCGCGTGATGAAGCCATAGAGAATTTCGGCGAGGAAGCGCCGTTCCGTCGCGCCGATCCGTCCCATGATACCGAAATCGACCGCAACGAGCACACCGTCTGCGTCGACGAAGAGATTTCCCTGATGCATGTCGGCATGGAAAAACCCGTCGCGCATCGCATGAGTGAGGAAAGACTGGATGACCTGCCGCCCGAGCAGCTTCAGATCGTGACCGACCGCAACGAGCGCGGCGCGGTCGGACGCGGCGGTGCCGTCGATCCATTCCATCGTCATCACGCGCCTCGCCGTCCGCTCCCAGTCGATCTTGGGCACGCGAAAACCGGCGTCCTTCGCGGTGTTCTCGGCCATCTCCGACATCGCGGCCGCTTCGAGCCTGAGATCCATTTCGATCTTGACGCTGTCGGCAAGCGTCTGCACCACTTCGACGGGTCTGAGGCGGCGTGCCGGCGCATAGACCCGTTCGACGATTTCGGCTGCCCAGAAAAAACTGTCGAGATCGGCGGCAAAGCGCGTTTCGATGCCGGGCCGCAGCACTTTCACAGCCACATCGCGGCTTTGTTCTTCCTCGCCGTCCGGCAGCGTTCGCGCGCGATGCACCTGGGCGATCGACGCCGCCGCGATCGGTTCGCTGAAGGCGCTGAACAATTCCTCGACCGGCTTGCCGATGCCTTCCTCGACGATGGCGCGCGCTTCTTCCATCGAGAAGGGCGGCAGCTTGTCCTGCAGCGAGGTGAGGTCCCGCGCCAGTTCGACGCCGATAATGTCGGGCCGCGTCGCAAGAAACTGTCCAAGCTTGATATAGGAAGGCCCGAGCGCCGCCAGCGCGGTTGCGAGCCGTTCGCCCGCGCTGCCGGCCGGGTCCTGCGGCGGCGCTTCCCACGGAAAACGAATTTTCGCAAGCGGTAACAGCGCCAGCAGTGTCGCCGGCATTTCGCCGCGCAATTCGACCGGCATCAGCGCATCGTGACGGCCGAGAATGCGCGCCGCGCGGGTGAGCCGGCCGACGGAGCGGAGGGTGCGCAGCATCGTCAGAGACGCCAGCCGGAATGCAGCGCCGCCACGCCGCCAGTGAGATTGCGGTAGCTCACCTGGCCAAACCCGGCCTGTGCAATCATCCGTTTGAACGTCTCCTGATCGGGAAAGCGCCTAATGCTCTCGACAAGATATTGATAGGGCGCGCCGTCGCCGGTCACCCATTCGCCCATGCGCGGGATCGCGGCAAAGGAATAGGCATTGTAGATTTCCTCAAGCCCCGGCACGGCGACGTGGGAAAATTCAAGACAGAGAAACCGCCCGCCGGGCTTCAGCACACGCCGGGCATCGGCAAGCGCTTGTTCGATATGCGTCACATTGCGGATGCCGAAGGCGATGGTGTAGGCGTCAAACGAACGGTCGGGAAAGGGCAGGGTTTCGGCGTCGCCACAGGCAAACTTGACCCGGCCTTCATAGGCCTTCGCCTCGGCGCGGGCCCGGCCGATACCGAGCATGTGCTTGTTGATGTCGCAAACCGTCACTTGCGCGCCGGTGCCTGCGCGGTCGAGAAAACGGAAGGCGATGTCGCCAGTGCCGCCGGCCACGTCGATCAGGTGGAAGGGCCGCGGCGTTCGTGGCGGATTGAGCCAGTCGATCATTGCCTGTTTCCAGGCTCGGTGAAGCCCGCCCGACATCAGGTCGTTCATCAGGTCGTAGCGTTCGGCGACCTGCGCGAAGACCTCGTGGACGAGCTTGGCCTTCTCGCCTTCGCGAACGGTCCGGAAGCCGAAATGGGTCTCGCCGTCCGGGCCTCCGGAAGTGCCCGTTTCGGCCCGCATTTTTGCATCTGCGCTCATGCGCCGGACCATAGCGCGCCGCCGCCGGGGGCGCTACTTTGATCCCCCACCTGTGACGAAAGCCGCCATGCCCGAACTTCCCGAAGTCGAAACCGTCCGCCGCGGCCTCGCGCCCGCCCTTGAGGGCCGCCGCTTCGCGCATGTGACGCAACGCCGTCCGGACCTGCGGTTCCCGTTGCCGGAACGCTTCGCGGCGCGGTTGAAGGGACGGCGCGTCTCCCGCCTCGAACGCCGTGCCAAATATATTCTGGTGCATCTGGACGCGACGGCGAAGGCTGCGGAAGAAGTTCTGATCATGCATCTCGGCATGTCGGGCAGATTCACCATACATGAGGCCAATGGCGCGCGCGCACCGGGCCGCTTTCACCACGGAATGCCGGGCGCCGAACGCCACGACCACATCGTCTTCGACATGGAGGGCGGCACTCGCATCGTCTATGCCGATCATCGTCGCTTCGGCTTCATGGACCTCGTTCCGGAGGCGGCGCTGATGGAGTGCGCGCATCTCGCCGGAATCGGGCCGGAGCCGCTCGGCAATGAATTTTCGGGGCCCATCCTCGCCGAACGTCTGACCGGCCGCCGGGCGCCGATCAAGGCGGCGCTGCTCGACCAGCGCACTGTCGCGGGTCTCGGCAATATCTATGTCTGCGAGGCGCTGTTCCGCGCCGGTCTCTCGCCCCGGCGCATCGCGGCGACCGTGGCGACGCCCCCGCGCTCCGCGCGCCTTGCCGCCGCAATTCGCGATGTTCTTGAAGAGGCGATTGTGGCCGGCGGCTCGACCTTGCGCGACTATGCACATACGGATGGCGAGCTTGGTTATTTCCAGCATTCCTTCGCGGTTTACGGGCGCGAAGCCGAAGCCTGTTCAAAGCCGCGCTGTGGCGGTACCGTGGCCCGCATCGTGCAATCGGGCCGGTCGACCTTCTTCTGTTCATCCTGCCAGAGGTGATGACGCAAATGACGAATGCCGCAAATTTCTGGCGCTCTGTCTTCGCCGCGCTGCTGCTGTGCATATTGCCGGCGGCGGCCTTCGCCGAGGGTGGCTATCTCGACGATGTCGACGATATGCCGCTAATGGCGGGCCTGAGCGAAACCGGCGACAGTGGCATTATCTTCGACAAGCCCGGCGGCCGCATCGTCCGCGCGGTCGCGCAGGGCGATGTCGCCCCTGACAAGGTCGAAGCCTTCTATGTGAACGTCTTGCCGGAACTTGGCTGGAAGCGCGTTGAGGAACTGGAATTGATCGGCGGGTTGCTGCTCTTCCGCCGCGAGGGTGAGCGGCTCGAAATCCAGATCGTGTCGTTGTCCGGCAACGCCGCAACGCGAACGGAAGTACGGTTCTCGATCGCGCCTGAATAACGTCACGCCCGCAACGCCCGCGCAACTCACATCCCGCAACAGGAGAGATGAATGGCCTACGAGAACATCCTGGTCGAAAAGAAAGGCGCGGTCGGCCTGATCACGCTCAACCGCCCGGATGCGTTGAACGCGCTCAACAAGGCATTGATGGACGAGTTGACGGCGGCGCTCGATGCCTGGGAGGTCGACGACGATATTCATTGCATCGTTCTCTCCGGCTCGGCGAAGGCCTTCGCCGCCGGCGCCGACATCAAGGAGATGCAGCCGAAATCCTACATGGATGTCTACAAGGAAGATTTCATCACCGCCAACTGGGAGCGCGTGACGCGCTGCCGCAAACCGGTGATCGCGGCGGTCGCGGGCTACGCGCTGGGCGGTGGCTGCGAGCTGGCGATGATGTGCGATTTCATCATCGCGGCCGAAACGGCGAAATTCGGCCAGCCCGAAATCAAGCTCGGCGTCATGCCGGGTGCGGGCGGCACCCAGCGTCTGACGCGCTTCGTCGGCAAGTCGAAGGCGATGGAGATGTCGCTGACCGGCCGCATGATGGACGCCGACGAGGCCGAGCGCGCGGGGCTTGTCAGCCGCGTCGTGCCGGCCGATCAACTGCTCGACGAGGCGCTGAAGACGGCAGCGACCGTCGCCGCCATGTCGCTGCCGATCGCGATGATGACCAAGGAAAGCGTCAACCGCGCCTACGAGACCACCCTTTCGGAGGGCGTGCGTTTCGAGCGCCGTCTGTTCCATTCGATGTTCGCGACCGACGATCAGACCGAAGGCATGGCCGCCTTCGTCGAAAAGCGCCAGCCGCAGTTCCGCAACCGCTGAAAAAAGGCGGTTTTGTCGCATTTTTGAGCGCTTCCCGGCCTGTTGACGAACGATGGGTGGGCGCGTATAACCCCCGCTTTCATGGGGCCAGGCCGCATATTTGTGTATTGGCGGGCTTTTCTTGAACGGCATTTCCGCGGGTCCAAAAACGGACCGGGCGAGACACGAAGGTCCGAAGATCGATGGCGAATACAACGTCCGCAAAAAAGGCAATCCGCAAGATCGCGGCGCGCACCGAAGTCAACAAGGATCGGCGCAGCCGCATGCGCACCTTCGTCCGCAAGGTCGAGGAAGCCTTGGCGAGCGGCGACAGGAAGGCAGCCGAGCTTGCGCTCCGCGCCGCGCAGCCCGAGATCATGCGCGCCGCGCAAAAGGGCGTGATCCACAAGAACACAGCCTCGCGCAAGGTGTCGCGGTTCGCGCAGCGCGTGAAAGCGCTTGCCTGACAGGCACTTCTCGCGCGCAACGTCGCGCGTTATCGCACGTCCGTGAAGTGTGAAAATCTGAAAGCCCGCGATCGAATGATCCGCGGGCTTTTCGTTTTGTGCGCGCGCGTTTCATCGCGGGACGTATGCGCCGCACGACTTTCGGCCGAGAAAAAATTTGGGCCGCGTCGACACTTGCGGACCCACCTGTGTGTTTGCGTTGCGGTGGCCACAGGATGTTGCGTGCGCGCGGTGTCACACACGCGAACTTTTTTTGACAGAGGCGATTCTTCCGCTTGCCTCACCCCCGCGCAGCCGGTATGTTTAACAACCTCAGAGGGGCCCACAAATACTGTGTTTTTGTAGTAAATATTTAAACAATACAGTATTGATGTTTGCTCAATGGGGCAAAAAGCAAGTATCCAAACATAGCTTGATTGACGAGCCGGGGCGGTTCCGTTATTGCCCCCGTCCGGGTTGCTATGTCTCGGACAACGGGTGGTGGAGCGGCCATGACGAACGGGGGCCTTGTGCCGGAAGTGATCGGGAAACAGCCGGATGACTATGCGGGCGACGTAACGCCGGAAGAGGCGCTCCGGGTGCTCGGGGCCGATCCGAAAGCGACGCTTGTCGATGTCCGCACACGGGCCGAGTGGTCCTTTGTCGGGTTGCCTGACCTCTCCGGTATGGGCAAGGAGCCGATGTTGCTGGAATGGCAGGTGTTCCCTGCCATGGAGCGCAACCCGCGCTTCGCAGACGATCTGGCATCGGCGCTGGGTCCGGACAAGAAGGGCACGCCGGTCTTTTTTCTGTGCCGGTCGGGTGCGCGGAGCCGGGCGGCGGCGATCGCACTGACGGCGGCGGGTTTCGGGCGTTGTTTCAACATCGCCGGCGGGTTCGAGGGGGATCTCGACAGCGCCCGTCATCGCGGTGCGCGTAACGGCTGGAAAGCGATGGGTCTGCCCTGGGCTCAATCCTGAGCGGGACGGACTTGAAGGGGGGCGGATCGGGACACGAGAATCCCGGCCGAGGGGAAAATCCGGTGCCGCAATATGGGCCGGCAAGAAAACGGGGCCAAGGTTTTGAACGAGGAAGACATGGGTGCATCTCCCGCGGAGAAAGGCGTTCCCCACCATCCGGTCGCGGCGGCCGGCGAGGAACGGACTTCGGTTCGGCGGGTCGCGGGTATGAGCCTCAACGATCAGTGGCGCCGTGTGCGCGCCCGGTTGCAGGCCGAACTCGGCGAGGCGACGTTCAACAGCTGGTTCAAGCAGATCGATCTGATCGGTATCGCTGATGGCCGCGTCATGCTGAGCGTGCCGACGCGCTTCATTCGCAACTGGATCGTCTCGCATTATGCCAACCGGCTGGCGAAGCTCTGGGCCGATGAGGACGAAGGCTTTGCCCGTGTCGACATTCTGGTTGCGGCGGGCGAGCCCAAACCGGAAAGCATTGCAGAAAGCATCGAAGAGCCGTCGCGCGACAAGCGCCGTGCCTCCGCGCCGGCGCAGGCCGATGGTGCGGTCGCCGCGAGCGCCATTCCCTCGGGCCTTGAGGATGCGGGCGTCGGTGCGCCGCTCGATCCGCGCTTCACATTCGACGCATTCGTCGTCGGCAAGTCGAACGAGCTTGCGCATGCGGCCGCCCGCCGCGTCGCCGAAGCGACGGATGTCAGCTTCAACCCGCTCTTTCTCTATGGCGGCGTCGGCCTCGGCAAGACGCATCTGATGCACGCCATTGCCTGGGAAATCCGCACCCGCCAGCCCGAGCGCAAGGTGCTTTATCTCTCCGCCGAAAAATTCATGTACCAGTTCGTGCGCGCGCTGCGCTTCAAGGACACGATGGCCTTCAAGCAGCAGTTCCGTTCGGTCGACGTGTTGATGATCGACGACGTGCAATTCATATCCGGCAAGGATTCGACGCAGGAAGAATTCTTCCACACCTTCAACGCGTTGATCGACCACAACCGTCAGGTCATCATTTCGGCCGACCGCTCGCCCTCCGATCTCGAAGGCATCGAGGAGCGCATTCGCTCCCGCCTCGGTTGGGGGCTTGCCGCCGACATCCACCCGACCGACTACGAGCTGCGTCTCGGCATCCTTCAGGCCAAGGCCGACGATATGATGCAGAAGAACGGCCCGGTGACCATTCCGCCGGGCGTTCTGGAATTTCTCGCCCACCGCATCGTTTCCAATGTGCGCGAGCTTGAAGGTGCGTTGAAGCGCGTCGTTGCCTATGCCTCTTTTGTCGGCCGCCCGATCACGCTCGATATGTCGCAGGAAGTGCTGCGCGACCTGCTGCGTTCCAACGACCGCAAGATCACGATCGAGGAAATCCAGCGCCGCGTGGCCGAATATTACAACGTCCGCCTCGCCGACATGTTGTCGGCGCGCCGCGCCCGCGCGGTTGCCCGTCCGCGCCAGGTGGCGATGTATCTCGCCAAGCAGCTGACCTCGCGCTCCCTGCCCGAGATCGGCCGCAAATTCGGTGGCCGCGACCACACGACGGTCATCCATGCGGTCCGCAAGATCGACGAGCTTTGCCACCTCGATTCGGGCATTGAAGAGGACGTCGATCTCCTGCGCCGGATGCTTGAGGGCGGACACGCCCCCAACTGACGGACCCCGCCGCAAGGCTCCCGAAAACCCTTTGAGAATCAGGGTGTTGCAGGGTCGTATGCGGGTCCTGAAATCCGTCGAAAAACGTGCATCGCGCGAACGTTCTGATATACTCGTGACGCGAATTCCCGCGGAATTCCGGCTGCCGCCGGAATGCGCCCGGCGCGGCCTCCGGCTCTCTCGATCCGGGTTGTCCGAACCGGCCGCGTCCGACCCCCTGTTCGCGAGAGGTCCTTGAGGAAACGGCGTGTCTGCAGAGGCGCGAGCGGCGTCCCCGGACACTCCGAAAATCTCCGATGGAGAGGGGCAAGACCCGCGAAATATCGCGTGAGGCACGGATTGCCAGGCTCTGGGCCACGATCCGCGATGCTGAACAGGCCACACAAGCGAACCCAACCGGGGGGACCGAAGAGAGACCATGAAGATCACGATCGAACGGGGCGCGCTGCTCAAGTCTCTCAACCATGTGCAGTCGGTCGTCGAACGCCGCAACACAATTCCCATTCTCTCCAATGTGCTGATCAAGGCCGCCGACGGCCAGTTGAGCCTGACGGCGACCGATCTCGACATCGAGATCGTGGAGGCGATCGATGCCGACGTCGCGCAAGCCGGCGCGACCACGGCGTCCGCCCACACGCTCTACGACATCGTGCGCAAGCTGCCGGAAGGCGCGCAGGTCGAGCTCTCGACCGGCGCCGACGAAGGGCGCCTGCAACTGACGGCCGGGCGCTCGCGCTTTGCGCTCCAGTCGCTGCCGCAGGAAGATTTCCCGGCGATGGCCGCGGGCTCCCTGCCGCATCGTTTCGACATACCGGCCGACGCCATGCGCCGCCTGATCGACAAGACCCGCTTTGCGATCTCCACCGAGGAGACGCGCTACTACCTGAACGGCATCTATGTGCATGCGGTCGAGGGCGGCAAACAGAAAGCCCTGCGCGCGGTCGCGACGGACGGCCACAGGCTCGCCCAGGTCGATTACGATCTGCCCGACGGCGCCTCCGGCATGCCCGGCGTCATCGTGCCCCGCAAGACGGTGCTCGAACTGCAGAAGCTTCTGGAGGGCGACACGGGCTCGCTTTCGGTCGGCGTGTCGGAAACCAAGATCCGCTTCGAATTCGGCGGCATCGTCCTGACCTCCAAGCTGATCGACGGCACCTTCCCGGATTACGGGCGCGTCATTCCGGCGGGCAACGACAAGATGATGCAGGTGGACGGCAAGCGGTTTGCGGAAGCGGTCGATCGCGTCTCGACGATCTCGACCGAAAAGTCCCGCGCCGTGAAACTCAATCTCGACGAGGGCAAGTTGACGCTCTCCGTCACCAATCCGGATTCGGGCAGCGCGACCGAGGAGCTTTCGGTCGCCTATTCGAGCTCGCCGCTGGAGATCGGCTTCAATGCGCGCTACCTGCTCGACATCACCGGCCAGATCGACGGCGCGGAGGCGACATTCGCCTTTGCCGATTCCGGCTCGCCGACGCTTGTGCGCGACAGCGAGGACGGCATGGCGATCTATGTTTTGATGCCGATGCGCGTCTAGGCCGAAAGCAGAGGATCGGGAGTGCATCCTACGGGTCAGTTGATCGCTGTCGAAAGGCCGGCGGCCCATGCGCGCATCGGCCTGAGCCGTCTTGTGGTCACGGACTTCCGTTCCTATGCGCGCGCCGAACTGGCGCTCGACGGACGTCCCGCTGTGCTGACAGGCGAAAACGGCGCCGGCAAGACAAACCTGCTTGAAGCGATTTCGCTGCTCTCGCCGGGCCGCGGGCTTCGCGGCGTTCCCTATGCCGAAATAGCGCGCGACGAAGGCGCGGGCGGCTGGGCCGTCGCCGCGACGCTCGAAACCGCACAAGGTCCTTTGCGCATCGGCACCGGCATCGAACCGGGCATGGAGCCCGCCGCGCGCAGCCGCACGGTTCGGATCGACGGCGAAGTCGCGGGTCCCTCGGCGCTCGCCGCGCATATCCGCACCGTCTGGCTGACGCCCGCCATGGACCGGCTCTTTCTCGATGGCGCGAGCGACCGCCGCCATTTTTTCGACCGCCTCGTCATGGGCTTCGATCCGGCGCATGGTGCACGCGTCAACGCCTATGACCGGGCGTTGCGCGAGCGCAACCGCCTGCTCGCCGACGGCGTTTTCGACGACGCCTGGCTGTCGGGTCTCGAAACCCAGATGGCCGAGCATGGCGTGGCGATTGCCGCGGCGCGCGTCGAAACGCTGGCCAGATTACGCGGCGCGCTCGATGCGGCCGAGACGCATGCCTTTCCGCGCGCCGAGGTGGCGCTCGACGGAACGCTCGAAGCTGCGCTCGAAAGCGATGCGGCGGTCGACATTGAAGATGCTTCCCGCCGCGAGCTTGCCGCCATGCGCGGCCGCGACGCCGCCGCCGGGCGCACGCTCACCGGCCCGCATCGCACCGACCTTGCGGTCCGGCACGTGGCGCGCGATCGCGAGGCGCGAAGCTGTTCGACGGGCGAGCAGAAGGCGCTGCTGATCGGCATCGTGCTGGCCAATGCGCGCCTGCTGGCGGCGCGCGGCACGCCGCCGCTGCTGTTGCTCGACGAAGTCGCGGCGCATCTCGACGAAAAGCGCCGCGCCGCGCTGTTCGACGAGATCGTCGCCTTGGGCCTGCAGGCCTTTCTGACGGGCGCCGACCCGTCGCTCTTTGAAACTCTCGGCGCGCGGGCACAGAATTTCCGTGTCGCGCGCGGCGCCATCGACAATGCCGGCTAGGCCCGGCGCAAAGGAATGACCAGGATGAGAAACGACAATGAGACCCCCGATATCGACGCGCTGAAGGGCCAGTTCACGCCGCTGGTCGAGCATGGCCTCTTCAAGTCGCGCACCATACTCGTCACCGGCGAGATCAACGATCGTCAGGCCCGCACCGTTTCCGAGCGGTTGCTGGCGATGGCTGGCGAGAGCGACGATCCGATCACGCTGATCGTTTCCTCGCCCGGCGGCCATGTCGAATCCGGCGACATGATCCACGACATGATCAAATACATCAAACCGCGCGTCCGCACATTGGGCACCGGCTGGGTCGCAAGCGCCGGCGCGCTGATCTATGTGGCGGCCGACCGCGAAGACCGCTACTGCCTGCCGAACACGCGCTTCCTGCTGCACGAACCGCGCGGCGGCATCGGCGGTTCTGCGACCGAAATCGACATTCAGGCGCGCGAGGTTCTGAAGATGCGCGAACGCCTGAACCTGATCTTCGCCGAAGCGACAGGCCAGCCGCTCGAAAAGATCGTCAAAGACACCAATCGCGATCACTGGATGAACGCCGAGGAAGCAAAGACCTACGGCGTCGTCGGCAAGATCGTCCGCACCGCGGCCGAAATCGCCTGAAGACCCGCAACAAGCGGGAAACGAAATCCGAAGGAAGAACAGAGATGTCCACGCCCGTCGAGAACACGCCCGAGGAATATGGTGCGGAATCGATCAAGGTCCTGAAAGGCCTCGATGCGGTCCGCAAGCGTCCGGGCATGTATATCGGCGACACCGACGACGGTTCGGGCCTCCATCACATGGTCTACGAAGTCGTCGACAACTCGATCGACGAGGCGCTGGCCGGCTATTGCGATGCGATCAATGTGCGTCTCAATGCCGACGGCTCCTGCACCGTCTGGGACAACGGCCGCGGCATTCCGGTCGAAATCCACAAGGGCGAAGGCGTGTCGGCGGCCGAAGTCATCATGACGCAGCTTCATGCGGGCGGTAAGTTCGACCAGAATTCCTACAAGGTC
>PHEO01000035.1 GCA_002841195.1 Alphaproteobacteria bacterium HGW-Alphaproteobacteria-11
GGCATAGAAGTTCATGGCCGCGCCCTCACGAGGCTGACGAAGATATCTTCCAGCGAACTCTGGCTCGTCTGCAAATCCCGGAAGTCGATGCCGAGATCGCCGAGGCGTTTCAGCAGCGCCGGGATGCCGGTATCCTCGCTATGGGCATCGAAGGTGTAGACCAGCGCGTGGCCGTCTTCCGCAAGATCGAGGCGGTAGCCGTTGAACCCGTCAGGAACACGCTCGATCGGCGTTTGCAGATGAAGGGTCAACTGCTTCTTGCCCAGCTTCGCCATCAGTGCGTGCTTTTCCTCGACCAGTACGATCTCTCCGTTGCTGATGACGCCGATGCGGTCGGCCATTTTCTCGGCCTCTTCGATGTAGTGCGTCGTCAGGATGATTGTCGTGCCGTTTTCGCGCAGGCGGCGGACCATTTCCCACATGTCGCGCCGCAGTTCGACATCGACACCGGCGGTCGGCTCGTCAAGGAACAGGATTTCCGGTTCGTGGGTCAACGCCTTGGCGATCATCACGCGGCGCTTCATGCCGCCCGAAAGCGTCATGATACGGTCGTCCTTCTTGCTCCAGAGCGACAGGTCGCGCAGCAGCTTTTCGATGTAGGCGGGATTCGGCGGCTTGCCGAAAAGGCCGCGGCTGAAGGTCACCGTCGCGAGCACGCTTTCGAAGCCGTCGGTCGTCAACTCCTGCGGCACGAGGCCGATCAGCGAGCGGGCGGCGCGAAAATCTCGAACGATGTCATGACCGCCCGCCAACACGCGACCGCCGCCCGGGTTGACGATGCCGCAGACAATGCTGATCAGCGTCGTCTTGCCGGCGCCGTTCGGCCCCAACAGCGCAAAAATTTCGCCTTTACGGATTTCCAGATCGACATTCTTCAATGCCTGGAAACCGCCGGCATAGGTTTTCGAGAGATTGGCGATGGAAATTATGGGCTGCATGGGGGAGCGGCTTCCGACTCACATGATCGACTTCCGGTGGGCCCCGGAAGATGGGCCCTCCGGATCCGATTTTCAACGAGGGTTTTCTCAGGCTTTGTTGCGCGGGAACACGCTCACGCCGCATAGGCCTGCTTCAGCGCTTCGATATCGAATTTCTTCATCTGCATGAAGGCCTTGACGACGCGCTGCGACTTCGCTGTGTCGGCGTCGAGCAGCATCTCAGGCAATACGGACGGCACGACCTGCCAGGACAGACCGAACTTGTCCTTCAGCCAGCCGCAGACGCTCTCCTCGCCGCCTTCGGAGAGTTTCGACCAGAAATAGTCGATCTCGTCTTGCGTGTCGCAATGGATCTGGAACGAAATCGCCTCATCGAACTTGAAGACCGGGCCGCCATTGATGGCGACGAATTTCCGGCCTGCAATCTCGAATTCGACCGTCATCACCGATCCGGCCTCGCGGCCGTGGATATCGTGTCCTTCGTCGCCATAGCGCGTGAACCTGCCCATCTCCGCGTCCTTGAAGACCGACATGTAAAAATTCACGGCTTCTTCGGCGTCGGAATCGTACCAGAGGCACGTGGTGATCTCCCGGGCGGGCAGTTTCATCGGGACTCTCCTTCGATACGTAAGAACGGAGTGGGAGCGCGGACGCTACTCCGCCGCGCAGCAGGACCCGGCATTGCCGGTGCTTTCGTATTCGTCATGCAGTTTGACCCAGCTCATGATGCCGTTCTCGTTGCGGCCCTTCGGCACCATGTCGAGATAGTTGAAGGCGCCGACGATCGTCTCGGAGCCGCGCGCATAGGTCGAATAGGTGTGGAAGATGTCGCCGTCGTCATTGCGCGCGAAGACGCTCATGCCGTGCAGATCCTCAAGGGCAAAGGGTGACGTGCCGTAGTTGTAACCGGCATTGCCGCTCGCCACCTGTTCGGGCGTGAAGGACACACCGAAATCGTAGTTGAACGAGGTGCCGTGCGAGGAAACCCAATCGAAGCGCCAGCCCATGCGCCTCTTCACGACTTCGATCTCGGGCAGCGTGGCGCGGGAGATCGCGACGAATGACAGATCGGCCTGCTCGAAGTGCTGGCGCGCCGCATCGACATGGTCGGCGCCAAGCGAACAACCGGGGCAGATATGATCGGAGCCCGGCGTCAACATGAAATGCTGGACAATGAGTTGACGTCGTGGGCCGAAGAGTTCGATCAGCCGGCGCTTTCCGGCCGGCGTCTCGAACACGTAGTCCTTTTCCACTTTCACCCAGGGCAATTCGCGGCGCAGCGCGGCCACGCGGTCGCGCTCGCGCGTCAGCGCCTTCTCCTCGGCCAGCAGCGCCTTGCGGGCGGCGAGCCACGCGTCGCGAGAGACGATCTTTTGCGGTTCCATCTTCGTCCTCCTCCGGTTTCAAGATCAAAGATCGACGATCGGCTTGAACCCGCCATACATCATGCGTGTGTGATCGAACGGCATCGGATGGGGCATCTTCGCGAGGCGCGGATCGGCCATCACCTTCGCGTTGACCTTGTCGCGATGGGCGCGCGACTTGTAGGAAATCCAGGCGAAGACGACGGTCTCTCCCTTTTTCACCTTGATGCCTTTCGGGAAAGTCAGCACACCCTTGATGTCCAGGTCCTCGCCGACACATTCCTTGTACTCGAGCGCGCCATATTCCATCCAGATCTTGCCGGCCTTGCGCGACATGCGCCTGTACGCGTCGATGTTCTTCTTCGGAACGGCAAGTACAAATCCGTCAACGTAAGTCACCTGGTTTCTCCTCACTCAGAGCAAAGACACGGCAATCGGTGCCGGCATCACGCGAAGAATTTCTCGAGCTTGTTGAACGAGCCCGTCCAGCCGTGCTCGTGGCCTGCACGCGACGCTTCGTCGAACAGTTGCTCATGATGGAGCGTCAGGATCGTTTCGTCGCCATCGGCTTTCAGTGTCACCGTGACCTGCGACTCGCGTTCCGGCGTCGTGATCCATGACCAGCTGAAGACAAGCTTTTCGTTCGGCACCAACTCGCGATAGATGCCGCCAACCTCATGGCGGTCTCCGGTATTCTCGATCATCACGGCGCGGAAACGGCCGCCGACGCGCGGATCGCACTCAGCCTCCTTCATCACGACATTCTCGGGACCGAACCACTGCATCATTTGCGCGGCGTCCGTCCAGGCGGCGTAGACGCGGGCGGGCGAGGCCTTGAGACGCTTTTTGAGGGTGAGGCTCGGCCGCGCCTCTGGAGCGGGATCACTTTGGACGTTGGCGTTGGCGGACATTCGTCTTCCTCCAGAAATGCGGCGAGCCTGTCGAGGGCGCCGGACCAGAAGCGCTGATAGCGGATCAGCCATTGCATCGCTTCCTCCATGGGCCCTGCGTTGAGTTCGCAAGTTACGGTGCGCCCGATTTTGGTTTTCTCGATCAAACCGGCGTCGGACAACACATCGAGATGTTTCATCACCGCGGGCAGCGACATCTTGAACGGCCTGGCGAGTTCGCTCACGGTCAGGGCATCCTCCCCTTCGAGACGGGCGAGCAGTGCGCGTCGCGTGGGGTCGGCGAGCGCCGCGAAAGTCCGGTCGAGAAGGACTTCTTGATACTTAACCATATAGTAAAGTATTGGGGCAAGGCAGCGTCTTGTCAAGCGCTGCTGTGCGTTGACGTAAAAAAGCAGGAGACGTTTCCGTCCCCTGCCCTTCGGTCTCGTCAATCCGGTGTGGAATCAGCTCGCCAGTTTCAGCGGCTGTTCCGGCGCGGGATTTGAGAATTCCATCGCGCTGTCTTCAATGCTGCCAAATTTCAGCGACACGATGTCGAGCGCGTAGTTCTGGTAAAGCTTCCACGGCGCCTTGGTGCCCTGCTTCGGGAATTCCTCGATCGAACGCTGCACATAACCCGAGGTGAAGTCGAGCCAAGGCTCTTCCTCAAGCGACGGATCACTGACGCGCGGCGTCGCCTGTCGCAGCCCGGTCTTTTCCATATGGTTGAGCAGGCGGCAGAGATAGGCCGATGTCAGATCGGCTTTCAACGTCCACGAGGCATTGGTGTAGCCAAAGGCGGAAGCGAGGTTCGGCACGTCGCTGTACATCATGCCCTTGTAGGCAAAGGTCTTCGACAAATCCATTTTCTTGCCGTCGACGGTCACTTCAAGGCCGCTCAACAATTGAAGCTTGAGACCGGTTGCAGTGACGATGACATCTGCTTCGATTTCCTTGCCGGATTTCAGCTTGATACCGGTTTCCGTGAAGGTGTCGATATGGTCGGTGACGACCGATGCATCGCCCTTCTTGATCGCCTCGAAGAGATCGCCGTTCGGCACCAGGCACAGGCGCTGGTCCCACGGGTTGTATTTCGGCGTGAAATGCGTGTCGATGTCGTAGTCGGGCCCGAGCTGCTCGCGCACGCCCTTCAAAATGAATTCCTTGGCGCGCTCCGGCTTCTTGCGGCACATGTTGAAGAAATACATGCCGAGCAACACATTTTTCCAGCGGGTGATGCCGTAGGCCATCATTGCCGGAAGACGGCGGCGCAACCAGTTGGCGATGGCGTCTTCCGCCGGGCGCGAGACGACATAAGTTGGCGAGCGCTGTAACATCACGACATGCGCGGCCTTCCTGGCCATTTCGGGTACCAGCGTCACGGCGGTGGCGCCACTGCCGATGACGACGACGCGCTTGCCGCTGTAGTCGAGATTTTCCGGCCAGAACTGCGGATGGACAATATCGCCCTTGAAGCGATCGGCGCCCGCAAATTCCGGCGTGTAGCCCTCGGCGTAGTTGTAGTAGCCGCTGCACATGAAGAGGAAATTGCAGCTGTACTGCACCAGTTCCATTTCCGGACCGCGCTCGATGTCGACCGTCCATGTTGCCGTGTCGGTCGACCAGGCGGCGCGTTTCACCTGATGGTGGTAGCGGATGTGCTTGTCGATGCCGTGGTCGCGGGCGGTCTGTTCCAGATAGTTGAGGATCGACGGGCCGTCGGCGATGGCCTTGGCTTCCTTCCAGGGACGGAAGGAAAAGCCGAGCGTGTACATGTCGCTGTCGGAGCGGATGCCGGGATAGCGGAAGAGGTCCCACGTCCCGCCGAGGCGCGCGCGGCCTTCGAGAATGGCGTAGCTCCGGTTCGGGCTGTAGGTCTGCAGGTGATAGCCCGCCCCGATACCCGAAATGCCCGCGCCGACGACCAGCACGTCGAAATGTTCCAAGGCCATTGCCCGTATCCTCACCGATTTTCTATTTCTGACAATTTATCAGTTTTGACGGTGCAATTTAAGACCAAGCCGCCCTTGCGTCAATCGGCCGGTTGGGGCCGGGCCGCCCGCCGCCGGGCCAGGCGCCGCTCCAGGCCCGCCCTCAAGCGCCTTTGGCGCTCATGGGTGATCGGATAGCGCAAGATTATAGCAATCGAGATCAACCAGAGGACAAGGGGCACGATGCAATACATGGCCAGCAGCGCGAACAGGGCTTCCGGCGAGTTGTCTCTCGTCTGGGCGTTGAAGCCGGCCCAGGCGAGGAGCGGCAAGGCGAGGCCCACGCCCATCGCCTCGAAGGTCTTGCGGACCATGCCGAGAAAGGCGAACAGAAAGGCCGCCCGCGGCTCGCCGCTCTTGATCGTGTCGAGATCGACGACGTCGGCCATGATCGAGGGACCGAGAATGGGCGACGCGCCGAGCGCGAGACCTTGCACGATGTTGATTGCGAGCAGACACCAGAAGACGGCCTCGGGCGCGACCGGCTTGACCAGATAGATGACGGCCGGCACCAGCGTGAAGGCGAACATCGAGGCAAACCCCGCGATCGCGATGGCGGTGTGCTTGCCCACGCGGCCGCCCATCCAGATCCAGAACGGCGAACCGGCAACGCCGGCGAGGAAGAGCACAAAAATCAGGATCGTGCCGGCGGCACCGATTTCCGCCACGTGATCGAAGAAAAAGATGACGACGCCGATATTGATGGAGCCCGCCAGCGCACCGAATATCGAACTGAAGAGTACGATACGGAACGGGCCGTTCTTCATCGCGACGCGCAGCCCGCGCCGGAACGGAATGGTGTTGGTGACGGGCACTTTCGGCTCCGGCACCGAGGTGAACATCACCAGCGCGCAAAGCGGCAGGAGCCCGGCCGTCAGCCAGCCGAGCACGCCAACGGCGCTACGGCTTGCCGCGCCGCTTTCGGTGTCGCTCACCTCACCGCTCATGTAAGCGCCGACAATGGGCGCCGTGATGGCGATCAACAGGCCGACCAGCAGGAAGATTTCGCGGCTGCCCGTGATGCGGTTGCGTTCCTGGTAGTCGCCGGAAAGTTCGGCGCCCCAGGCCCCGTAGGGAATGGTAATGAGCGTGTAGCCGAAATAGATCGCCGCGATCCAGATCAGCAGATAGAGGTTCGTGACCTCGCCCTGCGGCACGAAGAGCATCAGCGCCGAAACGACCATCAGCGGCACGCCGGCGGCGACCCAGGGCCGGCGGCGGCCCCAGCGCGTATGCGTGCGGTCCGAAAGGCGGCCGATCAATGGATCGGTGATGACATCAGTGATGCGGGCCAGCATCAGGATGAAACCGACAGCCGCCAGATCGAGGCCGAGCGTGCTCGAGTAGAAGGGCGGGATGTAGACGGCGACCGGCAGTCCGATGACGGCAAGCGGCATCACCAGCTGGCCATAGGCGACGAGTTGCCATGGCGTCAGCTTCGGTAACGCTTCTCCATCCTTCGGACCCATTCACCTCTCCCCGGGCTTCGCTCCATCAACTAGTAAATGAAGTTTACGAATTAAATGCGCTGCGCATAGGCTCAATTTGCACTTTTTCCGGTTCAGCCTGCGTTCAGGTTCAAAACGCCATTCTCATCATCAACCGATGGTTCGAGAGGTCGTCGGTTGCGTTTCCCCCGGGCTTTGACGAGTGCGGGAGAGCGTTTGGGCGGCGTCCATTCCGTACCCCGTGGACGCCGCCTTTCCTTTACGCCGCAGCGCTGGGACGCGCCGAGACACGGGCATGCCAGGCGCGCAGATTGGCCGCATCGTCCGGCATTTCGAGGCCGGCGAACTTCGCAAAATCCACCGTGCAAAGCGCCGTGACGTCGGCGGCCGAGAAATCGTTGCCGGCAATGAAGTCGCGGCCAGCCAATTCGCGGTCGAGCCAGCGGAAGGCGGCCGCAGCCGCTTCGCGATTGGACTCGCCGAACTCGTTGAACTGCTTCACGACCTTGGCCGTGAAAGGATGCGCATGGCGCCAGAAATTTCCGACCGGGCCCATCAGCACGAATTCAACGCGTCGCAGCCACATGTCAATCTGCGCGCGTTCAAGTGCCGTGCGGCCGAAAAGCGGCGGCTCGGGATGCATCTCCTCCAGAAAGCGGCAGATCGAGACGCTTTCGGCGATCACATTGCCGTCGTCGAGTTCGAGGATCGGCGTCTGACCGAGCGAATTCTTCTGCCGGTATTCGTCGGACTTGTGTTCGCGCTTGATCAGCGACACTTCCTCAAGGGGCAGATCGATGCCTTTTTCGGCGGCGAAGATGCGGACGCGGCGCGGATTGGGCGCCGGCATGGCCGAATTGTAGAGCTTCATCGGGGTCTCCGTCGTTGCGTATTCGGGTTGCGATTTCAGACGATGAGGCCGATCACCGCGCCCGTCATCGAGGTGGCGAGCGTACCGGAGACCAGCGCGCGCGGCGCCAGCTCGACAATCTCAGAACGGCGCGACGGCACGATGGCGGCAAGTCCGCCGATCATGATGCCGACGCTGGCCGGATTGGCGAAGCCGCAAAGCGCATAGACCATGATGAGGCGCGAGCGTTCGCTCAGCGTTTCGCCCGCTTCGCCCGCCAGCGCGAGATAGGCGAGCAATTCGTTGAGGATCGTCTTCACGCCCATGATCTGACCGGCGGCAGCGGCTTCCGATGCCGGTACACCCATCAGCCAAACCAGCGGTGCGAAGACCCAGCCAAAAACGCGTTGCAGGCTGAGCGGCTCTCCGAAAACGTCCGGCAGCAGCGCCAGCAGGATATTGATCAGCGCGACCAGCGCCACCATCACGACCAGCATCGCGATGATGTTGAGCAGCAGATTCAGTCCGTCGAAAGTACCGCGTGTCAGCGCATCCATGCTGTTTTCATATTCGACGACCGGTACATCGTCGCCGACGCCTGTGGGTACCCGGCCAGATTCCTCCGGCACCATCAGCCGCGCGACCAGAAGCGCGGCGGGCAACGAGATCAGCGAGGCCGTCACGATTTGCCCGAGCGATCCGGGAACGACCGCGGCGATGATGCCGGCATAGAGAAAGAGCACGGTGCCGGCCACCGTCGCGAGACCGACCGTCATCACCGCGAAGAGTTCGGAACGCGAGAGCTTTTCGAGATAGGGCCGGATCAGAAGCGGCGCCTCGACCATGCCGACAAAGATGTTGGCGGCGGACGACAGGCCGACCGCACCGCCGATGCCCATGCTCTTGCGCAGCAGAAACGCAAAGCCGCGCGTGACCGCCGGCAGGATGCGCCAGTACCAGAAGAGCGCCGACAAGGCCGACATGAACAAGACCAGCGGCAGCGCCTGAAAGGCCAGCACGAAGCTGTTTTGCGGATGGGCGACTTCATAAGGAGCGGCGCCGCCGCCGAGATAACCGAAGACGAAGCCGGTTCCGGCGCCCGTCGCCGCCATCAGCGCCTCGATGACGCCGTTGAGGCCCAGCATGGCGTCGCGCATGACCGGGAGCTTCAACAGGGCCAGCGCAAGGGCGAGCTGCAGCGCGATCGCGACAGCACCATCCTTCAGCAGATTGCCGCCCGCGGCGCGGCGGTTCTCGCTCAGCGCCCAGGCTAGGCCAACAATCACGGCAAGGCCGAGCGCGCTCTGAAGGGACGGAAGGGGCATGAAACGGGCTCTCGGGCGGGTATCCGGCGGGTGCGGCCATCATAAGGCGGGCGAAGGGACGCGCAACGGTCGGGGCACCGTTTCGGCGGCGTTTCGCTCCCTTGACCCCCGCCCCCCTCTCATGCACAAAGTCCCCCAGTTTCCGCAGCGACGGCCCATTTCCCCTCCGAAAGAGCGGTGCGGCCTCCTTCCTTCGGCCCCTCAAGCGGCCGGCAGTTCAACTGGAGAATTACCGATGAGCATTCGATTTGACGGCAAGGTCGCCATTGTCACCGGCGCGGGCGGCGGTCTCGGCCGGTCCCATGCGCTGGAGCTTGCGCGGCGCGGCGCCAAGGTGGTGGTGAACGACCTCGGTGGCGACCGGACCGGCGCCGGCGGCTCCTCGGAAGCGGCCAACAAGGTGGTCGAGGAAATCAAGGCGCTGGGCGGCGAGGCTATCGCCAATGGTTCGTCGGTGACGGACGACGAAGGCGTCGCCAACATGGTCAAGCAGACCATGGACAAGTTCGGCCGCATCGACATCCTGATCAACAATGCCGGCATCCTGCGCGATAAGTCGTTCTCGAAAATGGAAATCGCGGACTTTCAGGTCGTCGTCGACGTGCATCTGATGGGCACGGTGAAGCCGACCAAGGCGGTCTGGGAGATCATGAAGGAGCAGAATTACGGCCGCATCGTCGTGACCGCCTCCTCGACCGGCCTTTACGGCAATTTCGGCCAGACGAACTACGGCGCGGCGAAGCTCGCCGTTGTCGGCTTCATCAACACGCTGAAGCTTGAAGGCCAGAAGAACAACATTCACTGCAATGCACTGGCGCCGGTCGCCTATACGCGCATGACGTCGGACCTGATGCCGCCGGAAGCCGAAGAGATGCTGACGCCGGACGCCGTGTCGCCGGGCGTGATGTTCCTCGTTTCCGAGAATGCGCCGACCGGCATGATCCTTTGCGCGGGCGCCGGCGTTTTCGCCGCCGCGCGGATGGAAGAAGCCGAAGGCATTTTCCTCGGCCGCGAAGGACTGACGGCCGAAAAGGTTGCCGAGAACTGGGACAAGATTTCCGACTTCTCGAATGCGACGCCCTTCTTCATGGGCGGCGAGCAGACCGGCAAGTTCTTCAAGCTGGCGACGGGTGGCAAGTAAGCCTCACGCGCCGAGACAAAAAGATCGAAGGGGAGCCCGCGCGGCTCCCCTTTTCATTCGCGTCAGCCGAGCAACTTTTCCATCCGCCAGACGCGTTGCGGCTTGCGGCCCTCGACGGTGCCGATATCGGTATCGTGCTCGCGGGCGACCGACCAGCCGTGCTTCTCGTAGAAACGTCGCGCACGGAGATTGCCGACCTGACATTGCAGCCAGATGCGCTTGTGCCCTGCCCGATTCAGTTCCTCTTCGGCGGAAGTAAGCAGCAACGTCGCGGCGCCCCGGCCGTGCCACGCAGGCAGAACAAAAACCTGCGCGATGCCGTTGCCCTCCCAGCGCGCAAAGCCTGCAAGTTCTCCGCCGGCACAGGCGACGATGCAATCGCGATCGCCACCTTCCATGCGCTGCTCGAAAAATTCAAATGGACGCAGCGCCGCGATCTCGGGCGTGAGGTGCGCATGTCCTTCATGCCAGGCGTCGTGCCAAACGCGCGCGAGCGCCGGAATGTCTCCGGCGCTCGCGGGTCTGATCGTAATGTCGCCGGCAGTGCTCAAAGGCCGAGCACGGCTTTCGCCATGATGTTGCGCTGAACCTCGTTCGAGCCGGCATAGATCGACGCCTTGCGCAGCGAGAAGTAGTAAGGCGCAGCGGTCATTGCATAGGATGGCCCAACGGAAGGTTCGTTGGTCTCGACCATGCCGTCCTCGACGAAGGGCATGGCGTAACTGCCAACGGCCTGCATGGTGAGTTCGGAAATGGCCTGCTGGATCTCGGTGCCGCGACACTTCAGGAGCGAGCTTTCCGGACCGACATTGCCGCCGGTGGACAGCGCCGAGAAGATGCGCAACTCGGTGAACTCCATCGCCGTCACCTGCGAGTAAAGGTCCGCAACCTGCGCCTTGAACTCCGGCTGGTCAGCCAGCGTACCCTCGCCTACCTTCGTGTCGCCGGCGATTTTCTCCAGCTTTTTCAGACCACGATAAAGACCCGCCGAATAGGGGTTGCCGCGCTCGAATTCGAGCAGGTACTTGGCGTAGGTCCAGCCCTTGTTCTCCTCGCCGACGCGGTTTTCGATCGGCACTTTCACGTCAGTGAAGAAGACCTGATTGACTTCCTGATGCGGCGCCGGCGTGCCGTCGAGCAGCACCAGCGGTTCGACCTTGACGCCCGGCGTCTTCATGTCGATCAGCAGGAAGGAAATGCCCTCCTGGGGTTTGCCTTCCTTCGAGGTGCGAACGAGACAGAAAATCCAGTCGGCCCATTGCGCGACCGACGTCCAGATCTTCGAACCATTGACCAGATAGTGGTCGCCCTTGTTCTCGGCTTTTGTCTGCAACGAAGCAAGGTCGGAACCGGCGCCCGGCTCGGAGTATCCCTGGCACCAGAGCACGTTGGTTTCGAGGATGTCGGGCAGGAAACGCTTCTTCTGTTCGGGTGTGCCGAACTTCATGATGACCGGCGCCACCATGGTCGGTCCGAAGGGAACCGTGTGCGGCACGCCGGCGCGGCCCATCTCGACGTCGAAGATGTATTTCTGCGAGGCGGTGAAGCCCGGTCCGCCATATTCGGTCGGCCAGTTGGGCGCGAGCCAGCCCTTCTTCGCCAGCGCCTTCTGCCACTGCACATGGCTTTCCTTGTCGATATAGCCGTGCTTCGAACGCGCGTGCTTCGCACGCATCGCGGGCGTGTAGCTTTCCTCGATGAAGCTGCGCACTTCCTTACGGAACGCTTCGTCTTCCTTGCTGAACGACAGATCCATGATGTTTCCCGCTTACACCTTGTCGAGGAAGAGCAGCGTCGGCGCACCACCCAGAACGGCACCCAGCGACGGGCCGGCGGCGCGGAAATATTCCGTCTTGCCATGCGCGTCGAGATCGGCCTGGGAGGCATATTGCTCCATCACGACATAGGTTGAAGCTTCGGACTTCGATTTGAAGAAGTCGTATTGCAGGCAGCCCTTCTCATTGGACTTCACCTTGTCGCGCAGGGCGGCGAAGACTTTTTCGAACTCTGCTTCCTTGCCCGGCTGCACCTTCAGGGTCGCCACGACGCCGATGACACTCATGTTTCGCTCCCGTTTTCAGATTGTCTGCCTGTTGTTGCCGGGACTTTAGGCGCAAAGCCCCGCTGCATCAATCGC
Source organism: Alphaproteobacteria bacterium HGW-Alphaproteobacteria-11 (assembly GCA_002841195.1). Taxonomy (GTDB): domain Bacteria; phylum Pseudomonadota; class Alphaproteobacteria; order Parvibaculales; family Parvibaculaceae; genus Parvibaculum. Next base: position 12,085 of record PHEO01000035.1, read on the forward strand.
CAGCCCGCCCCTGCCTGTTCGCAGGAGGCGGCGGCGCTGTTCAATTTCGAACCCGTCACTCACCCTTGTAGGAAGGCGGGCGCTTGTCGAAAAAGGCGTCCAGCGCCTCGCGGTGATCCTTCGTGTGGTGGGCCAGCGCCTGCATGGAGGCGGAGAGCTCCATCACATTGTCGAAGGAGGTCAGCATGCCCTGCCGCAGCAATTGTTTGGTCATGCGCAACACGTCCGGCGGTTGGTTGCAGATTTTCGCCGCAACCTCATTGGCGCGGTCCATCAGCGCGGCGGCCGGGACCACTTCGGAGACGAGGCCCCAATCCTTCGCGGTCGCCGCGTCGATCGTGTCGCCGGTGTAGAGAAGCTCGGAGGCGCGGGCCATGCCGATGATGCGCGGCAGCAGCCAGGCGCCGCCATCGCCCGGGATTAGGCCGATCTTCAGGAAGGTGGCGCCGAAGATCGCGCTATCGGCGGCAATGCGCGTGTCGGCGAGACAGGCGACGTCGTTGCCGAGGCCGATGGCCGGGCCGTTGACCGCGGCGACGACCGGCACCTCGATGCCCCAGACGGATTTCACGATGCGGTGGATGCCGTTGCGGTAGCGCTCGCGGATGTGGACGCCGGGACCGCCGAAGCCGTCGCCGCCTTCGCGCATGGCCTTCACATTTCCGCCTGCCGAGAAGGCCTTGCCGGCGCCGGTGAGGATCACGCAGCGCACGCCCCTGTCGGCATTGATGCGGGCGGCGGCGGCCGTGAAATTGTCCGCATCTTCCGGCGCACCCAGCGGGTTGCGGCTCTCGGGGCGGTTGATCGTCAAAGTAACGACCGGGCCGTCTTTTTCGAAAATCAGGGGATCGCTCATCGCGGAACTGCCTCTTTCCTGTTCATTTTTGCCTGTCTGGACGACAGATTTTCTTGTTTGGACACCATTATCAGCGCCACGAGAAAATCGCGGCATACGGCCAGATTATGCCGTTTTAACCAAGGTTCGGAAAACCTTATTAAGACTTTTGACGGAGGCTAACACATACAGAAATCGAGACGGCCGGGCGGTCGTCCGAGGCAAATGGTGGGTCGGCCGAAAGGCCGGAAGGGCACTCAGATGGCATTGGGAGAAACATCTCGGGAGCGTCAGGCGCCAATGCGCGCTGCTGGCGAACAGCCGGGATGGTCGCAACGCCTGATCATGGCCCTCGGTGCGCGGCAGGCCAACGGGCAGCCGCTCAGCGCCGAAACGCGGCTCGAACAGCTCAAGATGCTTATCGACAGCCAGCGCATGCCCATGCCCTATTCCTTCCCCGTGCTTGTCGGCCTGTTTGCCCTGTGTTTCGTCGACTCCATCGCGTGGTATTGGCTGGCCATTCCTGTCGCGCTCGTCTTTGTGGCAAACTGGCTGAACCGCAAAAACATGGATGCATTCGCGGCCGCCGATCCCGGACCCGAGGATGTTGGCTTCTGGGAGCGGCGCTCCATTCTCATCACCATTTTCTTCGCCTTCAGTACCGGCTCCATCGCCATCTTCTTCTGGGTGCCCGACGATCCGGTGAAGCAGGCCTACGTGCTGACAGCGCTCATCATTTCGCTGGCGCCGGTGGCGCTTATCACGTCGTGCTCCATGCCGAGCTTCTACGCCGCAACCATGCCGATCGTCCTCATTGCTGCGGCGCGGCTCTTCCTCTCGGGCGAAATCCTGCCGATCGCTCTCGGGGTCGTGCTGCTGATCTTCACGGTCCTGCTTTCGCAGCTCGTGACACGCCTCAACGGCATCATGATGCATTCGATCACGCTGCGCGAAGACAAGAGCGGCCTCATCGATCAGCTTTTCAAGGCCAAACGCGATTCCGACGCGGCACGCGCGCGCGCCGAGGAAGCCAACCGCGCCAAATCGCATTTCCTTGCCAATATGAGCCACGAGTTGCGCACGCCGCTCAACGCCATCATCGGTTTTTCCGAAGTGATGTCGTCGGAGATTTTCGGCAAGCATGCCGTGCCGACCTACAAGGAATATGCAAACGACATCAACCGGTCCGGCCAGCACCTGCTCGGCCTTATCAACGACGTGCTGGACCTGTCGCGTATCGAGGCGGGCCGCTTCCAGATCACCGAAGAGGAAGTGGACATCGCGCAACTGGCCGACGATTGCCGCCGCATTCTGGAAATCAGAGCGCAGGGCCAACGCGTCACCATCGTCGAAGATTATGAGCCGAACCTGCCGATCTTCTATGGCGATGCACGCGCCATGCGCCAGACCTGGATCAACCTGCTGACCAACGCGATCAAGTTCTCGCCGCCGGGCTCCGAGGTGAAGATGTTTGCGCGGATGGAGCCCAATGGCGAGATGCGCTTCGGCGTTCACGACAACGGACCGGGCATTGCCGAGTCGGAGATCGACAAGGTGCTGCACGCGTTCACGCAGGGCGCTTCCGGACTTGCCCAGCCCGGCAAAGGCTCCGGCCTCGGGCTTTCGATCGTGAAAGGCCTGCTTGCCGTTCACGGCGGGCGCTTCGAGCTGAAAAGCAAGCTCGGCGAAGGCACGCAGGCCGAATGCGTGTTACCGCCGCAGCGGCTGCGCGCGACTTCGCCGGCCAAGAAATCGGCCTGACGCTTACCTAGCGCGGCGGCAACAGCCGTCTTTCCTGAAAAAGCCCGAACCATTTTCGAAACATCTCCTCGGTGTCGATGACATCGTGGAAACCGGCGCGACGCAGCTTGATCGTCGAGACGATGGCGGCGGGTGTCTGCCGTTCGGCGCCGTACGCCATTGTGAAGTCCGCATAATGGAACGACTCGCCGACAAAGGCGTCCAGACCGGGTGATGCAAGACCATGCTTCGCGCGGACCCTGTCCCAATCGGCGGTGCGCTTCGGCATTTCCGCGCCGAGCGACAGGGGCGCATCGGGACCGGGCTCCATGCCGAGCGCATCCGCGATGGCCGGCCAGACGTTGCGCCAGACAAAGACATCGCCATTGGTGACGTTGAATATCTCGTTGCCGGCCGCGTCGTTCCCGCCTGCCCACGCAATGGCGTCCGCGAGCAGGTCCGCGTCGACCGCTTCCAGAACCGATGCCGGTCCGCCCGGATAAGACAGCGGCCTCCCCTCTTCCCTCAGAAGCGCCGCATAGACACCGATGGCCGGAATGAGGTTCATCGCGGCGCCAAGCGAAAAGCCGAAGATGATTTGCGGGCGAAGGATCGTCCAGCGCCAGCCGGCGCCTTTTTGTTTCGCGCGGATGTAATCTTCCTGCTCCCAATAGAAATTCGGTTGCGTCTTCATCTCGTCGCGGTTTTCGCGAACAGGCACCGCGAGGGCGCGCACATGGGCGCCATAGGCCTTCGTGCCTTGCAGCAGCGATATGTGGCGGAGGCGGGGGGCGGCCCGGGAGAGCGGCTCGACAAGATTTTCAAGCATGCGCCGGTTGGTTTCGATCTGGTCGGCCTCGAGCCAACCCGCGACGAGACCGGGCTTCTCGTAGAGCGCGGCGTAGACGAGGCGGGTGACGTCCTTCATGCCGTCCATCGCCTCGGCACAGGCCTTGGCATCGGTCAGGTCGAGCGGGATGTGGCGCGCGCCGAATGTCTCGACGGGCACGCGGCGGGAAAGCGCCGTGACCTTGTGCCCCCGTTCGGCGAAGTGCTTCATCGCGGCGAAGCCGACCAGCCCCGTGGCGCCCGCGACCAGAATGTGTTCGCTCATACCGTCCTCCCGCGTTCATTTTGCCGCAAAGCGTAGAAGCGGGGATAAGCGAGGTCAAAAGTACGCACGAAAAAAGGCCGCTCCGGAGAGCGGCCTTCGTTTTTCACCGGAGCGCCGCTTACGCGGCTTCGGAATAGCGCTTCAGCTGGTGGTCGACATTGCCGAACTGGGTGTCGATCATCGTCAGGCGCTTGAAGTAGTGGCCGACATTGAGCTCGTCGGTCATGCCCATACCGCCGTGAAGCTGCACGGCCTGCTGGCCAACGAAACGCCCGGCCTTGCCGATCTGCACCTTGGCGCCGGCGGCGGCCTTGGTGCGCTCCACGTCGCTTTCGCCGAGCTTGAGGTTGACCATGTAGGTCATCGACACCGATTGCTCATGGGCCATGAACATGTCGACCATGCGGTGCTGCAGCACCTGGAACTTGCCGATGGGTACGCCAAACTGCTTGCGCGTCTTGCAGTATTCGACGGTGGCCGTGTTGAGCTCCTTCATGCAGCCGATGGCTTCGGCCGAGAGCGCCGCAATCGCCTCGTCGGTGATTTTCTCGACGAGGGGCAGGCCCTTGCCTTCGGCGCCGATCAGCGCGTCGGCGCCGACCTTGACGTTTTCGAAGGTGATTTCGGAGGCGCGGCGGCCATCGACCGTCGGGTAGTCGCGGGTCGAAACGCCGGCCGCCGACTTGTCGACGATGAAGACCGAGACGCCGTCGCGGTCGCGCTGGCCGCCGGAAGTGCGCACCGTCACGATCAGCTTCTGCGCCCAGGGCGCTCCGAGCACCACGGCCTTGTAGCCGTTGATCGTGTAGCCGGAACCGTCCTTCTTCGCGGTCGTGGTGAGGTCGGCCAGGTTGTAGCGGCCCTGCGGCTCGGCATAAGCGAAGGCCCAGACCGTTTCGCCGCCGACGATGCCGGGGATCAGCGCTTCCTGCTGCGCCGCCGTGCCGCCTTCGCGCAGGAAGCCGCCGGCGATGACCACGGTTTCGACATAGGGCTCGACCACGAGGTGGCGGCCGAACTCTTCCATGACGATCATGTTTTCGATGGGGCCGCCGCCGAGGCCGCCCAGCTCTTCGGAGAAGGGCGCGGCGAGAAGGCCGAGCTCGGCAAACTGCGCCCAGATTTCCGGGCGCCAGCCTTCGGCGGTCTTCGTCACCTTGCGGCGCGTGTCGAAGTCGTATTTGTCGGCCAGCAGGCTCTGCACCGTGTTGCGCAGCAGCGTCTGTTCCTCAGTGAACGAAAATCCATCTCGTGACCTTCCCCTTGATGTTTCTTCGGTGCAGCCGGCGCTTAAAGGCCGAGCACCATTTTTGCGATGATGTTGTGCTGGATCTCGTTCGACCCGCCATAGATCGAGGTCTTGCGCATGTTGAAATAATCCTGCGCGGTGCCGGTGCTGTAGTCGGGGCCCGGCACAAATTCGTTGCCAGTCGCTTCCATGCGCGGCGCCTGCACCATCGCGTAGTTGCCGACGGCCTCGACCGCAAGCTCGGTGATGCGCTGCTGGATCTCGGTGCCCTTGATCTTCAGGATCGAGGCTTCGGGTCCGGGACCGCGGCCCTTGCTCTCGGCGGCAAGCGTGCGCAGCTCGGTCACTTCGAGGGCCGAGAGATCGATTTCGAGCTCGGCGACCTTGCGCGAGAACTCGTCGGTCTTCATCAGCGGTGCGCCGTCGATCAGTTCGGCATTGGCGATGTTCTTCAGACGCTCGATCGCCTTCTTGGAGCGCGCGACGCCTGCGATGCCGGAGCGTTCGTTGCCGAGCAGGAACTTCGCGTAGGTCCAGCCCTTGTTTTCCTCGCCGATCAGGTTTTCGGCCGGGACCTTGACGTCTTCGAGGAAGACTTCGTTGACCTCATGCGCGCCGTCCATCGTGATGATCGGGCGGACGGTGATGCCCGGCGTCTTCATGTCGATCAGCAGGAAGGAGATTCCTTCCTGCGCCTTGACGTTCGGATCGGTGCGGACGAGGCAGAACATCCAGTCGGCGAATTGCGCCAGCGTCGTCCAGGTCTTGCCGCCATTGACGATGTAGTGGTCGCCGTCGCGCACCGCCTTGGTGCGCAGGCTGGCGAGGTCGGAACCGGAACCCGGCTCGGAATAGCCCTGACACCACCAGTCGTCGCCCGAGAGAATGCCGGGAAGGAAGCGCTTCTTCTGTTCCTCGTTGCCGAAGGTGTAGATCACCGGGCCGACCATCGAGAGACCGAAGGGAAGCAGCGGCGAAGTTTCGGCACGCGCATTCTCTTCGTTCCAGATGTAGCGCTGGGTAATCGTCCAGCCGGTGCCGCCATATTCGACCGGCCAGTGCGGCACGATCCAGCCCTTCTTGTAGAGGATGCGGTGCCAGCGGAGGATATCCTCCTTCGACATCTCGCCGCGCGAGCGCCGCGCGCCACCTTTCAGTTCCTGCGGGTAGTTGTTGGCGATGAATTCGCGAACCTCGTCGCGGAAGGCGAGCTCTTCGGGGGAAAAGCGCATATCCATAGGGTCAACCTCCATAGTGGCGGCGCGCGGGGGGTCTTCGCCTCCCGCGCTTCACGCCGGCTTATTCGTTTTCAAGGTCCGGTGCCGCCCGTGCCGGAGGGTTTGACCCTCCGCCGATCCCGCGTGCCGAGACGCTATTTTGGCGGTGATAATAGTCGCAAAGGCCCCTGTTGCAAGGGTGTGGACGGTATGTGGCGAACGGGGCGCTGTTCGGTTTTGAACGATGATGCGGGTCAAAGCTGTGCCTGCGTCGCCATGCCGCCATGCACGGCAAGCGCGGATTTGACGAGGCCGATGGCGAGTGCGGCGCCCGCCCCTTCCTCGAGCGCGATGCCGGTTTCGAGGAGCGGCGTTTTGCCGATGGCTTCGAGCAGGCGGGCATGGGCGGGCTCGCCGCTCGCATGGGCGGCCAGGCAATGGTCGAGCGCGCCGGGCGCCAGCCGGTGGAGAACGGCGGCGGCGGCGCAGGCGACGATGCCGTCGAGCAGGACGGGGATGCGCTGGTAGCGGGCGGCAAGGATGGCCCCGGCAATGGCCGCGAATTCGCGCCCGCCGACGCGGCGCAGCGCCTCGAGCGGATCGGCGAGATGGCCTTCGTGCTGCGCAAGGGCGGCGGTGACCGCCTCCGCGCCCCAAGCCGATCCGTCCGTCCAGTCCTGCGATGTGCCGTCGAAAAGCGCATGGGTGAGCGCCGCAGCAACCGTGCGGTTGCCTGCTCCCGCCGCACCAATGCAGAGGAGATCGGTGCCGCCGGCAATCGCCTCCATGCCGAAGGCCATGGTGGCGGCGCAGGCGGCTTCGGAGAGGGCCGCATCCACGCGGATGTCGGGCGTCGGCATGTCGAGCGCGAGGTCGAAGACCTTGAGGCCTGCATCCGTTTGAAGCGCAATCTGGTTCACCGCCGCGCCGCCCGCCGCGTAGAGCTCGACAAGGCGATGCGTCGCATCCGCCGGGCCGGCATCGGGGTCGGCGGCGGCAAGGCCGTGGGTCGCGGCGAAGATCGCGACGAGAGGCCGCGTGACGGCGGGTTTCGGACTGGCAGCCCAGGCGGCCATCCATTCGGCGATTTCGGCGAGGCGGCCGAGTGAGGCTTCCGGCGCCGCGAGATCGCGCGTTTGCGCCCGGGCCGCCGCGCGCGCATCCTCGTCGGCCTGCGGCAGGCCGGCCAGCAGGTTGCGGATGTCGTCGAAAGGCAGGCCGGTGGCGGCGCGGGTCATTCGTGAACTCGTCATGGGAAATCGGTTCGTCCGCTCTATACTCCGTCGCATCCGTGCCCGAAACCCGGAAAAGCGATTTGACCTATTCGAAGCCGATCAAAAGCCCCTGTCTCAGCATTTGCGCCGTCGACGGCCGCGCCAATGCCTGTATTGGCTGCGGGCGGACGCTGAAGGAGATCGCCGGCTGGTCGCGCATGAGCGACGGCGAGCGCGACGCCGTGCTCCGGCAATTGCCGGCGCGCATCGCGGCGCTTGGCGAGAAGGCGAGCGCACCCGAAGAAGCGCTGACAAAGATCGCCGAAGCGCTCGACTAGAAATGCGATGCACCGAAAGCGCCGCGAAGCGAGGCTTCCGGCGTTTCGGCACGCAACGAAAGTGAAGGATGCGCGGGGCACCTGGAACTCGAACCGCACATGTATCT
>PHEO01000036.1 GCA_002841195.1 Alphaproteobacteria bacterium HGW-Alphaproteobacteria-11
GCTTTTCGTTGCATGAACTGATCGACCCGCGCGAAACAAGGGGCAGGCTTTGCGACTGGCTCGACTGGGTGGAACCGCGCCGCGCGCTGGCACTCGGCCCCTACATCACAACCATGAGGCCCTGAGATGAGTCCCCGCCAAAAAAACGCCGACACATTCAACCCCAACGGCCTGCCGATGCGTTTGGCGGCAACCTATGAACGCACCATCGAAGCGAGTCTTGCCCGCGCCTGGGAAAATGTATTTGACTGGGAGCACCTTCCGCATCTGCATTCCGACAGTTTCTCGGTGTGCGATCTGGAGGAACGGAGCAACTGGGGCTGGCGCGCCCGAACCAGAGCGCACCCGGCGTCAAGCGCGCCCGATACGGTGATCGAGCTTGTCGTGGACCATGCGCAAGGCCGCTATGTGTCGCGAACGCTGAGCGGACCACTGCCGGGTGTGGAAATATGGACCAGGTTTCAGGCGCTTGCTCCCCGCCGCACGCGGGTCGGCGTCGAGTTCCACCTGCCACACCTTACCGAAACACAGGCAGAGGCCGCCGGCGCCCGGCTCGTCGTCCTCTATACAAAATTGTGGGACGAGGACGAGGCCATGATGGTTGCCAGACAGAAAGCATTGGACGGTCGTGAAGGAAAAACGCCCGCTCATATTGTCCTTGGGCCGATCGACGAGCTTCTACCGCGACTGCCATTGACACTGGAAACCACGAACGGCGCTGTCCGTCTGGTCAATATCTCGGGCGAGATCACCGCCTATCCCGCACAGTGCCCACACATGCTGGCTCCGTTGACCGAAACGCTGCCAAACTCGGATTGCGAGATCGTCTGTCCGTGGCACAGCTATCGATTCGATATCAGATCGGGTCTTTCGACAGATGGACGCGGCCTCTCCCTGGGTGTGCTGCCCCGGGTCGAATTAGACGAACGCCGCACGGTGTCGCTGCGTTGGCCCTGATGCGGCCTGCATAAGGGAAAGGCTCCGCTTGAGCGGAGCCTTTCGTCTTTTTCACTCTTCGATCAATAGCTCGAAAAGAGGATCGCGCCGGTGATGGCGCTGATACCGAGCCAGACCGCCACATTGTTCCGGTCGCGCGCCCGCACATGATAGTAGTCGCCGTAGCGCGGATGCGCGTGGTAATAGGCCGGCCGACCGAATGAATGGTAGCTAGACCTCTGCGTCACATGCGGCCGCCAGTGCGACCAGGGCCTGTAGTTGCGGTGATAGACAACCTTGGGCGCCCGATATTGATATGCCTGACCGCGATGATAGCTGCGCCCATGATAGCCATGATGCTTCTTGTGCCCGACGAACTGCAACGTCGCGTCGCCTTGGACAACAACAAATGGCGACACCGTAACGGCCGCCTGCGCCACGGCCGGTGCGCCGAAACCGAGTGCGACGGCAATACCGGCTAGGGCGAGAATTTTTCTCATCTCCCTCTCCTTCCATAATTCGCTCATACCCCGTATGCGCACAAGGATGAACGCGCGTAGCTGAACGGCAGATGAACGGCCGCGCATGAGGCATTCCACAGAAAATTTTGCGGTGTGAATGAGCCTATCCGCCGAGGAAGAGGCGGCCGACATCCGGATTTTCCAGAAGCTGCGCGCCCCGGCCCGCAAGCGCGACGCGGCCGGCGACCAGCACATAGCCGATGTCGGAAAAATCGAGCCCGCGCCGGGCATTTTGCTCGACCATGACAATGGTCTTGCCTTGTTCGCGCTGCAATTCGTCGAGAATCTCGAACACCATGTCGATCATGCGCGGTTCGAGGCCAATGGAAGGTTCGTCGACCAGCAGCACTTGCGGATCCATGATGAGGGCGCGGCTGATTTCGAGCAGCCGGCGCTCGCCGCCCGACAACACACCCGCCCGCTCGTTGCGGCGTTTGGCGAGACGGTCGTAATGCGAAAAGATGCGCTCCGCCGCCGCTTGCGCCTTGGCGCGATCAGCCAGCAGATATCCGCCCATCAGCAGGTTTTCCTCAACCGTCATGTCGGGGAAAACCGAATTATCCTGCAGAATATAGGCGATGCCGGCATCCTTCAGCTTCTCGCTCGGCGTGAGGCGCGTGATGTCGCGCGCGCCGGCATTGATGCGGCCGGCGGTGATTTTGGTGAAGCCGAAAATCGAATGCAGCACGGTCGATTTGCCGGCGCCGTTGGGGCCGACAAGACAAAGGCTCTGGCCCTTGCCGACCGCAAGGTCGATGCCGTGCAGGATTTCCATTGCGCCGTAGCCCGCATGAAGCGCGTCCAGCGTCAGCAGCGGTTCGCCTGCGACCAGCGACCGGATTTCCTCGCGCGGCACGGCGCGCGCCAACGCCTCGGCCTCGCGCGCGACATCGCCGACCGAAAGCACCGTGTCGACGCCGCCCTGCCCGTAGCCGCCTGCGAGGTTGTTGCCGTTCTCCGCCATCACGCCACCCCGAGATAGGCGTCGAGCACACGGGCATCGTCGCGAATTTCATCCGGCGTACCTTCGGCCAGCACTTCCCCATGCGCCAGACAGGTGATGCGGTGCGCGAGGTTCATGATGACGCGCATATTGTGTTCGATGACGAGCAGCGTCACGCCAAGTTCCGCATTGGCGCGGCGCAAGCGGTCGATCAATCCGTTGATCAACGTCGGGTTGATGCCGGCGGTCGGCTCGTCGAGCAGCAGGAGCTTCGGCTCGTTCATCAGCGCCATCGCGAATTCAAGCAGCTTCTGCTGGCCGAAGCTCAGGCGCCCGCCGCGCTCGTCGCGCTTCTCGTGAAGGCCGACAAAGGCCAGCAAGTCGCTGGCGCGAATGCGCGTCGCCGCTGGCACCGGCTTCAGCAACGAAATCAGGCCGCCATGCGCCTCGCGGGCGCTGATCGCCATGTTCTCGGCGCAGGTCATCTCGCCATAGATGCGCGTCTGCTGCCAGGTGCGCAACAACCCAAGCCGCGCGATGGGGCCTGCGCGGAGATGCGAAATCGGTTGCCCTTCGAAATAAACCTCGCCGCCATCGACCGGCAGCGTGCCGGTGATACAGCCGAACAGCGTCGTCTTGCCCGAGCCGTTGGGACCGATCAGCCCGGCGATCTCACCCTGCGTCACCGTTAGCGAAATACGGTCATTGGCGACGACGCCGCCGAAGCGTTTCGTGACCTCGCGCACTTCGAGCATCACGCTCATGAAGCCGCTCCCTCACGCGCCGCGCGGCGTTCGGCTATCCAGCCCATGATGCCTTGCGGGAAGAAAACGACAATGACGACGATCAGAAGGCCGAGCGCGACGCGCTGCCAGCCAAGAAGATATGTCCAGAAAAGTTCCTGCGTGATGTGAAAGACGACAGCGCCGAGGACCGGCCCCCAAAGCGTGCCCTTGCCGCCGAGGATCGCCATCAGCACCATCCAGACGCCGAAGGTGGCGCCCGCAAAGGCAACGTCGCGCGGGTCGATGAAGCCGATCATGTTGGCGGCGAGCCCGCCCGAAATCGAAAGGAAGAAGGCCGCGATGCACCAAGCGAAGACCTTGATCGGGGTCGTACGCAGGCCCATCGCATCGGCCTTGTCCTGATCGTCGCGAATGGCGTTGAGCGCGAGGCCGAAGCGTGTGCCATAGAGCCAGCGCAGAAACAGGAAACAGACGATGGCGACCGCGAACAACGAGAAGCAGAAAAAGAACTCGCGCTGCCCAAGCGCGCCGGGAAAAAGCGGCAGCGCCATGCCGGAGCCGGCGCCGACATAGTCCCAGCCAGCTGCAACCTCGGCCGCCGTGATGCCGAGGCCGAGCGTGCCAATGGCGAAATAGTGGCCGCGAATGCCGAGCAGCGCCGCGCCGAACAGAAGCGCCGCGGCGACGGCAAGCACCGCGCCGAGCGCGAGGCCGAGCGCCAGCGCTTCGAAGTAAGGCAGCCCCGCATCGCGCTGCACGACGGCCGCCGCATAACAGCCGATACCGAAGAAGAGGATGTTGCCGAAGGAATTGTAGCCCATCCGCCCGCCCAGCATGTCCCAGGTCAGGGCGAAAATGACCATCAGCCAGAGAAAGGAAAGTTGCGTGATGAGGCCGGGCGCAAGAAACGGCAAGCCGAGGCCGGCAATGGCGAGCACGCCCATGATGTGCCAGTCGGAGAGCTTCGTCATTTGAGATGCTCCCGGCGGCGCGCGGCGCGCAAATGGCGCCAGACGAGGATCGTCACCATCAACGCGAAAACGAAGGCGATCTGGAATTCGGTGCCGAGGACGAAGCCGGCGACATTTTCAAGCGCGCCGAGACCGAGCCCGGCAGCGACGACCGCACCGACATTGCCGACGCCGGCGACGACGACGACCATGAAGGAACGCACCGTATAGGGCAGGCCCATGTAGGGATGGATGGTCCAGGCCATGACGGCGAGGCTGCCCGCCGCGCCGCACAGCGCCGCATTGAGCGCATAAGTCGCCGCATAGACGCGGCCCGTGTCGATGCCGAGAATGCGCGCCGCGCGCGGGTTCTGCGCCGTGGCACGGATCGCCTGCCCGAGCCGCGCATGGCGCAGGAAGAACCAGAGCGACGCGCCCGCCACAAGCGCCAGCACGAAGGCAATCAGCTTGACCCAGGCGACCGTCACCATGCCGTCGAGGAAATGCAGCGGGCCGAGCCCGGCATCGACCGAGCGCACATCGGCACCGAAGGACAGATTGGCAAGCTGCTGGATCAGGATGGCAAGGCCGAAAGTCGCGAGGATCGAAATGAAGATGTCCCTGTCGACGACGCGGAAGACGATGGCGCGGTAGAGCACCCAGCCGACGCCGAACATCACGAGCGCCGACACCGGCACGCCGATGAGCGGCGGCATGCCCCATTGCACCAGCAGGAAGGTCACATAGCCGCCGAGCACGACAAGCTCGCCCTGCACGACATTGACGATGTTGAGCACGCCCCAGACCAGCGCCATGCCATAGGCGGCAAGCGCGAAGATCGCGCCGATCAGCAGCCCGTTAACGACGACATCGACGGCAAGCGGCGGGAACTGGACGAAAAGAAGAAGGTTATCGAGCACCAAACTGCTTTCTTTCGTTCAACGCTCGCCCCAGGGCGGCGTCGGCCAGCGGATTTTCGCCTCGGCGAACGCTTCCGGATAGACGACGACATAGTTGCCGTCCTGCACCTGAAAGAGAACCATCGGCTTGGCGACATTCTTGCCCGTCTCGTCGAACTCGATCCGGCCATAGAAGGTCATCATCGCCGTTTCGGTCAATGCCTGGCGGACGTCTTCGGGATCGAGCGATTTGGCGCGCGCGAAGGCATCGGCATAGACCTGCACCGCGGCGCTCGATTCCGCCGCCTGATAGGGCGCGACCTCGCCATAGGTTTCCTCGTAGAGGCGCGCATAGTCCGACGCGCTGCCGAAAAGATCGTCTTCATAGGTCAGCGTCGAGGCCCATTGCGCGGCGCAGAGCGCATATTCGGCGGCCGGTCCGAAATTTTCGGCGATGCGCGCCGAATCGCAATGCGTCAGCGCCAGCATCGGGACATTGACGCGCTGGTCCGCCATCTGGCGGATCGCGAGCGAGGCGCCCTTGTCGTGGCCGGAAATCAGCAGCAGGTCGGGCCGGAGCGCCTTGACCTTCGACAAGGTCGCGGACATGTCGTTGAGCTCCGGCGGCAGCTTGTCGTCGACCACCGCCTTCATGCCGTGCCGCTTCATGTCGGCGAGAACGCCCTCGCGCACATCCTGCGAGAAGGGATCGTTCTCGAAGGCCATCGCAACGCGCAGCTTCGACGGGTCGGCCGAAAGCCGCGCCGCGATGTCGATGGCGCCGCGCAGATATTCGTCGGTGGTCGAAAGCACGGCGAAGAGATAGCGGTAGTTCTTGCGGAAAAGCGAAATCGCCGCACCGTTGGCCTCGACCATCGGCACACCGTATTTCTCGGTGACGGGCGCGATGGCTTCGGTCAGGCCCGACGAATAGGGCCCGAGCACAAATTGCACCTTGTCCTGCTGGATCAGCCGCTCGACCAGCTGCGCGCCGCGCGCCGGCGTGGACTCGTCGTCGTAGTAGATGATTTGCAGGAGATAGGGCTTGCCGGCGACCGTGACGCCGCCCGCCTCGTTGATCTTCTCGACGGCGAGGTCGTAGCCCTTGCGGGTGAAGGCGCCGTTGGAGGAATATTTACCCGTAAGCGAGACTGCGGCCCCGAGGCGGATGACGCCGGGATCGTCGGCGGCCACCGGGCCGGCGAGCAGCACCAGCCCCAGAAAAATCCCTGAAAACAGCCCCTTCCGCATCGCTTTCTCCCCCGCGCGCCAATCGAACCCGGACCCTTATACCCGTCTTGACGCCCGCATGTGAAATTCCCAGATACACAATGCCGGATGCCGCAGATCGCGGGTCCGGCGGGGAGGACGGCCACCGGCCATGACGGCGGCGGCAGATCGTTCTCCCCCGTCGACAACATCGCTTGAACGAGGATGTAACCAATGCGCAGCTTTGACCTTTCGCCGCTCTATCGCTCGACCGTCGGCTTCGACCAGCTTCAATCGCTGCTCGATTCGGTAACCCGCGACGCCGGCCAGCCGAGCTATCCCCCCTACAACATCGAACGCACCGGCGAACACGAATACCGCATATCGATGGCGGTGGCCGGCTTTGCCGAGAGCGATCTCTCGCTCGAGGTGAAACAGAACGTGCTGACCATCGCCGGCAAGCGCGCCGAGCCGGAAGGGGCGAACTACCTCTATCAGGGCATCGCCGGCCGCAGCTTCGAGCGCCGCTTCCAGCTCGCCGATCATGTCGAGGTCAACGGCGCCCATCTCGAGAATGGCTTGCTGCATGTCGACCTTGTGCGCCGCGTGCCCGAGGAACTGAAGCCCCGCAAGATCGAGATTTCGGCCGCGCCCACCGGCCGCAAGACGATCGAGGGCAATCTGGCGGCGGCCGCCGACTAAGGCCCGCGCCGATACGCAGTTGCAAGGGACGCCCCGAAAGGGCGTCCCTTTTTGCGCACTCAGCCGCCCAGCGACAACCTTGTCTCGACAAGGCTCGGGTCACCCTCGATGCTGTGGCGCGTGAAACCGAGATCGTCGCACATTTCGAGCATGCCACGGTTTTCGCGCAGCACATGGCCGAATATCTCGCCAATACCGCGCTGGCGCGCATAGTCGATGAGTTTCAGCATCAGCGCATAACCAAGCCCATGGCCCTGCATGTCGCTACGCACCAGGACCGCGTATTCGGCGCGCTCCCTGTTGGGATCTTCGGATAGACGTCCCACTGCCGCGAGATGCGTGTGCGTTTCGTCGGTAAAGACCACGAAGGCCATTTCGCGGTCGTAGTCGATCTGCGTGAGGCGCGCCGCGAGCTGGCGCGGCAGCCGCTTCAGCGGCGACAGAAAGCGCAGCCGCAAATCCTCGGGGTCCGTATGCGCCAGCAGATCGTCGATCAGCGGCGCATCCTCGGGACGCACCGGGCGCAGCGGCAACGCCCCACCCTCGCGGCCGGCAAGCGCACCTTCGAGCGCCGAAGGATAGGGCCGGATCGCGAAACGCGACGTCCCCCGGCTTTTCGGCGGCTGAAGACGAACCCGCGCATCGAGCGCGACGATCCCGTCATGATCGGCCCAGAGCGGGTTGATGTCGAGCTCGACAACTTCGGGAAGATCGGCGGCAAGATCGCCGAGCGCTATCAACGCAGCGGAAATCGCTTCGCGATCCGCCGCCGGGCGGCTGCGATAGCCTTCGAGCAGGCGCGAAACGCGGGTGCGCGAAATGAGATCGTCCGCCAGCACCCGGTTGAGCGGTGGCAACGCCATCGCCTTGTCGCGCACCACCTCGACCGACGTACCGCCCTGGCCGAACAGAATGACCGGCCCGAACGTCGCATCGTCGACAAGTCCGAGAATGAGTTCGAAGGCATCGCGCTTTGCCGCCATGCGCTGCACGGTGAAACCGTCGATCGAAGCGTCCGGACAGGCATGCGAAATGCGGGCAAGCATCCGCGACGCCGCTTCTTCCACCGCCGCCGCATCCTCGAGCGCCAGCGCGACGCCGCCGACGTCGGACTTGTGGGTGATGTCGTGCGAGAGAATTTTCAATGCCGCCGGATAGCCAAGCTCATCGGCGATGCGCGCCGCCTCGGACGCCGAGCGAGCAATCCGTGTCTCGACCACCGGAATGCCATAGGCCGCAAGCAACGCTTTCGCTTCCACCTCGCTCAACCATTCGCGACCGGCGGCAAGCGCCGCCGCGACAAGCTTGCGCGCGGCATCGAGATCGCGTTGCGGCACCGCCGGGTCCGCCGGCGGAATCTCCATCAACAGGCGCTGATTGCGATTGTGCCGGACATGCAGCATGAAGGCGCGCACCGCACCTGTCGGCGTGTCGTAGGTCGGTATCTTGTGCGCCATGAAGGCTTCACGCGCCGCCTGCGCGCCCTTGTCGCCGAGCCAGTTGGTGAAGACCGGCTTGCTGCTCACCTCCGCAGCCTCGATGACGGCTTCGGCGGCGGCGAGATTGTTGACGACGGCAGTCGGGCAATTCATCACCAGCAGCGCATCGGTGCCGGGATCTTCGAGCAGCGCTTCCATCGCCTGCGCATAGCGCTCGGCGCCGGCATCGCCGATGATGTCGACCGGATTGGCACGGCTCCAGGTCCGCGGAAACACCTTGTCGAGCGCCGCAATCGTCTCATCCGAAATTTGTGCGAGCCGTCCGCCCTGGTCGATCACGAAATCGGTGGCGAGTACGCCGACGCCGCCGCCATTGGTCAGGATGCCGAGACGGTCGCCAAGGATCGGGCGGCGCTCGGAGCGCGTCGAAAGCGTTTCGACAGCCTCGAAAAGATCCTCGATGCCAAGCTCGCGCAACATGCCGGCGCGCCGGAACGCCGCGTAATAGACCGCATCCGAACCCGCCAGCGCGCCGGTGTGGGACGCCGCGGCGCGCGCCCCCGCCGCGTGCCGCCCGGATTTGATGACGATAACGGGCTTCAGGCGCGACGCTTGCCGTCCGGCCGACATGAACTTGCGCGCATCGGTGATCGACTCGATGTAGAGCAGGATGCTTTTCGTCAGAGGATCGGCGGCGAGATAGTCGAGCATGTCGCCGAAATCGACATCCGACATGCCGCCAAGCGAGGCGATCGACGAAAAGCCGATGCTGCGGCTCGTTGCCCAGTCGAGCACGGCGGTGACGACGGCGCCCGACTGCGAGACAAAGGCGACATTGCCCTTCAGCGGTTGCACATGGCCGAACGAAGCGTTGAGCCCGTTTCCGGGCGCCATCAGGCCGAGACAATTGGGGCCCGCGATGCGCAACAGATGCGGCCGCGCCGCATCCAGCATCTTCTGTTGCAGCGCCCGCCCCTCCGCGCCCAGCTCGCCAAAGCCGGCCGTGATGACGACCGCCGCTTTCGTGCCGCGCGCGCCGAGCGCGGCAATGAGGTCCGGCACCGTTTGCGGCGGCGTCGCGACGACCGCAAGGTCCGGCGCATCGGGCAGGCTCTCGACATCCGGCAGAAACTCGACCTCGCCGGCGCGACCACCCTTCGGATTGACGGCCCAGACCGGCCCGTCGAGCCCGGCGCCGGAGAGGTTGTTCAAGAGAACGTTGCCGACCGAACCTGCACGCGCGCTGGCGCCGATCAGGGCGACGGAGCGCGGGGCGAACATGCGGTCGAGATTGCGGATCGACATGGGCACTGCCTTGCGAAAAAGGGGGGCGGCTGGCGGCGGACAGACGATGGACATAGAGTATGACGGAATTGCAACGGCGGCGCAGGATCGCCTTTCGCCACATCGGCAGCTTTGAGGGAGATGAAGAGCATGGCCAGTATTCAGGCGCGCCTGACCGACCGGATGCTGCGGCTGCTGGTCAAGAGCCGCTTCAACCCCCAGGCCGATCCACGCGCAATCCGCGCCCGCACGACGAAGCTTGCACAGCGCTTCGGCGGCGTGCCGCGGGGTGTCCGGGTCGAAAAGACGACAATCGCCGGAATTCCGGCCGAATGGATCCACCCGCAAGTCGCGGACAACGGCAATGTGCTGCTCTATCTGCATGGCGGCGGCTATTCGATTTGCGGACCGGACACGCATCGCGGCCTCGTGGCGCGGCTCGCAAGCGCCGCAAAAATGCGCGCGCTACTGCTCGACTATCGGCTGGCGCCGGAATATCCGTTTCCCGCCGCGGTTGAAGATGCCTATGCCGCATACAAATCATTGCTGGCGGAAGGGACCGACCCGTCGCGGTTGACGGTCGCGGGAGATTCGGCCGGCGGCGGCCTGACGCTGGCGCTCTTGATGAAACTGCGCGATGCGAACGAACAGTTGCCCGCCGGTGCGGCGTTGCTGTCGCCCTGGACCGACCTCGCCATGTCCGGCTGGTCGCACATCACGCATGGCAAGCTCGATCCGATGCTGAGCGTCGATGCGGCGCTGACAGCCGCCCGGCACTATCTGCAAGGCGCGTCGCCGGCCGAACCTCTGGCCTCGCCGCTCTATGGAAATTTCGAACGCCTGCCGCCGCTGCTGATCCATGTCGGGGCGAACGAAATACTTCTCGACGACAGCCGCCGCGTTGCGGAGAAGGCGCAGGCCGCCGGGGTCGAGGTGACGCTTCGCGTCTGGCCGGGCGTGCCGCATGTGTTTCAGGCCTTCCCCCAGCTCCCGGAGGCGCGCGCCTCGGTGGCCGAAATCGGGGCCTATCTCCATGCCCGGGCGATTACCGGCGGTCCCAACCGGCAGGCCGCCGACTGACCTCTCAAGCCACTGAAAATAAACATAAAAATTGACGAGTTCCGATGCCGGATCACACGCCGTTTTAGGGCTGTCTTAACTCACCTCCTGTTATGACTGTTTCACCGTATCCGGCGGATGCGGAGAGGAGGCCCGGCTGGGCCGTGGACGAGGGACCGGGCATTTCCGACGTTGGGAAATACCGGTGGGGACATGGGCAACCGCATCTATTCCGGCATCGGAGACAGCACCTTTCGCTCGTTGATCGGGCCGACGGCGCGCGGCCTCGCCTTGAAGATGTTCGTGCTGCTGGTCCTGATCTCCGCCGTCCAGTCATATGTCGATTACCGCCATCTCCATGAAATGACGTTCGACCATGTTGCGCAGCGCGCGGCATCGGTGAGCGATCATCTGGCGATGCGCTCAATTCTCGACGACGATTTCGGCATTGCCGAAGCGAGCCAGGCCGTCGCGCGCGAAACGCGCTGGCATTCCGACCTGCTGGCGGTCTATCTCGTCGATGCGTCCGGCCGCCCGATCGCCGGACACGGCGCCGCGCGCATCGAAGACACGAATTCCTTTCTCGCCGATCCGCTCATCGGCGACATGATCCGCCGGAGCTTTGCCGAGGGCATTGCAGCCGGCTTTGAGACGAGCGCCAACGGCATCGACAGTTGGGCACATGTCGCGGCCCTACCCGACGAAGGCCTCGCGACCGTCACCGTGGTCGACCTGCGGCCGGCGCGCGCCGAACTCTCTGCCTCCCTCGTTTCCGCCGTTCTGCGACGCATCGTCACCGCCGCCGCCGTTTCCGTCGCGCTTTTCGTGCTGCTGCATCGCGCCGTCATCGGCCCGATTGCGCGGCTGGCCGGCGCCGTACGCGCCAGCAGCGCTGTCGGCCGCTTCGACGTTCCCCCCGGGATGCCGAAGGGCGAACTCGGCGATCTGGCGGAAATCTTTGCCCGTGTGTTCAAACGCCTGCAATCGAGCCGCGGCGAGAACGAACAACTGGCGCTGGTCGCCAACGGCACCGATGCCGGCGTGCTGATCGCCGACCGGGACGGGCGCATCGTCTGGACCAATGCCGGCTACACGGCCATGACGGGCTTCTCGCATCAGGAACTCGAGGACCGCACGCCGCACGAAATTCTGACCGAACATGCCGGCGCCGGGGCGCCGGCGGTCCTTGCCGAATGCATCGGCGACGGCGAGGCACGCAACGTCGAAACCATCGGATTGACGCGCGACGGCAAGCAATACTGGGCGACCGTCGAGGTGCGTCCGATCCGCGATATTCAGGGCGAAATCCGCAATTTCATCGTCATCGAGAACGACATCACCGCGATGAAGGAAACCGAGATCGCGCTGAAACGCAGCCGCCAGGAATTGCAGGATCGCGTCCAGGACCTGCAGGTCACCTATGAACAGCTCGAACAGGAGCGCGCCAACCTCGCCCGGACCGCGCAGGACCTGTCGAACGCCAAGGAAGCGGCCGAAAACGCCAATCGCGCCAAATCGGCTTTCCTCGCCACGATGAGCCATGAACTGAGAACGCCGATGAACGGCGTTATCGGCATTGCCGACCTGCTTTTGTCGAGCGAAATGCCGACGGTGCAGCGCGAGCGCGTCGAGATGATCCGCGAATCCGGCGAGTGCCTGCTGACGATCCTCAACGACATTCTCGATCTCTCGAAACTGGAAGCCGGCCGCATGATGCTTGAACGCGCACCGGTGGCACCTCGGGAAATCGTCGAAACGGTCGTCGAGGTGATGCGGCCGAACGCCGAGGAAAAGTCGTTGTCGTTGCACGTCGAGATAAGCGACAACGTGCCCGAGAGCATCGACGGCGACGCCACACGGCTGCGCCAGATCCTGTTCAATCTGATCGGCAACGCGATCAAGTTCACGCCCGAAGGCCACATCGATGTGACCGTCGATGCAACACCGGACCGCGAAGCCGACGCAATGGAGATTCTTTTCACGGTCCGCGACACCGGCATCGGCATTCCCGAGGCCATGCTGCCGAGTCTCTTCACGCGTTTCCAGCAGGCCGACTCGTCGATCTCCCGCACCTATGGCGGCACCGGTCTCGGCCTTGCCATCGCGCGCGAACTGACGACCCTGATGAACGGAGCGATCTCGGTGGAGAGCCGCGAGGGCGAAGGCAGCACCTTCCGCGTTCGTCTGCCCGTTCAGGTCGTCGTGGACGCGACCGCCGCGCCGGCCCAGCAGCCGCAATCGCAGGAATCTGCGGCCGCGTCCGCCGACGAACCGCATCAACTGCGCGTGCTCCTGGCGGAAGACCAGCCGGTCAACCAGAAGCTGATGATGGCGGTGATGGAACGCCTCGGTCACGACCTGACCATTGCCGAGAACGGCGTCGAGGTTATTCGCAAGCTGCGCGAAGGCAGCTTCGACCTGATCCTGATGGATATCCAGATGCCGCTGATGGACGGCATTCAGACGACGAAGGTCATTCGCAGCTTCGACGAACCCTGGCATGACATTCCGATCGTCGCGGTCACCGCGCATGCGATGGACGGCCATCGGGAAGTCTACATGGAGGCCGGCATGAACGGCTTCGTGTCGAAGCCGTTCAAGATCGACCTGCTGGTGGCCGAAATGGAGCGTACGACGCAGCATCGCCGTCCGGCGGCAGCCGGAAATGGCGGGACGGCGACCGCAGCAGCCGCCGCCGACACGACGCCCGATGCCGCGGACCCGCTGGCCGATATGCTGAGCGAACTGGAACGAATGGCCGGCTAACCGGCGCTGCGGCCCGTCAAGACGTCGAGCTTCTCGGCAATACGGCGGCCCGTCTCGCCGCCATCTCCCGAAATGTTGTTTTCCGAAACCGTCTTCAGCATGCGGATATGCATGTGGATGATATTGCGTTCGTCGGCGGATGAACGGCTACCGCTGCGTAGATAGTCGCAGAAAGAGGCGCCGATTTCGGTGACGAGGTCGTATCCGAACGAACCGCCCTGCCCTTTGATATTGTGTGCAATGCCGTGAAGCTCGGCGAGCGTCGCCTCGGCCGGCGCACCGCCTTCGAGGCGGGACCAGACTTCTTCGAGCGCCGCAACATCGTTGGCAAGCTGTTCGCGATAGGTGTCGCGCAAGGCTTCGACCGCGGCCTCGGCTTGCGCAATCAGGCTGTCGTAGTCGCCCGTCGCCTCGTCTTTGGGAATTCCCATGGCTCCACCCACGCTTGCCGGACCGGCCGGCGGCCTTGACCTGACGGTAGCGGGGGAGCGTTAAGGAAATCTTGAAAGGACCGGCTTCAACCGGCCGCAATGGCCAGAAACGCGTCGATTTCGGACGGTTGCGACTGAAAAGACGTCACGAGGCGGACGGTCCTGGCCTGCGCGTCGTCGCCCGGCATCGGCCATGGATGGAAGCGCGCGCCGCCTTTTCTGAGCCGGGCGATGACGCTCATCTGCAGTCTGACGAATATTTCATTCGCCTGCGGCTCAACGTGAAGCGTCGCGTCCGGCAGCGCGGCAAGGCCAGCGGCGAGACGGTCCGTCATGGCGTTTGCATGCGCCGCCAGCCGCAACCACAAACCGTCTTCCAGATAAGCTTCGAGCTGCGCCGAGACGAAGCGCATCTTCGAAAGAAGATGCCCTGCCCGCTTGCGCCGGAACGCGAGGTCGCGCGCCAGCGCCGGGTCGAAAACGATCACGGCCTCGGCCGCCAGCGCACCGTTCTTGGTCGCGCCGAACGACATGATATCGATGCCGGCCTTCCATGTCGCTTCGGCCGGCGAAAGCCCGAGCGTCGCCAGCGCATTGGCAAATCGCGCACCGTCCATGTGAACGTGCAGGCCGCGCCCGCGCGCGATTTCGACAACCGCGCGAATTTCATCCGGCGTATAGACCGTACCAAGCTCCGTCGATTGCGTCAGTGTCAACGCCGCAGGCTGCACATGATGAACGATACCGGCCGGAAGCGCGGCCAGCGCCGCCTCGAGTGCGGCCGGTTCGATCTTTGCCCCGGCGCCCGAAAGCGGCACCAGCTTCGCGCCGCCGGAAAACATCTCGGGCGCGCCGCATTCATCGACATGCACATGCGCAAGCGCGTGGCACATCACGGCGCCATAGGGCGGCGTCAGCGCCGCCAGCGCCAGCGCATTGGCCGCCGTGCCTGTGACGACCGGGTAGACAGCGACTTCCCGTTCGAAAATCTCCGAAAACCGCCGGATGAGGCGCGCCGTCACCGCGTCGTTGCCGTAGGAAGCCTCGGTTCCGGCATTCACCCGGGCGAGCGCCGCCAGGATTTCCGGCGCCGCCCCGGCCGCGTTGTCGCTCGCGAAGTCCATAATCGCTCCATCCGATGGGTGGCGGAACCCCGCCACCGGCCAATTCCGGCACTAACGCCTTGATTCCACAAGACAAGTTATAGGTCAGCATTCCTGTCTTATTTGCTTGATTCAAGCCCCCCCGTCTGGCATGATCGCGCCACTGGAAGAGCATCGCTTTTCCGGGCCGACCGGCTGACCGAAACGGGTGCGGCTCGCCTGTCAGTAAGCCCCCGCTCCGGGCAATAGGGAGCACCAAGCAGAAAGCTCCGTCAGCGATGGCGGCACTGCAAGGGTACGCGACAAGGAGTGTGTTGGCCTCGGGCCGGACTCCGGCGCGTGCCGGACATCGGATCGCGACGAGCGATCCGGCAACGATATGTCTCGCCGGATACGGCCGGGACTTTTGCGATAACGCGTGCGATCCGCTAGCGTCCCGCGCTCCGGCCAACGGAGCTTCGGCCTGAAACGCGCCGGGGACAGAAAAGCGCGCGGGCGAGGAACGGACGATGATCGGGGCAACCTGCCTCGGCGCCGGGTGAAGGATGGACGGGCATGACGCAAGAGCGGGAACGGATGGACGGAGCGGCAATGGCGGAACACGCCGGGCTTCCGGCCGCACAAGGGCTCTATGACCCCCGCAACGAACACGATGCCTGCGGCATCGGCTTCGTCGCGAACATCCACAACATCAAATCCCACAAGCTCGTCGAGGACGGTCTGCGGATTCTCGAAAACCTCGAGCATCGCGGCGCCGTCGGCGCGGACCCGAAGGCTGGCGACGGCGCGGGCATGCTCATTCAGATACCGGATGCCTTTTTCCGCAAGGAAGCAAAGAAGCTAGGCTTTGAACTGCCGGTCGAAGGCCACTACGGCGTCGGTCATATGTTCTTGCCGATGGACGCGGCGGAACGCACGAAGATTTGCGCGCTGACGGAAAAGGTCATCGGCGAGGAAGGCCAGATTTTTCTCGGCTGGCGCGACGTACCGGTCGACAACAGCGACCTTGGCTATTCGGTGAAGCCGACGGAGCCGTTCCACCGTCATGTTTTTATCGGCCGAGGACCGGCCTGTGCGGACCAGGATGCCTTTGAGCGCAAGCTTTTCGTCATCCGCAAGCGCATCTTCAACACGCTCTTTCACGAGATGCAGGCGATCCCGAAGGGGCTCTATATCTCATCGCTGTCGTCGCGCACCATCGTCTACAAGGGCATGCTGCTCGCGGCCCAGGTCGGCAAGTACTACAAGGACCTGAGCGACCCCGAGATGGTGACGGCGCTGGCGCTGGTGCATCAACGTTTTTCCACCAACACCTTCCCGACATGGAGCCTTGCACATCCCTTCCGCATGGTCTGCCACAATGGCGAGATCAACACGAAGCGCGGCAACGTCAACTGGATTCAGGCGCGCTATTCGTCAATGCAGTCCGACCTCCTCGGCGACGACCTGAAGAAGCTCTGGCCGATCGCCGTCGAGGGGCAGTCGGACACCGCCTGTTTCGACAACGCGCTCGAACTGCTGGTGATGGGCGGCTATTCGCTTGCTCACGCGATGATGATGCTCATTCCCGAGGCCTGGGCCGGCAATCCGCTGATGGATGCCGAGCGCCGCGCCTTCTACGAATATCATGCGGCGCTGATGGAGCCGTGGGACGGACCCGCCGCCGTCGCCTTCACCGACGGCCGCCAGATCGGCGCGACGCTCGACCGCAACGGCCTGCGCCCCGCCCGCTACTACGTCACCGATGACGGCTTCGTGATGATGGCGTCCGAAATGGGCGTGCTGCCCGCTCCGGAGGAGAAGATCGTCGAGAAGTGGCGTCTGCAGCCGGGCCGCATGCTGCTGATCGACCTTGAGCAGGGCCGCATCATTGCCGACGACGAAATCAAGGCCGAGCTGGCCAAGCTTCACCCCTATCAGCAATGGCTGAACGCGACGCAGATCCAGCTTGAGGAGATGCCGGCGCCGCTGCATCCGGCAAAGCAGCCGACCTATGCCTCACTGCTCGATACGCAGCAGGCATTCGGCTACACGCAGGAAGACCTGAAGTTTCTGATGACGCCGATGGCGATGGAAGGACAGGAAGCCGTCGGCTCGATGGGCACCGACACGCCTATATCTGCCCTCTCCTCGAAGTCGAAGCTGCTCTACACCTATTTCAAGCAGAACTTCGCGCAGGTGACCAACCCCCCGATCGACCCGATTCGCGAGGAACTGGTGATGTCGCTGGTCTCGTTCATCGGACCGCGCCCGAACCTGCTCGACCTTGAGGGCATGTCCCAGGTGAAGCGCCTTGAAGTGCGCCAGCCCATACTGACCAACGAGGACCTTGAGAAGATCCGAATGATCGGCGAGGTTGCCGACAACCACTTCCGAACTCAGACGCTCGACATCACTTACGATGTGAAGCGCGGCGCCGGCGAAATGGTCGACATGCTGGAGCGTCTCTGCGCCCGCGCCGAAGAAGCGGTCAAACACGGCTACAACATCGTCATCCTGTCGGACAGGCTGATTTCGGCGGACCGCGTCGCCATTCCGGCGCTGCTCGCAACCTCTGCCGTGCACCATCATCTGATCCGTCAGGGCCTGCGTACTTCGGTCGGCCTCGTGATCGAAACCGGCGAGGCGCGGGAGGTGCATCATTTTGCCTGTCTCGCGGGCTACGGCGCCGAAGCGATCAACCCCTATCTCGCCTTCGAGACGCTGATCGACATGCTGCCCGGTCTCGACGAGGGCCTGACGCAGAAGGAAGCCGAAAAGCGCTACATCAAGGCGATCGACAAGGGCCTGCTGAAAGTCATGTCCAAGATGGGCATTTCGACCTATCAGTCCTATTGCGGCGCGCAGATTTTCGACGCCATCGGCCTGAAGTCCGATTTTGCACAGAAGTATTTCACCGGCACTGTTTCGATGATCGAAGGCGTCGGTGTCGAGGAGATCGCCGAGGAGACGTTGCGCCGGCACAAGCTCGCCTTCTCCGATGCGCCGGTCCTGAAGAACGCGCTCGATGTCGGCGGCGAGTATGCCTACCGCATCCGCGGCGAGGACCACGCATGGACGTCAGACAGTGTGCGCGACCTGCAGCACGCGGTGCGCGGCAACAGCCAGGACAAGTATCGAGCCTTCGCGCGGCAGATCAACGACCAGAACGAACGTTTACTGACGATCCGCGGTCTCTTCGACATCAAGTCGGCCGAGGAAGCGGGCCGCGCGCCCGTCGCACTGGACGAAGTTGAGTCCGCAGCCGAAATCGTCAAGCGTTTTGCGACCGGCGCCATCTCATTTGGCGCAATCAGCCGCGAGGCACACGTGACGCTCGCCATGGCGATGAACCGCATCGGCGGCAAGTCAAACACCGGCGAAGGCGGCGAGGAAGCCGACCGCTTCAAGCCGATGGCCAATGGCGACAGCATGCGCTCCGCGATCAAGCAGGTCGCGTCGGGTCGCTTCGGCGTGACGACGGAATATCTCGTCAACTCGGACATGATCCAGATCAAGATGGCGCAGGGCGCAAAGCCCGGCGAAGGCGGCCAGTTGCCCGGCCACAAGGTCGACGCGGTGATCGCCAAGGTGCGCCACTCGACGCCGGGCGTCGGCCTGATTTCGCCGCCGCCGCATCACGACATCTATTCGATCGAGGATCTGGCGCAGCTGATCTTCGACCTGAAGAACACCAATCCGGACGCGCTCATCTCGGTGAAGCTCGTCTCCGAAGTCGGCGTCGGCACAGTGGCGGCGGGCGTCTCCAAGGCGCGCGCCGATCATGTGACGATCTCGGGCTTCGAGGGTGGCACCGGCGCCTCGCCGCTGACCTCGATCAAACATGCGGGCAGCCCGTGGGAAATCGGCCTTGCCGAAACGCACCAGACGCTGGTGATGAACCACCTGCGCGGCCGCATCGCGGTGCAGGCCGATGGCGGCTTGCGCACCGGCCGCGATGTCGTCATCGCGGCGTTGCTGGGCGCCGACGAATTCGGCTTCGCGACCGCGCCGCTGATCGCCGCTGGCTGCATCATGATGCGCAAGTGCCATCTGAACACCTGCCCGGTCGGCGTTGCAACACAGGACCCGGAGCTTCGGAAGCGCTTTGTCGGCACGCCCGAGCACGTCATCAATTACTTCTTCTTCGTCGCCGAGGAAGTACGCGAGCTGATGGCCGAGATGGGCTACCGGAAGTTCGACGAAATGATCGGCCAGATGCAAATGCTCGACAAGCGCAAGGTCGTCGAGCACTGGAAAGCCAAGGGGCTCGATTTCTCGAAGCTGTTCCACAAGCCCGAAGCGCCGAAGGGCGTCGCAATCTTCCATTGCGAAAAGCAGGACCACAAGATCGTGGACGTGCTGGACCGCAAGCTGATCGCCGCCGCCAAGGATGCAATCGAGGCCCGCAAGCCCATGCAGATCGCACTGCCGATCCGCAACACCGACCGCACAACGGGCGCGATGCTGTCGGGCGAGATCGCGAAGCGTCACGGACATGCGGGCCTGCCCGACGACACGATCCATGTGAAGCTGAAGGGCACCGCCGGACAAAGCTTCGGCGCATGGACCGCCGCCGGCGTGACGCTGGAGCTTGAAGGCGAGGCCAACGATTATGTCGGCAAGGGTCTCTCGGGTGGGCGTCTGATCGTCTATCCGCCCGCCAATGCGCGCATTGTGCCGGAGAAGAGCATCATCGTCGGCAACACGGTGCTTTATGGCGCCATCGCCGGCGACTGCTATTTCCGAGGCGTCGCCGGCGAACGCTTCGCCGTGCGCAACTCGGGCGCCATCGCCGTTGTCGAGGGCACCGGCGATCACGGCTGCGAATACA
>PHEO01000037.1 GCA_002841195.1 Alphaproteobacteria bacterium HGW-Alphaproteobacteria-11
GATCGTGAATGCTTTCGAGTGTCGGCATTTTAACGTCTTCCCCGTCTTCATCCTCCATATTCAAGAGATGAAGAATGACGGCACGATTCACGTCGCGCGAGAAATATATGTCCAAATCCTCGCCGTCTGCCGCCATCACTTCCCCTCCTCGATCAGCTTGACGAAGCGTTCGAAGAGATAATGCGAGTCCTGCGGGCCGGGCGAGGCTTCGGGGTGGTACTGCACCGAGAAGACCGGGCGGCCTTTCAGGCGGATGCCGCAATTCGAGCCGTCGAAGAGCGAGACATGGGTCTCTTCCAGATCGGCGCCGAGGCTTTCGCGCGACACCGCGAAGCCGTGGTTCATCGAGGTGATCTCGACCTTGCCGGTCGTGTGATCCTTCACCGGATGGTTGGCGCCGTGATGGCCCTGATGCATTTTTTCGGTTTTGGCGCCCAGCGCCAGCGCCAGCATCTGGTGGCCGAGGCAGATGCCGAAAACCGGTTTGCCGCTCGCCACCAGCTTTTTGATTTCCGGCACCGCATATTCGCCGGTCGCCGCCGGGTCGCCCGGACCGTTCGACAGGAACACGCCGTCGGGGTTCAGCGCCAGAATGTCTTCGGCTTTCGTCTCGGCCGGCACCACGGTGACGCGGCAGCCGGCGCTTGCAAGGCAGCGCAGGATGTTGCGCTTCACGCCGTAGTCGATGGCGACGACATGATGTTTCAGGCCCAAAGCCTGCTTGTGGCCCTCGTTCCAGACCCAGCGCGCCTCGTCCCATTTGTAGGACTGGCCGCAGGTCACGTCCTTCACCAGGTCCATGCCGACAAGCCCCGGCCAGCCGCGCGCCTTTTCAAGCAGCGCGGGCACGTCGAAATTGCCCGAAGGGTCATGCGCGATGATGCCGTCGACATAACCTTTTTCGCGGATGCGCCGTGTCAGCGCCCGTGTGTCGATGCCGGAAAGGCCGATGATGCGCCGCGCCTTCAGCCACTGGTCGAGATGCTGCGCCGCGCGGTAGTTCGAGGGTTGCGTGATGTCGGCGCGGATCACAAGCCCGCGCACGCCCGACGACGAAGCCATGTTCGACGTCTCGATGTCGTCGTCATTGGTGCCGACATTGCCGATATGCGGAAAGGTGAAGGTGATGATCTGCCCGGCATAGGACGGATCGGTCAGGATTTCCTGATAGCCGGTCATCGCGGTGTTGAAGCAGACCTCGCCCACCGCTTCGCCGGTGGCGCCGATGCCGCGTCCCGAAAGCACCGTCCCGTCCTTCAGCACAAGGAGGGCGGTCGGCCTTTCGGTATCGGTCATCGTCTGGCTCTTTGCTTCGGGCGCCCGCGTGTTCATGCCGACTCCTCCCCGGAACTTTGCGGGCCCTTGGGCGCGCGCCGTTCCGTGGCGGCTTTCGTCGACACCTTCATACTGGCTCTCCAGGGGAGGGCGTGTCTGTCTTCGGCCTGCCCGCAAGCGGGCAGGGGGCGGACGCCCCCGGCGACAGACTCGGTTTCCCGTTGAATTTGGCGGACACTAAGGGATCGCCGGATTTCCGTCAAGACGCGGCGCGCTCGAAATAGTTCAATTAAATCAGGCATTTATGGGGTGTGCGGCAACGCATCATTGAATTGCGCTGCCGGAGCGATTGGTTTAGCGTGGCGCCGATTCTGGCCCCGGCCTTCGCGCCTTGGGCCGCGACCCACGGAGCGACCCGATGAGCGACAGTTTGCGCGACCGCATCAAGGCGGGCCTGACCGAGGCCACCAAGGCCCAGGACAAGCGGCGCATGTCGACACTGCGCCTGATCCAGGCGGCGCTGAAGGACCGCGACATCGCCGGCCGCACCGACGGCCGCGACGCCGGCGTCGGCGAGGCCGAGATCCTCGAGGTGCTTGCCAAGATGGTGAAGCAGCGCCGCGAATCGGTCGAGACCTATGAGGCCGCCGGCCGCGTCGAGCTTGCCCAGCAGGAGCGCGAGGAGATCGGCATCATCGAAAGCTTCATGCCGAAGCAGCTCTCGGACGCCGAGACCGAAGCCGCCGTCGCCGCCGTCATTTCCGAAACCGGCGCGGCCGGTATCAAGGACATGGGCCGCGTGATGGGCGAGCTCAAAAAGCGCCATGCCGGCCAGATGGATTTCGGCAAGGCCGGCGCCATCGTCAAGGCGAAGCTGGCGTAAGGCTCAGCCCTTCTTTTTCGCCTTGGCCTTCGCCTTTTGCGCTTTCATGAAGCTGCGCAGCACCTCGTTGATCCGCGTCTGGTAGCGCGGACCCGTCTCGCGGAAGAATCCCAGCACATCCTCGTCGAGGCGAATGCTGACCGGCTGCTTCTTCGGGATGACGAGTTCGGCATCGGACCAGTCGAGATTGAACGGGACAGAATCGGGATCGCTGGCCGCAGCCGCCTCGATTTCTTCGTCCGTCATATTGCGTAGGCGTTCCCAGTCGGTTTCACCGGGACCGAGGTTCATCGCCTTCTCGTAAGAGTATCGTACGATACGCGGCTCGCTCATTCCGGCTGGCTTGTCGCGCCGAGATGATGCGGCAGACGTTGCCGGCTTCTTCCTTGTACGCGACTGCGATTTCGCGGCCATTTGAATCACCTATTACGAGATAGCGAAGCTCGCCATTTCGATCCGACCTTTTGCGGATCATTGGCATGCCAAAGGCAGGCAAAATGTCGACGAAATCGATGCCATGCCCCTCGATATTGATCCGCCGTTTGACTTCGTCCCATGTGAAGCCTCTGAAAGCGGGGACGAAAATTCGAAAGCTCTCATCGTCTGAGCGCATATCGGCCTCCCTGCGCGTCTATAAATGCACATACTGGGTGGCGCCTCATGCGCTCAATCTTTCGGCATCGTGCCAGGTACATTTGTATATACAAATGTACCTCTTTGCAACCCCCTCGGCGCGGCATTACGAAAGATCGTACAATTTTTATTTGTGAACCTCCGAGGCCCCGACCCCATGTCCTTCCCGAAGTCCTTCCTCGATGAACTGAAGGGGCGCATTCGCGTCTCGGAGGTCGTTGGGCGCAAGGTCAAGCTGACGCGGCGGGGCCGGGAGTTTGTCGGGCTGTCGCCCTTCTCCAACGAGAAGAGCCCGAGCTTCACCGTCAATGACGACAAGCAGTTCTATCACTGCTTCTCGTCCGGCGAGCATGGCGACATCATCTCGTTCATCGAGAAGACCGAGAACCTTTCCTTCCTCGAAGCAGTGGAGCGGCTCGCCGCCGAAGCCGGCATGGAAATGCCGAAGCGCGACGCGCATGAAGCGCAGCGCGAGAAGGAAGCCGCCACGCTTATCGACGTGATGGAAATGGCGGCGCAGTTCTTCCGGCAGAAGTTGCAGGAGGGCGCCGGCGCCGAGGCGCGCGCCTATCTCGAACGGCGCGGCATGAAGGGCAAGACGCTGGAGGATTTCGGCGTCGGCTATGCGCCGGGCGACGACCGGGCCGAGCGCATGGCGCTGATGCGTTATCTGAAATCGCGCGACGTGACGCTCGAACAGATGGCCGAAGCCGGGCTCGTCATCCACGGCCCCGATATCGCCGAGCCTTACGACCGCTTCCGCAACCGCGTGATCTTTCCGATTGCGGACGCCCGCGGCCGCGTCATTGCGTTCGGGGGCCGCGCGCTCGCCGCCGACGCCAAGGCCAAGTATCTCAATTCCCCCGACACGCCGCTCTTTCACAAGGGCCGCGTGCTCTACAACCTCGCCCGCGCGCGCAAGCCCTCCCACGACGAAGGCACCGTCATCGCTGTCGAGGGCTATATGGATGTGGTCGGTCTGGCGCAGGGCGGCATCGATCACGCGGTAGCGCCGCTCGGCACGGCCTTGACCGAAGACCAGATCGCGCTGCTCTGGCGCATGGCGCCCGAACCGATCCTCTGTTTCGACGGCGACAAGGCGGGGCTTCGCGCCGCATACCGCGCGGTCGAGCGCGTGCTGCCGCTCCTGAAGCCCGGCCACAGCTTGCGCTTTGCGCTGCTGCCGGAAGGCAAGGACCCCGACGATCTGGTGCGCGAGGAAGGATCGGCCGCCATGCGCGCCGTGCTCGATGCCGCGCGGCCGCTTGCCGAAATGGTCTGGGAAAAGGAAGTCGCCGCCGGCACCTGGGACACGCCGGAGCGCCGCGCCGCGCTCGAGACGCGGGTCGAGGCCGTGGTCGGCATGATCGGCGACCCGAAGGTGCGTGGGCATTACGCCGAGGATTTGCGCGGCCGCGTGGCGCGCATGTTCGGCCGCGGCGAGCGCCGGGCGGGCGGGCAGGGTGGCTATGTGCCGAACAAGCGCCCTTTCGGTTCCGGCGGCTCCGGCGGTTTCGGCGGCAACCGGCCGTGGCGTGGCCGTCAATCCTTCGGGCAGGGCGGGTCCTTCGTGCCGCCCGTCACGCCCGAATTGCGCCGTTCGGCCATTGCCAGCGGCACCGGCGGCGGCCAGGGGCGCGAGGGACTTTTGCTCCTCACGGTCCTTAACCACCCGGAACTCCTTGAGAATTACGCCGAGGAATTTTCAAGTGTCGAGATCAGGACCCCGGCGCTTGACAGATTACGCAATGAAATCATAGATATAGCCGCCCTTCATGCGCCTCTTGAAAGGGAGGCGCTGAAGAACCACTTGCTGAGCAGGGATTTGGCGGATATCGCACGGCGTCTTGAGGCCGGAACGGCCTTTGTCGGCGACCGCCACGCTTGGCCCGATGCACCGCCCGACGAGGCGGAAGCGGGCTTCCTGCACACGCTGGCGCGGCATCGCCGCGCGATCGGGCTGGAAGCCGAGCTGAAAGCCGCCGAGCGTGTGCTTGCCGAGGAGATGACGGAAGAAAACTACGCCCGGTTCCGGGCCATTCAGGAGCAGCTTGAGCGCTCCGAACTGGCCGACGGGCTCGGGTGACGCTTCGGAACTGTTTAAGGGGATCGGGTCAACCAGCGGGAATTTCGAGGGCGGTGCGCCGGCGAGGTGATGGCTTCCACAGCCATCCGGGGAAACGAGGGCGCGCAAGGGATCAGACGGAGAGCGAGGGAAGCGTAGCGGCCGGGCAGCGTCCGGCGGCGTGTTTCCTTTTACACGTTCGCTCCGTCCGTCCGGTGCTCGCCCCGCGCGACCCCACGACCTATATCGGATACATGCGCGGCCTCTCAGGGTGCGCCAAGGCGGAGACGGACTGAATGGCGAAGACAGCGGAACAGGCAGAAGCACCCGAAGCGGCACCCGAAGTGGCGCAGGACGGTCCGCTTCTCGACATGTCCGATGCGGCGGTCAAGAAAATGATCAAGGCCGCCAAGTCTCGCGGTTTCGTCACCTATGACGAGCTCAACAAGGTTCTGCCGTCCGAAGAATTCTCCTCCGAGCAGATCGAGGACACGTTGTCGATGCTCTCTGAAATGGGCATCAACGTGGTCGAGAACGACGAAGCCGAGGAGCAGGCCGACAGCGACGGCGAGCGCGACGCGGAAGCCGAGGGCGACGACGACGAACCCGCGACCGGCAAGGCCGTCGCCACCACGACCACCACCTCCACCGCGCTCGACCGCACCGACGATCCGGTGCGCATGTATCTGCGCGAAATGGGTTCGGTCGAGCTTCTGTCGCGCGAGGGCGAAATCGCCATCGCAAAGCGCATCGAGGCGGGGCGCGAAACCATGATCGCGGGCCTCTGCGAAAGCCCGCTGACCTTCCAGGCCATCATCATCTGGCGCGACGAATTGAACGAGGGGAAGATTCTCCTTCGCGACATCATCGACCTCGACGCGACTTTTGCCGGTCCCGACGCCAAGAAGGTCGACCACAGCCAGGCGGCGCTCGCCGGCGAGGCGCCGCCGCGCATCGAACCGGAAGAAGAAGAAGTCGACGAGGATGGCGAGGACGACAACTCCATGTCGCTCGCGGCGATGGAAGCCGAACTCAAGCCGAAAGTGCTCGAGACCTTCGACAAGATCGCGGCCGACTACAAGAAGCTCCGCAAGCTGCAGGACCAGAAGGTCGAACTGGCGCTGAAGGGCGAGGATTTCGGCGGCGCGTCCGACAAGAAATACCAGAAGCTGACCTCCGACCTCATCGAGGAAGTCAAAAGCCTCTCGCTCAACAACAACCGCATCGAAAGCCTTGTCGAACAGCTCTACGCGATCAACAAGCGCCTGATGGGCCTCGAAGGCCGCATGTTGCGCCTCGCCGAAAGCCACGGCATTCCGCGCGAGGAATTCCTGAAGCAGTATTTCGGCAACGAGCTCGATCCCAACTGGATTCGCCGCGTCAGCCGCCTCAAGGGCAAGGGCTGGGCGGGCTTCACCAAGGACGAGCGCGACCAGGTGAAAAATCTGCGTATCGAAATCCAGACGCTGGCGTCGGAAACCGGCCTCGACATCGCCGAATACCGCCGCATCGTTTCCGGCGTTCAGAAGGGCGAGCGCGAGGCGCGCATCGCCAAGAAGGAAATGGTCGAAGCGAACCTCCGCCTCGTCATCTCCATTGCCAAGAAATACACCAATCGCGGCTTGCAGTTCCTCGACCTGATCCAGGAAGGCAATATCGGGTTGATGAAGGCGGTCGACAAATTCGAATACCGCCGCGGCTACAAGTTCTCGACCTATGCCACATGGTGGATCCGTCAGGCGATCACGCGTTCGATCGCCGACCAGGCGCGCACCATCCGCATCCCGGTCCACATGATCGAGACGATCAACAAGCTGGTGCGCACCTCGCGCCAGATGCTGCACGAAATCGGCCGCGAGCCGACGCCGGAAGAGCTCGCCGAAAAGCTCGGCATGCCGCTCGAAAAGGTCCGGAAGGTTCTGAAAATCGCCAAGGAGCCGATCTCCCTCGAAACGCCGATCGGCGACGAGGAAGACAGCCATCTCGGCGATTTCATCGAGGACAAGAACGCGATCCTGCCCATCGACGCCGCGATCCAGTCGAACCTGCGCGAAACGACGACGCGGGTGCTCGCGTCCCTCACGCCGCGCGAGGAGCGCGTCTTGCGCATGCGCTTCGGCATCGGCATGAACACCGACCACACGCTGGAAGAAGTCGGCCAGCAATTCTCGGTGACGCGCGAACGCATCCGCCAGATCGAGGCGAAGGCGCTCCGCAAGCTGAAGCATCCGTCGCGTTCAAGGAAGCTCCGCTCTTTCCTCGACAACTGAGGCCGACGCGACCCCTCACACTTCCGCGGGCTGCCGGCGCGTTGCGCGTTCGGGCCGGAGGGGTTCCGCTCCGAACGTGTTATGGTTTGCCGGCGGGCGGTATTTGCCGTCTGCATACAAAGGAACATGCCAATGACGCGGACCAACGGACTGATGACGGTGGGTGCCGTTCTGGTTCTGATCGGCATCCTCGGACTTGCGATCCCCGTCTTCACGACGCAAAAGACCGAGGAGGTCGCCCGGATCGGCGATATGACGATTCAGGCCACCCAGAACAAGTCCTACAGCATACCGCCGCTTCTGAGCGGCGGCGTGTTGATTCTCGGTCTGGGGCTGATCGGCGCCGGCGTCATGCAGAAGCGCTAGGCCGGCGGCAAACCGTCCGCCGCCTTCTTCGCCGCAGGCTTTTTCTTCGGTTTGGCGGCCTTGGCCTTCGCCGCCGCTTCTTCGGCGTCGCGGGCGAGGCGGAGTTCTTTCAGCCGCGCGGTTTTCGCGGCCGAGGCGCGGGCATCGGTGGCGATGATGGCCTGGGCGGCGAGGGTCGTCTGGTCCGCCTTGGCGATGCGCGCCTCGGCGGGCTTCGTCCTGACGTGAAAATCCCTGGCTGCCATGGCTTGGTTCCTTCCGCTGCGCGTGTTTTCGGCTCCGCCAACAAAAAAAGGCCGGGTTTTCCCGGCCTTTCCCGATCATCCGTCGCCACGCCATTACATCCGTGGTCGCAGCGCCTGCGATGATTGAATGTCATATGGGGCGCTCGCGCGGGATTACAAGGGGGCTTGTTTCAGCAGCAGGCGCCGCCTTCCGCCGCGCTTTCGTTTGCCCCGAACGGCATTTGCGTACCGCAGCCCTCGAAAATGCCGTAATGCCGCGCGAAATCGCCGATAAAGTCGAAATGCGGGGCGAAGCGGCTTTCCTTCAGCATGTTCCAGGTGTTGCCGCAGACCGGGAAGACGCGGCCTTTCTCGATCCGGTGATGGGCGTCGAGCGTGAAGGCATCTTCCGCATGCGGAATGCCGCCCTTGTAGATCACGGCCTGTCCGTAATCCTCGCAGGCCGGTTCCAGCCCCTCGATGTTGAAAAGCCGGTAGGTTGCCGAGAAGAAGCGGGCGTTGCCCAGCGCGCGGCGGATCGCCGGTTCCAGCACTTCAAGCGGCCGGTCGGTGACGAGGCGCGGGTCGGCAAAGCCCGCCTGCTTTGCAAGGTTCAAAAAATCGTTCCAGTAGAGCGCGCCGCCCAGGCATTCGCCGAGCAGCACCGGGTCGTCGCGCAGGCCCGGATCGAGGCGGCGGTCGGCATAGACATCGGCGAAATAGATTTCGCCGCCGGGCTTCAGCAGCGCGCGGGCGCCGTCGAGCACCGCCTTCTTGTCGGGCGAGAGGTTGATGACGCAATTCGAAACCACGATGTCGAAGCTCTGGGGCTCAAGGCCAAGCTCGCCGAGCCGTTCGATATAGCCCTCGCGAAATTCGACATTCGAACGCGCATAGCCGAAGCGTTCGCGGTGCCAGTCCTCATGCGCGCGGGCGACCGCCAGTTGTTCGGCCGTCATGTCGACGCCGACCACCGCGCCTTCGGGGCCGACAAGCTGCGCCAGCGCATAGACGTCGCGCCCGGCGCCCGAGCCGAGATCGAGCACGCGCATGCCGTCGAGCTTTTCGGGGATCACGAGGCCGCAGCCGTAGTAGCGGGTCAGCACCTCGTCATGGACATTGGCGAGCGCGGCGCGCACATGCGCCGGCACGGCGCCGGGGTCGCAGCAGGCATCGGTCTTGAGGTCGGCCGTGCCTTTCAGCGTGTGGCCGTAGTAATCCTTCACCGCCTCCTGCGACATCTCGACCGACATTCCGCGTCTTCCTCATCCATTGTGATTTGTGGCGCGAGCCTGCCCGGCGGTGGGGCTCACCGTCCAGTCACAAGTGAGAGAGCGCCCGTCAGGGACGCGGATATTCAAGCTGCGTCGCGACGAAATGCGCGGTGCCCGGCCCGAGGTCGTCGCCGATAAAGGCGAGGAATTCCTCGCGCAGCGTCGCGGGGTTTGCGAGCGTCACGGCGGCGTCCGCGCCGGTTTCGGGCGCGCCCGGCAGGCGCACCAGGCGCGCGGATTGCGCGGCGTCGCCGGTTGCATCGGCGATTACCACAAGGCCGTGGCGGGTCGTCACTTCCGTCTTCGCCGCGATCGTCGCCGACGAACCGCGATAAGTGCGCGCCGCGAAGTCGAGCGGAAAGGCCATGTCGACCTCGTCGACGCCGTCCCGCACCTCGATCAGGTAGCGGGCGCGCGGCCAGCCGAAGGCCATGTTCTTCACTGCCGTCGCGATTTCGCCCATGCCGATGTTGAAGGCTTCGCTGTCATGTTCCGGTCCGTAGTCGGCGACGCCGTAGGCGGCGGCGATTTCGCGCGCGCGCTCGGCGCCCGCCAGCCGTTCGGCCAGCAGCAGCGAAACGGGGAGCGAGGCGCTGACGCCGGACGACGAGATCACGCCTTCGTCCTCGACATAGCGGATGTTGCGCTGCCACGCGACGGCCGGATAGCGCTTCGTGCGGCTTTCATGTTCGTAGAAATGTCCGGTGGCGCGCTTGCCGTCGAGCAACCCCGTTTCCGCAAGCGTGCTCGCGCCCTCGCAGATCGACACCATCAGCGCGCCTGTCGCGGCCTGCGCGCGCAGCCATGCGACCACCGCCGCGTCGCCCGCCTCGATCATCGCCGGCACGATCACGATGTCGGCGCCTTCGGGGTATGTCGCGTCGAAGGCGGAAAAGTCCGCATCGGGCCGCACCGCGCTTGCGGGCCAGAGGGCGACGGGTTCCATTGTCGGCGCCACCGCCATCACCTCGGCGCCCGCCTGATTCAGGATGCCGTAGGGCACCAGGAAATCGGTCACTTCGGTCCCGGCATTGAGCGCCACCACAGCAACGACGGCGCGCTCGCGGCCGGGCTTGAGGTCGAACGTCCCGGCGCCGGCCGCCGTCGCGGCCACGAGGCCCGCCAGCAGCAGGAAAAAGGCGAAAGGTATGGCAAATCTCGGCGTGCGCATGGGGGTCTCCGGGTTCCGGCTGAAACTGGCCCGACACTCGCCGATTGCCAGCGCGGCAGAAAGGACAAGGAACCCGCAAATCCGGCCAAAAGAGAAAGGGCGGAACCATGTTTCAGGTTCCGCCCTCAGCCTATCTGGGGGGCTAGTTTCGGCTGAAGTCCCCTTCAGTCGATCTTGATGACCAGTGTCACACTGGCCGAAACCGTCTGTTCGCCAGCGGCGACCGGCGCGCCCGCGTCGCGTTCCATCGCCATGGCGGCCTTCATGTACATCGGTTGCGGATAGCTGCCGCCGCTTTCGGAGATCGACATGATCTGGCCGAGCGCGACGCCGGCGGCGCCCGCATAGAGCTTGGCCTTGCGCAGCGCATCCTCGACGGCCTTCTTGCGCGCCTCGTCCAGCAGCGGCTCGGGCTTGTCGATCGCGAAGCGGATGCCCGATAGCTGGTTCGAGCCCTGCGACACCACCTTGTCGAGAATGCCGCCCAGCGCGTCGATGTCGCGCACCCGCACGGCAAGCTGGTTCTGCACGCGGTAGCCGCCGATCTTCGGCGTCTGCGGGCGGTCCTCCGGCTTCACCTGCTCATATACGGGGTAGACGGAGAATTGCGAGGTCTGCATGTCGCGCTTCTCGATACCGGCCTCCTCCAGCGCCT
The DNA here is from genome assembly GCA_002841195.1 of Alphaproteobacteria bacterium HGW-Alphaproteobacteria-11. Lineage (GTDB taxonomy): Bacteria > Pseudomonadota > Alphaproteobacteria > Parvibaculales > Parvibaculaceae > Parvibaculum. The sequence goes on from PHEO01000037.1 coordinate 10,817, forward strand.
TGAACACGGCCTGCATGGCCTTGGTATTGGCGGCCATGGCCTCGGCGGCGGTCTTGGCCTCGGTCACGACGCCGGTGTCGATCCAGGCGATGTCGGGTGTGCCATAGGCTTCGCCTTCGCCCGAAATGGTGATGGTGCGGGGCGCGGGCTCGGTGGCCCCGGCCGGGGCGGCGAGGGCGATGCCCACAAAAAGCGCCGCCAGAAGCGGGGCGGCGGAAAAGAGACGGCGCGGCATATTCAATGCCTCCTGTTTGAAGCGTATCCCGGTGCAAGCTTCGGTGCGGATCGGGGCGAAATTGCGGCGCTTTCGGCGCCCTTTCCGACCCCCCTCGAATGAGGGTCGTCAATCACCGTATCGCGCGATGGCGCGGGCGCGGCGGCCAGCCGAAATTGGCATGAAATCCTCCGGAACAAAAAGAGATTTGCGAGTGACGTTTCAAGTAACCGTGCGCTATTCCGACGGGACCGTGCGGGTGATGCCGGCCACGCCCGACCAGACCGTTTTGCAGGCGGCCGAGGAATACGGCATCCCGGTCGTCAGCGCCTGCCAGAGCGGCGTCTGCGGCACCTGTGTCGGACGCTGCACCGAGGGTTCGTACGAACCCGGCAATGTCGTCGCGCTCAATCGTTCGGAATGCGACGAGGGCCGCATCCTCGCCTGTCAGGCGCGCGTCCGTTCGGATTGCACCGTCGAATTCGAATATCCCTTCGACGGCAATGCGGCGCGCATCGTCGTCGGCGAGGCCGTGGTGACGCGCATCGAGCGTCTCGCGCCCGAAACCGCGCTGCTGGCGCTCGACGTTTCCGCGCTGCCTTCGGCGCTCGGCTTTCGTCCCGGCCAGTTCGCGCAGCTTCGCGTGCCGGGCGCCGAAAGCTGGCGCAGCTATTCCTTCACCCATGCCGACGGCAATGCGCCGGAGGTCGAATTCCTGATCCGCCTGTTGCCGCAAGGTGCGATGTCGGATTATTTGCGCGACCGCGCGCAGCCGGGCGACCGCGTCAAGCTTCGCGCGCCGAAGGGCGATTTCTACCTGCGCAGCGCCGCGCGGCATGTCGTTCTCGTGGCCGGCGGCACAGGGCTTTCGGCGATCCTCGCCATCGCAGAGGAGCTTGTGGCGCGCCGCTGTCCGCAGCCGGTGCGTCTCAACTATGGCGTTACGCGGGCCGCCGATCTCGTGCTGCTCGACCGCCTCCGGCGGCTTGCCGCCGCGCATCCCGACTTCACCTTCGAGACGATCGTTGCCGAACCGACGGCCGGTTGGAGCGGCCGCACCGGCCTCGTAACGGATCTCCTCGACGGCACCGATCTCCGGGGCGGCGATGTCGACATCTATCTCTGCGGCCCATCGGCGATGATCGACGCGACGCGGGCCTGGCTCGATGCGCGGCGCCTCAACAATGCCAATCTCTATTACGAGAAGTTCCTGCCGAGCGGCGCATCCTCCACCCGGTCCGCCGCGCCGGTTCCCGAATTCGATCCGGCCGACATCCGCCGGCGCGGGCGCGGCAGGGCGGTCGTTATCGGCGGGTCGATCGCCGGCATGTCGGCGGCCAAGGTTCTCACCGAAACTTTCGACAAGGTGATCGTCGTCGAGAAGGATCAGGATCATCGCCGCGCCGAAGGGCGCCCCGGCGCCGCGCAGGGCTGGCACATTCATCATCTGCTGGTCGCCGGCCAGCGGCAGATCGAGACGATCTTTCCCGGCGTCGTCGACGACATGGTCAGGGCCGGCGCCTTCCGCGTCGACATGGGCGAGCAATACCGGTTGATGCTGGCGGGGTCGTGGAAAAAGCAGGTCGCAAGCGGCGTCGAGATCATCTGCGCCGGGCGGCCGCTGCTCGAATGGTGCGTCCGCCGCCGCCTCGACGCGGAACCCGACATCGAATACCGCTACGAGAGCGAAGTCGTCGACCTCCTTCTCGACCGCGACAATCACGCGGTCATCGGCGTCGTCGTGACGCGCAACGGCGAAACGGAAATCCTGCCCGCCGAATTTGTCGTCGATGCGGCCGGCAAGAACACGCCGGTACCCGCCGCGCTTGGCCGGCTCGGCCTCGACACGCCCGAGACCGAGGAAGACCACATCAACTGCTTCTATTCGACGATGCAGCACAATGTTCCGCCGGAGCGCGCCTGGCGCGACCGCGTCATGACCATCTGCTATGCGCATCGTCCCTATCAGCGCTACTACGCGGCGCAGTTTTTTACCGACAGCAGCCGGTCGGTGCTCGCGACCAGTCTCGTCGGCTACAATTTCTACAGCCCGCCGCGCAACGAGGACGAGTTCCGTTCCTTCGCGCGGCAGATGCCGGCTCCGGAAATCGGCAGCGAGATCGACGGCCTCGAACCCCGCTCGCAGGTCTTCAATTTCCGCTACCCGACCATGCAGCGCTGGCACTACGAGGACATGAAGACGCTGCCTTCGGGGCTGGTTTCGATCGGCGATGCCTATTGCAGTGCCGATCCGGTGTCGGGCGCCGGCATGACCAAGGCGCTGCTCGAACTCGATGAGTTGCGCAAGCTTCTGCGCAAGGGCCAGATCCACGACAAGCGTTTCGTGCGCCGCTACTACCGGCGCATCAGCCGCATCGCCGATCTCGTCTGGTCGGTCATCCGCGAACAGAATTTGCGCTATCCGTGGATACCCGATGTCGAGAAGAAGCGGCCGTTCTATTTCCGCGCCCAGAACTGGTACATCGACCGCGTGCTCGAGGCGATGCACGAAGACCCGGCGATCTATCGCCGATATCTGATGGTGACGCATTTCGTCGCGAAGCCGTCGGTGCTGATGCGCCCGGACGTGACGGCGCGCGTCTTGTGGAAGTGGCTGGCGAGCCGGCTGCGCGGGCAGCCGACGCTGGTCGAGCGCAATTTCGGACAACAGGAAATCGAGTTGCGGCAGGGCGCGCGGCAAACGGGGGGAATTCATGGGTGAGCGGCAACACCGGCTGGTCGATGTCAACGGCGTGCGCCTGCATGTCGTCGAGGAAGGCGAGGGGCCGCTCGTCATCCTCGTTCACGGCTTTCCCGAGCTCTGGTATTCGTGGCGCTTCCAGATGCCGGTCATCGCCGGGGCCGGCTACCGCGTCGTCGCCATCGACCAGCGCGGCTATGGGCGCTCGTCGAAATTCTGGGATCCCGACGCCTACCGTATCCATCCGCTGGTTACCGATCTCGTCGGCCTTGTCGCGGCGCTGGGCGAGAAGAGCGCCATCCTGATCGGGCATGACTGGGGTGCGCCGGTCGTCTGGACGGCGGCCTGGCTGCACCCGGAGGTTTTCACCGGCGTCATGGGCATGAGCGTGCCCTTCGCGGGCCGCGGCCTCATCGGCCTGCCGGACAATCCCTTCGGCGAGCGCTCGCCGCATGAAGTTCATCTGGCGCTGTCGGGGCCGGATCAGGATTTTTATCAGGTCTATTTCAGCGCGCTTGGGCCGATCATCACCGAAATCGAGAGCGATCTGCGCGGCTGGGTGCGCGACCTCACATGGACGGCGTCGGGCGCGGCGTTGTCGGGCGCCGGTATCGATTTCGACGCCGGCGATCCGATCGAACTCATTCGCGGCAGCGCCTTCTGCATCCCGCCCGGCGCGCGGATGTGCGAGCGCTTCATGACGCCGGAAAAAATGCCCGCCTGGTTCACCGACGAAGACCTCGACGTTTATGCCGACGCGCTGGAGCGCGGCGGGCTTTCAGGGCCCCTCAGTTTCTATCGCAATCTCGAAAACGGCTGGAACGATCTTGCCCCCATGCAGGGCAAGCCGATGGTGGTCCCGGCGATGTTTCTCGGCGGCGAATACGATGTCGGCACCTGGTGGGGCCGCGAGGCGCTCGACCGCGTTTCCGAGGTCATCCCCAACTGGATGGGCGCGCGCATCGTCAAGGGCTCCGGCCACTGGGTTCAGCAGGAATACCCCGAAGAAACCAACGCCGCTGTCCTCGAATTCCTCCGCGCGCTGCGCTGAAAACCCGGCTTCCCGGTTGGCGGCCCGGCCCCCTTGCTGCTATATGGCGGGGCGCTGGGGGCCTGTAGCTCAGTTGGTTAGAGCGGACCGCTCATAACGGTTTGGTCGCAGGTTCGAGTCCTGCCGGGCCCACCAGCCTTCGTATCGCCACTGCCCGCGTGGCTCGCTTTTTCTGGAATCCGTAACCTTCTCCGCCAGGTTCGCGAAAACATCAGGTTCGCGGAAACGTGATCTTGACCGCGATGGATCGTGGTTAGGATGCCGCCGATTGTCACGATGTATCAGGACGGGCTTGGAAGATGAGCGAGAGATGGTTTTCCGTTGTGTTGCTTCTCGTCGTTGTGACTGGAATGGAAAATCCTGCTCTTGCCGCTGATCGTATAACCGTTACCGGATCGAGCACTGTGGCACCGCTTGTTGCGGAAATAGGCAAGGCATTTGAGGCGCAACATCCCGGGATACGGGTCGACGTACAAAGCGGGGGGTCGACAAGGGGGATAATCGATGTCCGGTCCGGTCTGGCGGATATCGGGATGATTTCCCGGAGCTTGTCGGAAGACGAGAATGACCTCATCGGCTTCGAACTCGCCCGCGATGGCGTGGGGCTGATTCTTCACCTGCAAAATGAAGTTCCGGCGCTGTCCAGACGGCAGATCGTCGATATCTTCACCGGCAAAGTGACGGACTGGGAGGATGTCGGAGGGAGACCTGGTAGAATTACCGTCGTCAACAAGGCAGAAGGACGATCGACACTCGAACTGTTTCTTGCGTATTTCGATCTTGGGGTAAGGGATATCGCGGCGCATGTTGTCATCGGCGATAATCAGCAGGGCATCAAAACCGTCGCCGCCAATCCCGGCGCCATCGGTTATGTGTCCATAGGAACCGCCGAATTTGAATCAGGCGCCGGTACGCCGATACGGCTTCTTGGATTGGAAGGTGTCGAGGCGACGGTCGAGAATGTGAAAGACGGAACCTACCCGCTCGCAAGGCCGCTTACCCTGGTGATACGTCCGGCGGAGAAGGTGCGGTTGCGCGGCTTTATTGAATTCGCCCGGTCCCCGGAAATGCATGACACCATTCTGGAGCAATTCTTTGTTCCTTCGCACCCCTGACAGCCGTTTTGCATTCGGTCTCGGAATAGGTGCCGTATGCGTCTCAAGCATTCTGCTTCTGATATTTCTGTTCGTAACCGGCGAAGCCCTGCCGGCCCTGAAGAATGTCGGTTTGCGCGGTTTTCTGTTCGACGACGCATGGTATCCAACCGACGAGAGCTTCGGCCTCGTGCCGATGCTGGTGTCATCCTTCGTTCTTTCGGTCGGTGCCATTCTGCTTGCCGGCCCCGTGGGCGTTGCGGCGGCGGTTTACCGTCTTTATTACGCGCCCTCATGGATCAGGAAGCCATACCGTTGGCTGGTGCTTTTGCTCGCAGGCATGCCGTCGGTCGTTCTGGGTCTCTGGGGGCTGGTGGTGCTTGTGCCGCTCATCGCGCGCATAGAGCCGCCTGGCACAAGTCTGATCGCGGGGATACTTGTCGTCTCGTTGATGGTCGCTCCGACCGTGACGATCATGTCGGAATCAGCGCTTGAAGGCGTCGCCCGGTCTTCCTGGTCCGGGGCCGCGGCGTTGGGGCTCTCTCGCGAAAGTACATTGTGGAATGTTGTGCTGCCTGCTGCACGCGGCGGAATAGCGGCCGGAATCCTGCTCGCTGCTGCACGGGCAATCGGAGAGACGATGGCCGTTCTCATGGTCACCGGAAATATCGTGCAGATGCCGGACGGGCCATTTTCCGCAGTTCGCGTCCTTACCTCCAACATCGCGCTGGAAATGGCCTATGCGACGGGAGACCATCGCGCCGCGCTTTTTGTTTCCGGTCTTGCGCTGACAATTCTCGTCTTGCTTCTTTCATTGACCGCGGCCCGGATTGCGGGACTGAAGAACAATGTCTGACAGTTTTTCCAGTAGTACAGAGCGAGGTCGGCCTCATCGCATCAGGGACGCATTGCTGCCGGTTGCCGCTCATTTGGGCACCCTGGTTCTCTGCGGTTTTGCGTTTTGGGTAATCATGGACATTGTCTGGCGGGGCGCACCGGGACTGGATTGGTCATTCTTCGTTGACGAGCCCACAAGTGCGGGACGCGGTGGTGGAATTGCGCCCATTCTTGTCTCGACAGGTCTGATTGTGATTACCGCGATTGCTGCAGCTACGCCGCTCGGCCTTGCCGCAGCGATCTTTCTCGTTGAATTCATGCCAACGGGAAGTCGCTTCGCGGCATGGACGAGCCTCAGCCTGGATGTTCTGGCTGGCGTTCCGTCAATCGTGTTTGGCTTGTTTGGAAGTGCGTTTTTCGGTCTTTGGCTTGGGATGGGGTTTTCAATCCTCTCCGGCGGACTCACCCTGGCATGCATGATTCTGCCTCTCCTGGTCCGCACGACAGAGCAGGGCCTGAGGATGGTGCCGGATGATTGGCGCCGTGGCGCCGCCGCCCTGGGCCTCTCGCGGTTCTCGGCGGTTCGCCTTGTTCTCCTGCCGGCGGCTGGGTCCGCGGTAACCGCAGGTCTCCTTCTTGGACTGGGCAGGGCCACCGCCGAGACCGCGGCGCTTATTTATACCAGCGGTTATGTTGATCGGATGCCGTCATCCCTGTTCGACTCAGGTCGAGCACTCTCGGTCCATATCTATGACCTTGCGATGAATGTTGCCGGTGGTGACGAGAATGCCTATGCGTCAGCTCTTGTGCTGATCCTCTTTCTGATAGTTGTAAACGTAGCGGCTATGTCGATCTCAGATTTCCTTTTACGGAAAAAGGTCTCCACATGAAAACCGGACCGTACACGGACAAGAACGATGCCAGCGGATCGGGCTACACTTTGGGGCCCGTCGTTTCCGGACCGGAGTGCTGTACGCCCGAAGCGGTGATCGCTGTCAGAGGTCTCGATGTGGCCTATGACGGCGTGGCAGCACTCAAGGATGTGAGCCTCGACATATACAAGGGATGTGTGACCGCGCTGATCGGGCCGTCAGGATGTGGGAAGAGCACATTCCTGTCGAGCTTGAACCGGCTGACCGACATGTCCGGTGGCTGCAGAGTAAGCGGCTCGATCACTGTAGACGGTTGGAATATTCACGCGCCAGAGGTGAATCTGCAGGAGCTTCGTCGAAAGGTAGGAATGATTTTCCAGCGGCCCAATCCCTTTCCGTTTTCCGTTCGGCGAAACCTCGACATGCCGCTTCGTGAGCATGGTATCTCGAACCGCTATGAACGGGAGGAACGCATCGAGACAGCATTGATCGACGTCGGTCTTTGGGACGAAGTTCGAGATCGCCTGGATGCATCGGCTCTTTCCCTTTCGGGCGGGCAGCAACAGCGGCTCTGTATCGCAAGAGCGCTTATACTGAAGCCTTCCATTCTTTTGATGGACGAGCCATGTAGCGCCCTTGACCCTCTTTCGTCGGCCACGGTCGAAAGCATGGTTGGCAGTCTCAGGGGGCGCTATACGGTTGTCGTGGCTACCCACAATCTCGCTCAGGCGCGGCGCATTGCAAACTATGCTGCCTTCTTCTGGGTGAAGGATCGGGCCGGCGCCTTGATAGAGTATGATACCTGCGGCAGGCTTTTTGAGACACCGAAACACAAACTGACCGCAGCCTATGTCACCGGGATTGCAGGGTGAAAGCGCGCAGGCCGTTCCGGATCGGTTGTGGTTGCGGCCGCCAGCCGTCAAAGCGGCCGGACTGCCAATACGACACCGCTACCGATCAGGCAAAGCCCGGCGAGGCGCTTAAGGGTTATCGGGTTCTCCGGCGCGCCGATCAGCGCAAAATGATCCAGCAGGGCCGCACAAATCAGCTGCCCGAATAAAACCAGCACGACTGCATTGCCGATACCGATTTTTGGCGCGCCATAGGTCATCGCGAGCACATAGCCGGCGACCACCAGACCCCCGAGAAACAAGTAGGGCGGCAACTCTGCGCCAGCGGAGAGCGGTTCGCGTCGTATGGCAACGACGGTTGCTGCGACGATGAGAGCAACCGTAAAAAGGATAAGCGTCGCCAGAGATGGGCTTCCGAGACGCCCGCCTAGATTGGAGTTCAGGCCGGCCATGACGGGGATGGCCAGCCCCGCGGCAAACATCGCCAGCATGTAGAACTGGCCGCCGCCCTGCATCATTTTTTTGTCCCGGATTTTGCGGCGCGAAACTCTTCGACAGGCAGTCCGCCGATGCCCCAGTCCTCAAGTTCCACTTCGTCGATAACGACGAATGTCGTTGCCGGGTTCTTGTCGAGAACATCGACGAGAAGTCCCGTCACACCTTTGATAATGGCGCGCTTCTGCTCAGGCGTAGCGCCTTCCCGCGTGATCTTTATGTTGACGTAAGGCATCAGTTTTCCTTCTCTGGATTTTCGATGATCTGAAAAACTTTCGAGATGATCTGCCAGCGTCCTTCATCGCGAACGAGGGTTAGAAAATCGACGAAATCGCGGTTGCCGATGGCGCAGCGGACGCGTGCCCGCGCCGTGTTCTCGCCGGCGATCTCGATCGAATCGATGAAATCGCGCCTTGTCTCGCCGCGTGAGGCTGGAGATTGGCGTGCAGCGACGACCGGGAAATAGACGTCCATCGTCCGGTAGAGCATCGGTGTTTCGTCTGTCGTCGCATATATTGCGCGCGGGTGAAACGCGCGCTGGAGCTTTTCCGTATCGCAATAGTGAAGTGCGTCGAAATAGACATTCAGCACTTTCGTCACGTCTTCGAACGCCGTTGTCATCCTGAAAGTTCCTGTATGTAAGGCGTGCTTCACCGCAAAAACGGTGTTGCCGTGGTGGCGATGTCGTCAGTGCTGGAGTTCCGATGGGATACGCACGTCGCGCAAATGCCCTTCCTTGATCCAGAGAAGG
>PHEO01000265.1 GCA_002841195.1 Alphaproteobacteria bacterium HGW-Alphaproteobacteria-11
AGCTGATCGGCAGCTCGGTTATCTGCTCGCGGCTCAAATCGGGTGGCGCGCTTCGGGTGCCCAGCCCCGAGGTGCGGTTAACGGCGGGTGACGTGCTGCACCTTGTCAGCGCTGATGCCGCGGCGCTGCACCGTGCAACCCTGATCGTCGGCGAAGTGGTGGCAGAATCGCTTTCGACCAAGGGCACCGATTTCCGGTCAGAGCGCGTCGTGGTCACCAACGAAGCGGTGCTTGGCAAGCACATTGCCGATCTGACCCTGCGCGCGCACGGCAATGTGGTAATCTCGCGGCTGCACCGTGCCGGGGTCGAACTGGTGGCATCGCCGGGGTCGGTGCTACAATTTGGCGACATTCTCAACATCGTCGGCCCTGGGGGCGAGATTGACCGGCTGGCAGCACAGGTGGGCAATGCCTCGGCCAAGCTCAATCAGGTGCAGATGCTGCCAATCTTCATCGGCATCGGGCTGGGGGTGCTTCTGGGGTCGCTGCCGATCCCCTTCCCCAATCTGCCGGCACCGCTGCGGCTGGGTCTGGCAGGGGGGCCGCTGATCGCCGCAATCCTGCTGGCGCGGCTCGGCAGTCTTGGGCGGCTTTACTGGTTCATGCCGCCAAGCGCCAATCTGGCGTTGCGCGAAATCGGCATCGTGTTGTTTCTCGCGGTGGTCGGGCTCGATTCCGGCGCGGGATTTGTGGCGACGCTGACAACGGGCGGCGGGCTTTCCTGGATGGGGTATGGCGCGGCAATTACCCTTATTCCGCTGCTGGCTGTCGGTGTTTTCGCACGTCAGGTGTTGCGGATGAACTATCTTACGCTGTGCGGTCTGCTTGCAGGCTCGATGACCGACCCGCCGGCGCTCGCCTTTGCCAACGGCGTGCACCCCGGCGCGGGCGCGCCCGCGCTGGCCTATGCCACCGTTTACCCGCTGGTGATGTGCCTGCGGATTCTCTCGCCGCAGATCATGGCGATCATTCTGCTTGTCGGCGCATAAGCCCCGCAAAAAGCGCGCCACGCCACCGAACAAGACACAGGCGGCGCAGCCCGCATCCGCAAGGGATCACTGGATGCGGTGTTCAGGTTCGCACACCTTCCGGCGCCGAGTGGGCTTTTGCGGCCAAAACAACTTCAACGCGATTTCTGGCTTTCAGTTTCAACATCAAGCCGGTCATATAGTGTTTTACCGTTCGTTCTGTAATACCGATTTCGTCGGCAATTTCACGGTTTGTGCGCGCCTGAAGCAATAGGCCGACGATCTGTTTTTCACGCACCGTCAAGCGCACCTGCGCCTCGCGCGCCTTTCGGCGGACGCTTTCGCGCAGCCCATTCAACACCTGCGCCGACAATTGCGGCGTGATGTACATCTGCCCTGCCACAACCGCATCAATGCAATCTATCAACTCGGTCACCGGGTTGCCTTTGAGAACGAACCCGGTCGCGCCCGCATCAACCGCCTTCAGCGCCGCGTCAACGCTGGAATATGCGGTGAATACAACAACCTTCGTATCCGGCACCCTGGTTGCGATACTGCCAATGCAGCGAAAGGCGTCACCCGGCATGCTCAGATCCATGACCAGCACATCTGGCTTTTTGGACAGCGCGATGGCCAAGGCGCCGTCGGCCGTGCCGGTATTACCAACAACTTCGAAACTATCAATTTCGCCGAACAGCCCAATCAGACCGCTCAATAAAACGGGATGATCGTCAGCAAACGCAATGGTTGCTGTGTATTCCATCGCCTATCCCCCATAGCAACGCTTTTGGCAGCGCGTCCGGGCCCCGTTCCCCAGTGCAGCATAACAGAAAATTGGAATTCTTATAAGTTCACAATTTTGTCATGATGCTGAGCAAAAAAAGCCTTATTCCTCGCGAAACGCGCGGGCCATCTGGTCGGTAAAGGGCCGCACAAGATAGGCCAGCGCGACCTGCTGTTGCGTTTGCACAAACACCTCAACCGGCATCCCCGGCACCAGACCACGATCACCCAGGGCCGAGAGGTTGCCGACCACCTCGACCTGACCGGCATAGTAGCTTTCACCGGTCTGCACATCGCGCGAGGCGGCGGCGGAAATACGGCTGATACGGCCGTCAATTTCCGGCGTCGTACGGTGATTGAACGCGCTGAAACGCAACTTGACTGGCTGGCCCAGCGATATCTGGTCGATGTCGCGCGTCGCAACACGGAACTCGATCACCAGCAGCGCATCGCTGGGCACCACTGTCAGCAGCCGCTCGGCGGGCGAAATCACGCCGCCAAGCGTGGTGACCGAAAGATCGAGCACATTGCCGGCAACCGGCGCGCGGATCACCGTACGCGCCAGCCGGTTTTCGATCACTGTAAGCCGTTCTTCCGTTTCGGCAATCTGGGCGTCAATCACGCGCAATTCGCGCTGCGCCTCGGTGCGGGCGATTTCGTGAATCGCCAGTTTCTGCAACGTGACTTCGGCAATGCGCGATCGGGCGCGCGCAATGTTGGCCTCAAGCTCGCCTTGCAGGCCATGCATGCGCGCAACTTCGCGGTCGAGCGTATAAAGTCTCTGGATCTCGATCAGCCCTTTTTCGCGCAGCGCTGTTGCGCGCGCATGCTCCTCGCGCAGCAGCGCCAGTTCTTCGCCCATCGCGCGGCGCTGAAACTCCAGCCCGGCGATTTCTTCGCTCAACTGGCTGATCTGCTGGTCAAGCTGGCTGCTCTGCGATTGGCGATTGCGCAGGTGGCTAACGTAAAGCCTTGCCTCTGCATCGAATATTTCTTGTGCGTTGGCAAACCTCGCCTGATCTTTGGCGCTGATCATCATCGTTTCTGCACCTATCGCATCAGCATATTTGTGCGCCTGGCGCGCCAACAGCTCGGCCAATTGTGCCTGAACAATGGCGCGCTCGGCGCGGATCGACACGTCTTCGAGTTGCAGCAGTATCTGCCCTGCCGCGACATGCTCGCCTTCGCGCACATCGATACTGCGCACCACGCCGCCGTCGGGGTGCTGCACCGCCTTCACATGCGTATCGACAAGCACCGTTCCCGCCGAGACCACGGCCCCCGAAAGCTTGGCGGTGGCGCCCCATCCGCCCACCCCTGCCAACAAGAAGGTAGCGAAGACCAACCCCGCGATGACCCGACCGCGCAACGAAAAGCTTTGCTCGGTCTTGCCCGCGCCGCGCGCGCGCGGGGCTGCGGGGTTTCCAAAATGGGTCGGCATTTCCTGAGACGACATCATTGTTACTCCCTGTCGGCGGTCAGCCGGTCTGAATTTCTGAAATGACGGGTATGAGGTAGCCATGAACATTGATCGTGACGTCGGCGATCGAGTCATTGTCCAGATCGGCCATGATGATCGTATGGTCGGCATCGTCGTAACGTTCGTAGCGAACCGTGATCTGCGGGATCAGCGCATTA
>PHEO01000038.1 GCA_002841195.1 Alphaproteobacteria bacterium HGW-Alphaproteobacteria-11
TTCCCCACTGCTGCCTCCCGTAGGAGTCTGGGCCGTGTCTCAGTCCCAGTGTGGCTGATCATCCTCTCAGACCAGCTATGGATCGTCGCCTTGGTAGGCTTTTACCCCACCAACTAGCTAATCCAGCGCGGGCCCATCTAGGGGCGATAAATCTTTCACCCGAAGGTCGTATACGGTATTAGCACGAGTTTCCCCGAGTTATTCCGTACCCCTAGGTAGGTTCCCACGTGTTACTCACCCGTCTGCCACTCCCTCCGAAGAGGGCGTTCGACTTGCATGTGTTAAGCCTGCCGCCAGCGTTCGTTCTGAGCCAGGATCAAACTCTCAAGTTGAGTTGATCCGACTGTATTCCTCGCGGGGAAAACCGCGAGGCTGACGCAAAATACACTCACATTCGTTTCCCGGTCTTGGGGACCGGGTAACGGGGTATGTGTGTAGAAACATCAGACAGTCAGTATTCTGACGATCGGTATGAACCGATCTCGCCAGGACACCGCCGTCCACGTTTCTCTTTCTCAAACCACAATGTCAAAGAGCACCTGAGTTTCACGACGCAATGAACGTCCCGAAACATCAGGGTCGCAACCGACCCGAAGGACAGCCTCACCGCCGCTTCCCTATGGAAGTCGGGGCCCTGCTGTCATCCATAATTGGATCGTTTACTAGGCCACAAAGAGCACGTCCGGGCAAGCCCTTCAATACTCTTTACCTGAGGGGAAACGTCGCGCCCAAGGAGCGGAACGCCGTGACCTCGTGGAGGCGGTTTATAGGGAGGTGGCCATGGCCTGTCAAACGTCTTTTTCGCGCTTTTCTCAAAAAAATCATGCTCTTTGGCCCTTGACTCGCGCTCTCCGTCCTGCGGATGCCCCTGAGGCCGGCGGCCGATAGATTCGGAGCCGTAACGGCCCGCATCCTGCACCTCGGATGCACGCGGCTACCTTTGCCGCGTCGCCGTCCCGCGTTGACACAACCAAGTGTGCGCCAGCATGGAGCTTTTATGGAACGCGGTCGCAATTTAGAAAGAAAGACGGTGTATAAACCTTCATAAACAATGAATATAATGGCTTTTGGACAGGGCCTGCGTTGACAGGACCGGCTGGGACGGGGCATCGTCTCAAATCACGACGCGTTACATTTTGTTTCGGTGGTCGGGCAACCACCATTTAAGCAAGCCAGCGAAGATCGAACCTTAGGCATTGACGCCAAGTATCGGGAATCGCACCGGGGGGACAGCGAGTTTGTACGATACGGGGACCCAGGTGACAGAAGACGAGAATTGCGGCGACGCCGAGACGAAAGCCGCGCCCGCCACGCAACGCTTTTGGCACCGCACGCGTCATAACGCTCGGATTTCATTGAAGTTTTATGCCTCCGCCAGCCGTCTGGCGCTGGGTCAGTCGCGCTGGATAGCAGCCTCGGGCGCGCTCGGCGCGCTGTCGCTGGGCCTCGTTGGCATCGGCATGGCGACCCTGGTGACGCCTTATCAGGGGGTCGCGGTCGCCTCATTGACGGCGGACCGGGCGCCGCGCGTTGTTGCCCTCGACCTGACACCGAAGGACGTTGACGGCCCGCGCGCCGTCGTCGCCATTCAGCCCACGGACGAATTGTACACAGCCTCGCTCGCCGATCCGGGCCTGTTCACCGGCGAAATGGCGGCGGAAGCTGTCGCCGAAATTCACCCCGCCGAGCCGCGCGAAGTCGAAGTCACCGTCGCGCTTGCCAGCGGCGAAACGCTGATGGAAGTGCTGGCCAAAGCCGGCGCCGACCGTATCGACGCCTATCACGCGGTCGCCGCGTTGAGCACCCATTACAGCCCGCGCAAGCTGCGCGCCGGCCAGGAAATCTCGCTGAACTTCGTGGAGATGCCGGAAGGCGCGGAGAGCGTGGAAGACGGCGCCATGCCGCCGAAATACCTGACCGCGCTTTCGCTCCAGCCCGACATCGAACGCGCCATCGAAGTGACGCGCGATGCCGACGGCAGCTTCAGCGGCCGCGAGACGATGCGCGAGTTCACCGAAGGCTTCGTGCGCGCCGCCGGCACCATCGACAATTCGCTGTTCCTCGACGGCGAACGCGCCGGCCTGCCGCCGCAGATCATCGTCGAGATGATCCGCATGTATTCCTACAGCGTCGACTTCCAGCGCGAAATCCAGCCGGGCGACAAGTTCGAGGTCTATTTCAGCCGCAAGTTCGACGAAAACAACATTGCCGTGAAAGAAGGCGATGTGCTTTTCGCTTCGCTTTCGGTCGGCGGCAGGACGCACAAGCTATGGCGTCACGATCCGGGCGACGGCGTCTGGGATTATTTCGACGAGAACGGCCAGAGCATGAAGAAGTTCCTGATGAAGACGCCCGTCGACGGCGCGCGTCTGTCGTCGGGCTTCGGCATGCGCAAGCATCCGATCCTCGGCTATTCGCGCCTTCACGGCGGCGTCGACTTCGCCGCGCCGACCGGCACACCGATCTATGCGGCCGGCGACGGCACGATACAGCGCGCCAACCGCTTCGGCAGTTACGGCAATTACATTTCAATCCGTCATGCCAATGGCTATGAAACCGCCTACGCGCATCTCAACGGCTTCGCGCGCGGCATCCGCGCCGGTACGCGTGTGCGCCAGGGTCAGGTGATCGGTTATGTCGGCACGACAGGCGCCTCGACCGGCCCGCACTTGCACTATGAAGTACATGTGAACGGCAAGAAAATGAACCCGCTGGCGTTGAAAGTGCCGACCGGCCGCAAGCTCGAAGGCGCACAACTCGCCGCCTTCAAAGCCGAGCGCGCGGCGATGGCAATGCAGATGGCGGAAGCGCCGCTCGCGACCCGCGTTGCCCGCGCAGACACCGATGCGAGCAGCGCCAACTGACGGCGCTATATCCGTGGACGGATCGTCTTTCGCGGCACACTTATCCCCGTTTTCCGGGGATAACTCGGCCCGCTGTCACCGAACTGTCAAAAATCTGTCACAAATGGTCTCGCGGCGCATTTATCCCCGCCCGGACCCCGTGGACAAGTCCCACTTGTCCCCGCCGCCGCACCGTATTCCGGGACGAAATCTGTGCGATTACCGGAGACGAACCGGGAGACGTTCAGAGCGACGTTGAAGGAGACGGTTTCGGAGACGCCTAAGGAGACGAAAACCGTACGCGCTTCGTCGCTTTCGCTGCCGCCGCGTCACGTCCGGCATATTGGTACGCCACCATCGACCGGCATCGCCGCGCCGGTGACGAAACTCGAAGCCTCCGATGCCAGGAAGAGCGCGGCCTGCGCAATCTCTTCCGGCGCGGCAATGCGCTTCAGCGCATGCAGGCTCTCGACAAACGCATAGGCATCCGGCGTGGGGGCGGCGTTGCGGCCCATTGGCGTATCCGTACCGCCGACGAGCATCGCATTGGCGCGGATGCCCTGCGCGCCATATTCGGCGGCGATGACGCGCGCGAGACCGACGAGCCCGGCCTTGCTCGCCGCATAGGCGGCCATGCCGGGAAGCCCGACTTCACTGCCGACGATCGTCGAAGTGAAGACGATCGATCCGCCGCCACGCGCCAACATCGCCGGAAGCTGATATTTCGCGCAGGCAAAGGCCGAAGTCAGGTTGACCTCGACCGTCTCGCGCCACCCGGGAAGCGAGATGTCGTGCGCCGCCGCCGTTTCGCCGAGCTGTCCTGCATTGTTGAGCGCGATGTCGAGACCGCCGAAACGCGCAATGGCGGTTTCGGCCAGCGCGCGGGCGATGCTTTCGTCGGCGATGTCGCCCGCAAGCGCGACGGCTTCGCCGCCCCGCCTGCCGATCTCGGCGGCCAGCGCGTCGAGCTCCGCCACGCGACGCGCCGTGACGACCACTTTCGCGCCCTCGCGCACAAACAAAAGCGCCGCCGCGCGGCCAATACCCGAACTCGCACCCGTGACGATGGCGACCTTGCCGTCGAGAATACCCATGATCTGTTCCTTCATTTTCCGTGTGAGGGGTCCGAAGGTGATGCCGAGTCGAAATTTTGTCTGGCCGGAAACGGACACGGCGCTGGCCGATGGAACAGAAAAGGCCGCCGATCACCCGGCGGCCTTTGTTTTCGCGGCAGGTGCGCAAACGTCAGTGGACGATACGCAACCCCGTCTCGCCTTCGTCGCGCAGGGAGCCGTCGCGGGCAACCTCGTGGCCGGCGATGATGAGGCCTTCGGCGCCGGCCGAGACTTTCACCGTTTCGCCGTCGGCGACGCGGCCTTGCAGGATCAACTCCGCAAGCGGGTCCTGCACGTTGCGCTGGATGATGCGCTTCAAGGGTCTGGCGCCGTAGACGGGATCGTAGCCGGCATCGGCGAGCCATGTGCGCGCCGCCGGGTCGAGCTCGACCGCGATCTGCCGGCCGGCAAGCAGCGCCTGCAGGCGTTCGAGCTGGATGTCGACGATGGCGTCCATCTGTTCGCGCGTCAGGCGGTGGAACAGCAGGATCTCGTCGAGCCGGTTGAGGAATTCGGGCCGGAAGCGCGAGCGCACGACATCCATCACCTGCTCGCGCACTTCCTCGACATCGCCGCCTTCCGCCAGATATTCGGCGCCGAGATTGGACGTCATCACGATCATCACATTCTTGAAGTCGACCGTGCGGCCCTGCCCGTCGGTCAGGCGCCCGTCGTCGAGCACCTGCAACAACACGTTGAAGACGTCGGGATGCGCTTTTTCGATCTCGTCGAACAGCACGACCTGATAGGGCCGGCGGCGGATCGCTTCGGTCAGCGCGCCGCCTTCCTCGTAGCCGACATAGCCGGGCGGCGCGCCGATGAGGCGCGCGACCGAATGCTTCTCCATGTATTCCGACATATCGAGGCGGCAGATCGCCTGGTCGTCGTCGAACAGGAAGCCGGCCAAGGCCTTGGTGAGCTCGGTCTTGCCGACCCCGGTCGGCCCCAGAAAGAGGAACGAGCCGATGGGCCGGTTCGGATCCTGCAAGCCCGCGCGCGCCCGGCGCACCGCGCGCGAAACGGCCGACACCGCTTCCTCCTGACCGATGACACGGGCCCGGAGCGCCTCTTCCATGTGCAGGAGCTTTTCGCGCTCGCCTTCGAGCATCTTGTCGACCGGGATGCCGGTCCAGCGCGAGACGACCTGCGCGATATGCGCCTCTGTCACCGCTTCTTCCAGCATCGCGCCCTGCGCCTGTTTTTCGGTTTCGACGAGCTTCTTTTCAAGCTCGGGAATGACGCCATAGGCAAGCTCGGAGGCGCGATCGAGCTTTCCGGCGCGCTGCGCCTGCGCCAGTTCGTTGCGCGCCGCCTCAAGCTCTTCCTTGATCTTCTGTGCGCTGGCGAGCTTCGACTTCTCGGCTTGCCATGAGGCGGCGAGGTCGGCCGACTTCTGTTCGAGATCGGCAAGCTCGGTTTCGATCTTCTCAAGCCGTTCCTTCGACGCCTGGTCCTTTTCCTTTTTCAGCGCCTCGCGTTCGATCTTGAGCTGGATGACGCGGCGGTCGATCTCGTCCAGTTCTTCCGGCTTCGAATCGACCTGCATGCGCAAGCGCGACGACGCTTCGTCCATCAGGTCGATAGCCTTGTCGGGCAGGAAGCGGTCGGAAATGTAGCGGTCGGAAAGCGTCGCGGACGCGACCAGCGCGGCATCGGAAATGCGAACGCCGTGATGCAGTTCGTATTTTTCCTTCAGGCCGCGCAGGATCGAGATTGTGTCCTCGACATTGGGCTCGTCGACAAAGATCGGCTGGAAGCGCCGCGCCAGCGCCGCGTCCTTTTCGACATATTTCCGGTACTCGTCGAGCGTCGTCGCGCCGACGCAGTGAAGGTCGCCGCGCGCCAGCGCGGGCTTCAACAGGTTCGAGGCATCCATCGCGCCGTCGGTCTTGCCGGCGCCGACAAGCTGGTGCATCTCGTCGATGAAGAGAATGATACCGCCGTCCGACGCGCTGATTTCGCCGAGCACGGCCTTCAACCGCTCCTCGAATTCGCCGCGATATTTGGCGCCGGCGATCAGCGCGCCGAGATCGAGCGCCATCAACTGCTTGCTCTTCAGGCTTTCGGGCACGTCGCCATTGACGATGCGGAGCGCGAGACCCTCGGCAATCGCCGTCTTGCCGACGCCGGGCTCGCCGATCAGCACCGGATTGTTCTTGGTGCGGCGCGACAGCACCTGGATGGTGCGCCGGATTTCCTCGTCGCGGCCGATCACCGGGTCGAGCTTGCCCGCGCGTGCTTCGGCGGTGAGGTCGCGCGCATATTTCTTCAACGCGTCATAGGCGTCTTCCGCGCTGGCGCTGTCGGCGGTGCGGCCCTTGCGCACGGCTTCGATGGCGCCATTGAGCGCCTGCGCCGTGACGCCGGCGGTCTTGAGAATTTTTTCGGCTTCGGAACCGGGCGTCAGCGCGATCGCCAGCAAGAGGCGCTCGGCGGTGACGAAACTGTCGCCGGATTTCTTCGCAAGCTGCTCGGCCTGCTCGAAGAGACGCGCCGTCTCGGGCGCAAGATAAAGCTGGCCGGCGCCTGTGCCCTCGACCTTCGGCATTTTCGACAGCGCCGTTTCGACGCCGGTCAGCGCCTGATCGGGCCGCCCGCCGGCCGCGCGGATGAGACCGGCGGCGAGGCCTTCCTCGTCGTCGAGCAGAACCTTCAGCACATGTTCGGGTGTGAAACGCTGATGGCCCGACCTGAGTGCGAGCCCCTGCGCGGACTGGATGAAGCCGCGGCTCCGGTCCGTATATTTTTCGAGATCCATGTGTCTTCCCTTTCAAGCACGCGCCGGAAACCCCCGGCCGCCTTATCCGTCTTCCGGTCCGGCCCTGCATAGGCACCGGTCCTTGACGGATATTGGTGTTGCTTAACGGTCACACAAGAGGCAATCTCCAGCCAGTTTGTCGCAGAAACCTGCCGATTTCGTGAAGATCGCGGCAATCGGACAAAAAGGAGCCATGAATGGGCGGCGGCGCGGCGGTAACAGGGCTTTTTCGCTACCCGATCAAGGGCTTATCGCCTGAGCCGCTCGACCGGGTGGCGCTTGAACAGGGCGGCACCTTTCCCTTCGACCGCGCTTTCGCCATCGAAAACGGCTCGGCCGATTTCGACTCCGCCGCCCCGAAGCACTTCCCGAAAATCAAGTTCCTGATGCTGATGCGGGACGAGCGGCTGGCGAAGCTGAAGACCCGCTTCGACGATGCGACGACGACGCTGCATGTGGCGCTGGAGGGCCGCGAACGCCTGGCCGCCGACCTGACGACGGCGGAGGGCCGGGCGGCGCTGGAAGGCTTCATGGCCGATTACATGAGGGACGAATTGCGGGGGCCGCCGCGGCTTGTCTTCGCGCCGGGCTTTTCACATTCCGACGCGCCGGCAAAGCTCGTCTCGATCGTCAACATGGCGAGCGTGCGGGCGCTGGAGGAGAAGATCGGCCGCCAGGTAGATCCGCTGCGCTTTCGCGGCAATGTCTATGTGGAAGGGCTCGAACCCTTCGAGGACCATGAATGGGTCGGCCGGCGCTTCCGGATGGGCGATGCGGGCTTCAAGGGCGTACATCGCACGGTGCGCTGCGCGGCCACCAATGTCGATCCGGCGACGGGCGCCCGCGACATGGAAATTCCGGCGGTGCTGATGCGCGAGCGGGGCGACGCCGATCTCGGCCTCTATGCCCATGTGAGTTCGCCGGGCTCGATAAAGCCCGGCGACACACTCGTTCTCGAAGATTAGCGGGCCTTAGTCGCCGGGTGCGCCTTCCGGCGCCGGCGCGGAAGGCGCTTCGGCGCGGGGCGCGTCGCCGGCCTCGCCACCTTCATGGCCACCTTCGGCACGGCGCTGCTCGCCACCGCCCTGGTTCATTTGGCCCTCGCCGCGCGGACGGCGCCGGCGGCCCTGACGGCGACGCGGCTGACCCTCGCCCTCGCCTTGAGGCTGGCTCGCCTGCTGGTCGGGCTGACGGTCATCATCCTCGCCATCGTCGCCGCCCTCGTCCTGCCGGTGCTGGCTACCATTCGTCTGGCCGCCACCTTGTCCACCGTTCGGGCTCGCATTCTGGCCGCCGCCCTGCCCGTTGCCGTTCTGCTGGTGCCAGGGCTGGCCCGGATGACGCGGCTGAGCCTGATTGTCGGCCGTGAAATCCGTCTCTTCCTCTTCATCTTCCGGCGGACGATAGGCGAGACTGCTCTGCGGCCGAGCCTGGCCTTCCTGACCGGCCTGTGCGGCCATCAGAAGCCGGTAGTAATGTTCTGCATGCTGAAAGTAGTTTTCAGCCATCACGCGGTCGCCGGCCGAAATCGCGTCGCGGGCGAGCTGCTGATATTTTTCGCAGACATGTGTGGCGGTGCCGCGGATCTTCACGTCCGGCCCGTTGCTGTCGTAAGCCCGGTTGGCCGAATGCTGCGGTCTGCCGCCATTGTTGTTGCGCCCGCCACGTCCGCGCGAGCGCTTGGGATTGTTTTGCCCTTGCCTCATATGCTCTTGTTTCTCGCTAACTGTTTACGCCGGAATCCCGTTCGAAACTTCTGGTCAAAGCCTTTTGGCTAAAGCCCCTTGCCGCCGCCGGCGCCCTGACGATCCGTTTCCGGACTGTCGCCGCGCGAGCGGACTTCCCCAGCACACACAAAATGCTCAGCCTCAGCGGCATGAGCCCGTTCGGATGCTAAGAAGTTCTGGCCCGGTATCCGCGCCCGGCCCCTGGGACGTCGATGGATACTTGCAGGCACATGTCTTGACCGGGCCCGCCTCGAGCGCCTTCGAACCCGGCCCGGCAACGGCTCTCCCGTGCTGGACGACATCCCTCTTCTCGGAAGACAGTCTTCATGTCGGAGGAGGGGTTCGAGGAGCGAGGCGTTTTTCCACCCGGCTCGTTTTCCCTGCATGAAACCTAGCCTCTGGACGCCCGGATTCCAAACGATTTTTTTCCACCGAAACGGGGAAAAATTCAGCCTTCGCGCCGGTTTTGAGGCTCACGCCCTGCGACAAGGGCACGCGGCACACCGCCCAGGTCGGAAACGACATGCGCGACGCAAAGGCCCGCCGCCTCGAAAAGCGCCGTCACCGCATCGGCCTGGCCGAACCCGAGCTCGACAACCGCATGCCCGCGCGGCGCGAGAACCGGCGGCAAGGCGCGCGCCAGCGCCCGATAGGCGTCGAGGCCGTCGGCGCCGCCATCGAGCGCGAGACGCGGGTCGTGGTCGCGCACGCCGGCATCGAGCGCCGCGATCCCGGTGCTGACGATATAGGGCGGATTGGACAATACGAGATCGAAGACGCCGTCGACGCCCGCCGTCCAGTCGGCCATGACAAAACCGGCCCGCGCCGCAAGACCGAGCGCGGCGGCATTGGCGCGCGCGACATCGAGCGCCGCGCCGGAAATATCGACGCCCAGCCCCTGCGCATCCGGCCGTTCGGACAGGACCGCCAGCAACAGGCAGCCGGTGCCGGTGCCGAGATCGAGGATACGGGGGCCCGCGACGCCGCGCAAAAGATCGAGCGCGGCGGCGACCAGCGTTTCGCTGTCGGCGCGCGGATCGAGCACGGCCGGCGTCACCGCGAAGTCGAGACCCCAGAATTCGCGGCGGCCGAGAATGCGCGACACCGGCTCGCCCGCGAGACGGCGCTTCTCATACCCGGCAAGAAGCACCTCTTCCTCCGGCGAGATGAAGGCGCCGGGCTCGCGGATCATCTCGATCTCGCTCGCCCCCGTCGCGCCGCGCACCATGAGCCGCGCATCGAGTTCGGGCGTTGGAAGGCCGGCCTGTTTCAGCCGCCAGCCCAGCATCCGCGCCGCATGATCGCGCGTGTTCACGCCTCGTCACCGAGCGCCGCCAGACGCGCCGCCTGATCCTCGGCGACCAGCGCGTCGATCAACTCGCCCAGCGCCTCGCCGGCGATGATCTGGTCGAGCTTGTGCAGCGTCAGGTTGATACGGTGATCGGTGACGCGGCTTTGCGGAAAATTGTAGGTACGGATGCGCTCCGAGCGGTCGCCCGATCCGACCTGGCCCTTGCGCTCGGCCGAGCGCGCGCGGTCGATGCGTTCGCGCTCGGCATCGTAGAGTTTGGCGCGCATCAGCTGCATCGCCCGTGCCTTGTTCTTGTGTTGAGACTTCTCGTCCTGCTGCGCGACGACGATGCCGGTCGGGATATGCGTGATGCGCACCGCGCTTTCGGTCTTGTTGACGTGCTGGCCGCCGGCGCCGGACGCGCGGAACACGTCGATGCGCAAATCCTTTTCGTCGATCTCGACATCGACTTCTTCCGGTTCCGGCAGCACCGCGACGGTCGCCGCCGAGGTGTGGATGCGCCCGCCACCTTCCGTCACCGGCACACGCTGGACGCGATGGACGCCGGACTCGAATTTCAGCTTCGCATAGACGCCGCGCCCCGAAATGCCGGCGATGATTTCCTTGTAACCGCCCATTTCGCCGTCCGACGCCGAAATCAATTCGACCGACCAGCCCTGACTTGCCGCATAGCGTTCATACATGCGGAAGAGGTCGCCGGCGAAAAGCGCCGCCTCGTCGCCGCCGGTGCCGGCCCTGACTTCGAGAATGACGTTGCGCTCGTCGGCCGCGTCCTTCGGCAGCAGCATCAGCTGCAATTCGTGTTCGAGGCGCGGCAGTTCCTCGTTGAGACGGTCGATTTCCTCGCGCGCCATCTCGGCCATGTCGCGAACGCGCAAAAGCGCCTCGGCGTCTTCGTATTCGCGCTGCGCGGCATTGAGCTTGCCGATGGCGGCGGCGATCGGCGCAAGCTCCGAAAATTCCCGCGACAACGCGACGAAGCGGTCGCGCGGAACCTCGGAATTCATTTCGGACTGCACCGCCTCGAAGCGGGCAATGACGCTCTGGAGTTTCTCTTCGGGAATCATGACGGCAAGGAACCTGGGAAGTGACGGAATGCGGCGACGGAAAAAACCGCCTCGCTAATCTCCCGCCAGCGCGCGCGGTTCCGCTGCCTTTTCCGCCGCTTCACGCGCGGCGTCGATTTCCTTCGCCTTGGCTTCGACAAGCTCGACGAGATGTTCGACGATCTCGTCATTCCCGATCTTGTGATCGGTGAGGCCGGCGATATAGACCATGCCCGAACCGGCGCCGCCGCCGGTGAAACCGATATCGGTCTGCTCGGCCTCGCCCGGCCCATTCACCACGCAGCCGATTACCGACAGCGTCATCGGCGTCGCGATATGGGCGAGGCGCTCTTCGAGCACACGCACCGTGCCGATGACGTCGAAGCCCTGCCGCGCGCAGGAGGGACAGGAAATAATGGTGACGCCGCGATGGCGAAGCCCGAGCGACTTCAGGATGTCGAAGCCGACTTTCACCTCTTCGACAGGGTCGGCCGACAGCGACACGCGGATCGTGTCGCCGATGCCGCCCCAGAGCAGCATGCCGAGACCGACCGACGACTTGACCGTGCCGGTCATCAACCCGCCCGCTTCGGTGACGCCGATATGCAGCGGACAATCGATGGCGTCGGCGAGCTGCTGATAGGCGGCGACGGTGAGGAAGGGATCGGAGGCTTTGACGCTGATCTTGAATTCGTGGAAATCGTGGTCCTGCAGGATGCGCGCATGATCGAGGGCGCTCTCGACCATCGCCGCCGGGCAGGGCTCGCCGTATTTTTCCAGCAGGTCGCGTTCGAGCGAACCGGCATTGACGCCGATCCGCATCGAGCAGCCGTGATCCTTGGCCGCCTGGATCACTTCGCGCACCCGCGCTTCGGAACCGATATTGCCGGGATTGATGCGCAGACAGGCGGCACCCGCCTTCGCCGCCTCAATGGCGCGGCGATAGTGGAAATGGATATCGGCAACAATCGGGATTTTGGCGGCGCGGACGATCTCGGCAAGCGCCGCGGTCGAGGCTTCGTCGGGACACGACACACGCACGATGTCGCAACCGGCCTCTTCGATGCGGCGGATCTGCTCGACCGTCGCCTTGGCGTCCGACGTCAGCGTGTTGGTCATCGTCTGGACGGAAATCGGCGCATCGCCGCCGACCGGCACCGATCCCACATGGATCTGCCGGCTGGGGCGGCGCGCGATGTCGCGCCAGGGTCTGATGCTGCTCATGAGTTCAAAATCCGTCCGTTAGCTGGACGTTGTGCCGAAAAAGCCTGCAAGGCGCCACACATGACGCCGCCTTGCTTGCCTTCGTATCAGAATATCAGAATTGCGGCGTTTCCGTGAACGCCGGCTATTCAACCGCCGTTTCGCTCGAAACGGTGTCCGCGACCGCCGGTTTCGGCATCGCCGCCAGCAGATCGGTCGCGTAGAGCGACTTGCCGGTCAGCACCAGCGTCGCCGGACCGGCAAGGCCAAGCGACTGACCGTCGACCATGAGCTCAAAGGCGCTGGCGTCGCGCGCCACGAGAATGACACCGGGCTGGCTCGGCGCGCGGTAGCTGTCGCCGGCCTGCATGACCCGTTCGATCAATACCTTGCCGGCCGCATCCTCGACGCGAATCCAGGCGCCGTTGCGCCGCGCGCGCACGACGACGCGTCCGTCGACATTTTCCGCACCGTAAGGCGTGCCATCCGGCAGGGGCGGCAAATCGGCCGAGACCTCTTCGGAAAGCGCGGCAAGTTCCATTTCCTCGGCCGCCACCTCCGCCGCCGCTTCCTCGGCTTCCGCCTCGCTGACCGGCGCCGGTTCGTAGACACTTTGCGGCGCGAGCACAGCATCGGCCGAAGGCGCCGGAGCGACGCCCGAAATGCGAACGGCAGGCACATCGCCGGCGGCAGGCGTCGACGCCGAAGCGCTGTCGCCGCGCGACGAAGAAGAAACGGCACCGGAAGAGATGGCCGCTGCAACGGCTTCGGCCGGCGGCTCAAGCGTCGCGGGCCCGCGCGCCGCCATCATTTCGTCGGTCGATTTCGAAAGCAGCCAACCGCCATAGGCACCGGCCGCGATAACGAGAAGCACGATCAGGAACGTGCCCTTCGGCAAGCGGCGCTCTTCTTCGCCGGCTTCCGGAAAATTCAGATCGGCAGCCGTCGCTTCCTCGTTGTCGAGCTCGGCCTTGTAGCGCTCGACGACATGGCGGCTGTCGAGACCGAGATACTCCGCATAGGAACGAACGAAGCCGATCGCATAGGCGCGCGCCGGAAGATCGGCGTTGCGGCCTTCCTCGATCGCCTCAAGCTGGCTGCGGCTGATGCGAAGACATTGCGCGATCGAACGCAAATCCTCACCCCGGCGCAACCGGGCGTTGCGCAGTTCGGCGCCGACCGTGTCGGCAGCCTCCGGCAATTCATTGGTGATGTCGCGCAGGTGCAACCTGCGCCGTGCGTCCGACCGGTCTTCGGTGGGCAGCATCGTGACCTTGTTCATCTGTGTGGGCTCTTCTTCCCCGAGCTGAGCCATCCCGAACCGCTATTCTTTCGACAATGGGCAATACGACGGTCGCCGGCGCTTCATTCTTTCGACAATGGGCAATACGACGGTCGCCGGCGCTTCAAAACGATACACAACCGGCCCCCGAGCCGGCCCGACAACATCCCACCCAATGCGTCTGATTGCGTAGAATAGAACAAAACTGTTGACAAACTGCAACCATGGATTGACCCAACCCCCTTTCCGGGCTTCGATTTTCGAGTTTCCGGTCCAGATCGGACGGGCCGGGACGCTACCCGGCCGGGACGCTCAGACGGTCACGCCATGCGCCTCGGCAAAGCCGGCAAGGCGCTCCCGGAGGGAGCGGTCCGGCAGGTCGAGAAGCCCGTCCATGAAGGCCTCGAGCTTGCCGGTATCGAGCGAGCGAACCATCATCTTGACCGGGCCGACAGCCGCCGGCGACATCGAAATACGGCGGAAACCAAGGCCCAGCAGGGCCATCGCCTCGAGCGGCTTGCCCGACATTTCGCCGCACAGCGTCAGCGGCGTCTCGTGCTGGCTGCATTTGACGACGATGTGCTTCAGGAAGCTCAATACAGCCGGACTGAGGAAATCGTAGCGGCCGGCGACGCGCGCATTGCCCCGGTCGGAGGCAAACAGGAACTGCAGCAGATCGTTCGACCCGACCGACACGAAGTCGACCAGCGGCAACAGCGTGTCGAGCTGCCAGGCGAGCGAGGGCACCTCGAGCATGGTGCCGATTTCGAGATGCGCGGGCTTTTCCTTGCCGAACTGGTCGAGCCGGGCGAGCTCCTTGTCGACAAGCGCCCGGGCGCGCTGGAACTCTGCCACCTCGGCGACCATCGGAAACATGACCCGGAGCGAGCGCCCGGCCGCCGCCGTCAGCAGCGCCCTGATCTGATGGCGCAGCAATCCCGGCCGGTCGAGGCTGATGCGGATGGCGCGCCAGCCAAGCGCCGGGTTTTCTTCCTTCAACGCCGCGAAATTCATGTAGGGCAGCATCTTGTCGCCGCCGATATCGAGGGTGCGGAAGACCACCGGGCTGTCGCCGGCCACGTCGAGCACGGCGCTGTAGAGCTCGATCTGGTCGCGCAGGGAAGGCAGCGTCGAGGCGATCATGAACTGAAGCTCGGTGCGGAACAGCCCGATTCCCTCCGCACCCGATTCCTCCAGATGCGGCAGATCGACCTGCAGGCCCGCATTGACGTAGAGCGACACGCGCTGACCGTCGCAGGTGATCGCCGGCTCGTCGCGGATCGCCTTGTACTGTTCCTGCTTGCGGGCGCGGAAGCGCGCCTTCTCCGAATAGGAAGCGATCACCTCCTGCGAGGGCCGCAGATAGACCTCGCCCGTATCGCCATCGACGATGATCGCGTCGCCCGGTTCGATATGATCGAGAATGTCCTTGGCGCGACCGGCGGTAGCGATGCCAAAGGCACGCGCCACGATGGAGACGTGTGCGTTGGCCGCACCCTCCTCGAGCACGAGGCCGCGAAGCCGCGTCTTGTCGTAATCAAGAAGCTCGGCCGGACCCATGTTGCGCGCGATGATGACGGCATCGTTGGGCAGGTTTGCCGAGAGCGAGGCGAGCGTGACCCCGGTGAGCTGGCGCAATAGCCGGTTCGCCAGATCGTCGAAATCGTGCAGCCGGTCGCGAATGTAAGGGTCGGCCGCGCGCTGCAGCCGCGCCCGCGTATCATTCTGCACACGTTCGACGGCCGCTTCCGCCGTGAGACCGGTGCGCACCGCCTCGAGCATCCGC
Organism: Alphaproteobacteria bacterium HGW-Alphaproteobacteria-11; assembly: GCA_002841195.1. Classification (GTDB taxonomy): domain Bacteria; phylum Pseudomonadota; class Alphaproteobacteria; order Parvibaculales; family Parvibaculaceae; genus Parvibaculum. Next base: position 15,073 of record PHEO01000038.1, read on the forward strand.
TTCAGCCAGCCCCGGTCGTTGGCGAACATGCGATAGGCCTGCAGCACATCGCGGTGTTCGCCCGCATGGCTGAGATCGGCCGTCTCCAGCATGTCATCGATCGACCCCCTGAGCGCATAAACCGACTGTTCGAGGCGCTTCAGTTCAACCTCGGTGTCTTCGGCGATCAGTTTGGTGACGTGAACACGCGGTTCGTGCAGCACCGCATGACCGAGCGCGATGCCTTCGCAAAAGGCTGTCGCTTGAATGTAGTGTGGCACCTCCCGCGCTTGATCCGGCGTTGCATAGGCCTGGGGATCGACAAGTTCGGCCGCCGCAACGACTTCCGCGAGCACCATTGCGACCGTTTGCAGCGCCTCGACTTCCTCTTCGGTGTAGTGCCGCTTGGTGCGGTTCTGCACGGCAAGTACGCCGACGACCTTTCCACTCCGAAGGATCGGCACACCCATCAGCGATTTGTAGATTTCTTCGCCGGTCTCCGGCCGGTAGGCGAAGCCCGGATGCGATTGCGCGTCGGCAAGATTGAGTGGCCGCGCATGCTCGGCGATATCGCCGACAAGACCCTCGCCGGTCTTCAGCCGCGTGTTGTGAACGGCGGTCGGCTTCAGGCCCTCGGTGGCCGACAATTCGAGCTCGCGCTGACGGTTGACCAGATAGACCGAGCACACCTCGGCGACCATGTTGGACGCGATCAGCACGACGATCTTGTCGAGCCGCTTCTGCGCGCTTTCGGGCTCCGCCATGACTTCACGCAGCCGGCGGAGCAGTATGCGCGGACCGCCGACCGAGCCCGGCATCAATCCGGGTCCCGTTCGCTGCGGATATGGCGGCGGAAGAGCTTCAACGGCCTTGCCTCCGTTATCCGGCGTCGAGTTCGTAGGCCGTGTGCAGCGCGCGCACGGCCAACTCGGTATATTCCGACGAGATCAGCACGCTGACCTTGATCTCCGAGGTGGTGATCGCAAGAATGTTGATACCCTTTTCGGCCAGCGTCTGGAACATCGTCTTGGCGACGCCGGCATGGCTGCGCATGCCGATGCCGATGATCGACACCTTGACGACATTGATGTCGGTCTTGACTTCCTTGCAGCCGATGCCGGCCTGCAGCTTGCGGATCACGTCTTCGGCGCGCATCAGCTCAGCCTGCGGCACCGTGAAGGTGATGTCGGTGCTCTTGCCGTCATCCGACACGTTCTGGATGATCATGTCGACATTGATCGCCGCGTCGGCGAGCGGCCCGAACACGCCCGCGGCGACGCCCGGCTTGTCCTCGACCTTGACGAGCGTCACCTTGGCTTCGTCTTTCGAATAGGCGATGCCGCTTACGACCTGCTGTTCCAAGATTTCATCCTCGTCGCAAACTAGAGTTCCCGGTCCGCTGGCCTCGGGGCCGTTGCCCTGCGGTGCATCCGGCGCATCGAAGCTCGAGCGAACCTGAAGGCGCACGCGATGGACCATGGCGAGTTCGACGGAGCGGGTCTGGAGAACCTTGGCGCCGAGCGACGCCATCTCCAGCATTTCCTCGTAGCTGATCTTATCAAGCTTTCGGGCCTTCGCAACGATGCGGGGGTCCGTCGTATAAACACCATCGACATCGGTATAGATGTCGCAACGGTCGGCGCCGATGGCAGCCGCGATGGCGACCGCGCTGGTGTCCGAACCGCCGCGGCCGAGCGTCGTGATTCTGTTATCTGGCGCGAGCCCCTGAAAGCCGGCGACAACCGCGACTTCCTTGCGCGCAAGACGCTCGATCAGCATCGTGCCGTCTATTTCCTGGATGCGCGCCGCGCCATGCGCATTGTCGGTGCGTATCGGGATCTGCCAGCCAAGCCATGAGCGCGCCGACACGCCGATGCGCTGCAGCTCGATGGCAAGGAGTCCGACCGTCACCTGTTCGCCGGTCGCGACAATGGCATCATATTCGCGCGCGTCATGCAGCGGTGCCGTCTCGCGCGCCCACGAAACGAGTTGATTGGTCGTGCCCGCCATTGCCGAGACGACGACGGCGACCTCGTGGCCGGCATCGGTCTCGCGCTTGACGTGCTGCGCGACATTCCGGATGCGTTCGATGTCCGCAACCGACGTGCCGCCGAATTTCATGACCAGTCTGGCCATTTTCGCTTCCATAATTCCGCGCCGCCGAAGCCGGTCCGGCGGCTTGCATTGTTCGCCGGCCCCAAGGGTCCACTGGACCGATCCGGCCGGAACGCCCTATATCATATCGAGATGAGAGGCTTGGCCCCGCGCCCGCCGGGCGCGGCCATACATACAAGCCCCGCTTGAAGCCCGCAACCGGCGGAAACGCCCGGAAAGCAGCCGTAACGCAAGGGAACGACCCCGATGAGCAGGCCAGCCGGAAACGAAGCCCCGAGGGAGGCGCCAAGCAGCGTCGATCCGGCGGAGATCGCCCGTTTTTCGGCCATGGCCGCCGAATGGTGGGACCCGGCGGGCAAGTTCCGCCCGCTGCACAAGTTCAACCCGGTGCGCCTTTCCTATATCCGCGACCATGTGACCGCCCGTTTCGGGCTCGACGGGCGGGCGATGCGGCCTTTCGAGGGCCTGCGCTTTCTCGACATCGGCTGCGGCGGGGGTCTTCTTTCCGAACCGATGGCGCGGCTCGGCGCCGAGGTGGTGGCCGCCGACGCTTCCGAAAAGAACATCAAGACGGCTTCCGTCCATGCCGCAGAGCAGGGCCTCGCCATCGACTATCGCTGCACGACCGCGGAGGCGCTTGCCGCCGCCGGCGAGACATTCGATGTCGTCCTCAACATGGAAGTGATCGAGCATGTGGCCGACCGCGACATGTTCCTGAAGGATTGCGCCCGGATGGTGAAACCGGGCGGGCTGATGTTCGTGGCGACGCTCAACCGCACACTGAAGGCACATGCGCTGGCCATCGTCGGTGCCGAATATGTGCTCGGCTGGCTGCCGCGCGGCACGCATGACTGGAAGAAGTTCGTCACCGTCGCGGAAATGGAGCACGGGCTCGCCGCCGCCGGGCTCGAGGTGATGGAAATTTCGGGTGTTTCCTACAATCCGCTTTTCGGCACCTGGTCGCTGTCGCGCGACACCGACGTCAACTACATGGCGCTGGCGGGAAAGAAGACGCGCTAGTTAGCGCGTATCGGCGGCACAATCGGCAGCGGCGCGACCTCGACGCCTTCATCGACCAGATCGCGCGCTTCGTCGAGCGTCGCTTCGCCGTAAATCTCGCGCTGATCCGTTTCGCCGTAATGAATGCGGCGCGCTTCCTCGGCGAACTTGTCGCCGACATAGTCGCAATTCTCCTCGACGTGCTTTCTGAGCGCCAGCATCATCATGTTGAGCTTTTGCGCGGGCTCCGGCGAGACCGGAATTTCGTTGCGCTTCGCACCCTTCTTCGTGCCCCGTCCAAGCCCCGGCGCCATCAGCGCCTTGCGCACCTCGGCGCTGCCGCATACCGGGCAGCGGACCTCGCCGGACGCGGCCTGCGCCTCGAACCCGGCGGAGGATGGAAACCAGCCGTCGAACTCATGCTCCTGCGCGCAAAGGAGAGCGTAGCGGATCATGATGCCCGCCTTTCGGCCCTGACGACCGGCAGCGCGAAATCGCGGTCGTAACCGAGGCTCGGCACGCGGGCACGTGCTTCGGCGATCCGCGCGGTATCGATTTCGACGAGCACGACGCCCGGTTCGTCATGCGCGGCCTCGGCGACGACGGCTGCTCGGCCCGGCTCGAAATTCCTGCTCTCGCGGTAGCTTTCGCCGCCGGCGAGATCGACGTCGAACATATGGATCTTGTCGTAGCGCGCCGCGATACCGCCATCCGGCGCGATCAGAAACGAGCGGTTGGCGAGCTTCTGTGGCGAAACTTTCACCGGCAGCGAACCGATCAGTAGCCAGATTTTCCTCGCCGCCGCCAGCGCGCGAAGCGCCGCGAGCGCCGGATCGTCTTTTTCCTCAAACGTACTGGCGAACAGCCTTTCACTTTTCGTTTCGAGCAGCGACGTCATTTCCGGCGTAATCGCCAGGTCGGCGCCTTGCGCCGCCGCTTCCGACACCAGCCCCGATACATCCGCGATATTGACGGTTACGTCGCGACCCGTGCGCATCTGCACAAGGGCGGCGGTGAATGTCGGGGCGGTAGTCATTGCGTCAGGCGGCCAGCATGGCGTCGAGCTTGCCCGCCCTATCGAGCGCTTGCAGGTCGTCGGAACCGCCGACATGAACATTGTCGATGAAAATTTGCGGCACCGTGTGGCGGCCATTGGCGCGCGCCATCATTTCGCGGCGCTTGTCGACGTCCATGCCGACGTCGATTTCGGTGAATGCGATCCCCTTCCGGCCGAGCAGTGCTTTCGCCCGGTAACAATAGGGACACATCAAGGTCGTGTAGATCGTCACATCCGCCATCACAAAACTCCGGCAAGGGGCCGCGCATGGATTAGGCCCGAAAAACAACCGTATATCATATAGATATGCCGCCGCCGGGTACAACCCGGGCGACGCAGAGCACCGCCACCTCCGCCGCCCCGCCGCGCCGGAGTGCCCGCGCGCAGGCCTCCGCCGTCGCACCCGTCGTCATCACATCGTCGAC
>PHEO01000266.1 GCA_002841195.1 Alphaproteobacteria bacterium HGW-Alphaproteobacteria-11
CTTTCGCCGAATGCCGCAGCGACGAGCCGCTACTGACATCAGATGCGTTGCACCTCAACCGCGCCGGCCATGATTGCCTCGGTCGCTGGCTGGCGCGCAATCTGTGCCAGTAATACGAGGTGAGCGTGAGGAGCTTAAACGGTCAGCAATACCGAGTGCCTGCTCGAGCAAATCGACCGATTGCTCCCAAGTGTAAGGGGAAAGATCGGCGCGGGCATTGCGGTTCAGTCGCGAGCGAAGTTCGGGCCGGTCGAGAAGGAACCGGAGTTTGCGGGCAATTGCTTGCGCCTGCCCCCGCCGAAAGAAAAACGCGCTTCGGCCAGGGCGCAGGAACTCGAAATGGCCCTCGGCATTGGACGCTACCAAGGCGCAGCCACACAGCGTTGCCTCTGCGAGCGTAAGGCCCCAGCCTTCGCTGTAGCTGGCGCTGACGAAGAGTGAGGCCGATCCATAGAGATCGCGGATGACAGTTTGATCGGGGAGCTGAAAATGCTCGCACGGGAGCGACAGGCCGAACGTCGCCGGGTGGGTGTCGCCGAACGACCTGATCTCGAACTCGCAGCCCGACTGATGCAGCAGCTCGAGCGCTTCAACGATATCCTTGCTACCCTTGTTTGACGAGGCCATGGAGCAGAACAGGATGGTGCGGTTTCTCCGGCGGGCCCCGGTCTCGGCGAAGAAATCGAAATCGACGGCATTGGGAATGAGGATGGCGTTTCCGCTCACACCTTTGACCATCCGTTCCAGGTGCTTCGATACGACGAGGTTGGTCGAAGCGTCGCGCCATTGACGATGCAGTCGGGCCTCACCCGCAATCCATGTTTCGAAGCCCTGGATAAGATAGAAGTAATCGACGCCAGCTTGCTTGTTCGCCTCGATGAGTTCGTGGGTCTTCCAGTAGGTGGCCACGATCTTATCGCTCGGCATGACGACCGGCATCCGCGCGACGAGGTGGTAGTGACGCACCACGCTATCGGGCAGGTTGATCCAACGCGGCGGCTTCGCCCGTATCGCGGAGAGAAAGTTCCAGACATTCCGCGGGACTCTGCGGAGCCGATCCGACGGGAAGCGCTCGAAGTGGTGCAATTCCACCCGGTGTCCCCGTTCAGCGAGCCGCCGGGCCTGTTCGTAAATGATCCGCAAGCCGCCGTTCGGCTTCTGGCCGAGACCCGCGACGAGGTAGTGAACGGTCATCGTCTTACCTTCGGGACTGCCCATTCTTCGCGATAAAGCCACCATGGCGAGAAGCGGATATCCGGAAACGCAGCTTGTGAATCCGGACTGCCGCCGACTGGTTAGCCTGCTAGTGCGGCAGTGGGAACACCATGCCGATTCCCGACCGAGGATGAAAGCCAGAATTGCCTCTCGCGCGCCTGGATCAGCCTATCTTCGCAGGAGCCCTGCGCGGTTGCATTGATCCGGCATTCTACTTATGTGCGGCGCACCATCGAAAGTCTTTGGCAGGCTCCCTTGCATCCATATTCTAGGAACGGCGCACCATGGTCAACACCGGTTTCGAGCGTGTCGCGGGCCCGAACCTTGTGTTGCGACTGATTACGCCCGACGATGCCGGATATGTCTTCGGCCTGCGCAAGGATCCCGCCTACAATACCCACCTGTCGCAGGTTGACGGTTCAGTCGAAGACCAGCGCCGCTGGATCGAGGCTTACAAGTCGCGCGAGGCTGAGGGGCGGGAACTTTATTATGTGATCGAGCGCCGGGACGGGGTGCGCTGCGGACTTGTGCGGCTGTATGACATCACCGATGACAGCTTCACCTGGGGCAGCTGGATCCTGGATAACAACAAACCGACAAAGGCGGCGCTGGAAAGCGCTATGCTGATTTACGAGATTGCCTTCGAGTATCTCAATATTCCAAAGGCCGTTTTTGAAGTCCGTCGAGGCAATGAGCAGGCGATTGCCTTTCATCAGCGCTTCAAAGCCACCAAGACTCACGAAACAAAGCAAGATCTCTTTTTTGAATTTCCGAGAGTTCAATTCGAGGCGGACAAGCCGGGCTATCTGGCAATCCTCGAAGGCGAGCGCCGGGCATGAACACGGCAACCGGCTTCGTTCGGGAAATCGAACTCCCCCAGATTCACGACCCTCGCGGCGATCTGACCTTTGTCGAGGGTGGCAATCACCTGCCCTTCGACATTGCCCGCGTCTATTATCTCTACAACGTCCCGGTTGACGCGGAGCGCGGTGGCCATGCCCACAAACACTTGGAGCAAGTCGTCTTCGCGCTTTCAGGAAGTTTCCGTATCAAGATCGATGACGGTGTGAATACCTCGGAATACTGGCTGCGCGATCCGAAGAAGGGCCTGTACATCAGTAAGCTGATCTGGCGTGAAATGGACTCTTTCAGTCAAGGTGCAGTGTGCATGGTGCTCGCCTCGCATCGCTATGATGAGGCTGATTACGTCAGGGATCACAAAGATTTTATGTCCGCATTGAGAATGACGGGCGCATGATCCCCTTCCTCGACCTTGGTGCAGCCTATCGGGAATTGAAGCCGGAAATCGACGCTGCGGTTGGCCGGGTGCTCGATAGTGGATGGTACATCCTCGGTCCTGAGGTCGAGGCCTTCGAGGCGGAGTGGGCCACCTATTGCGAAGCACGCCATGCGGTTGGGCTTGCCAACGGCCTTGATGCGTTGATCCTTGCGCTGCGGGCGCTTGATATCGGGGCGGGTGACGAAGTGATCGTGCCGTCCAACACCTATATCGCCACCTGGCTTGCCGTATCGGCAGTCGGGGCGACACTGGTGCCGGTTGAGCCTGATCCTGCGACCCACAATATCGATCCGGCGCGGATCGCCGCGGCTATAACGCCGCGCACGCGGGTCATTCTGCCGGTGCACCTCTATGGCCAGCCGGCCGATCTCGATCCGATCATCGCTCTGGCCCGGGCACACGGTCTCGCGGTCGTCGAGGATGCCGCGCAGGCCCACGGCGCACGCTACAAGGGCAAGCGCATCGGCGCACATGGCGATATCGTTTGCTGGAGCTTTTATCCCGGCAAAAACCTCGGTGCGCTGGGTGACGGGGGCGCCATCACCTCTGATAATCCCGATCTTGCGGCGCGCATTGCGCTGCTGCGCAATTACGGTTCACGCCAGAAATACGTGAACGAGGTACCGGGGGTAAATTCGCGCCTTGACCCAATTCAGGCGGCGGTGCTGCGTGCAAAGCTGCCGTATCTTGACGCATGGACCGACCGCCGCCGTGCGATAGCCGCTGCCTACGCCGACGGGCTGCGGGATACGGGTCTGATCCTGCCGCATGTGCCGCAATGGGCGCAGCCGGTGTGGCATCTCTATGTGGTGCGCGCAGCTGATCGCGATGGGCTGCAATCCCGGCTGAACGCGGCAGGCATCGGCACG
>PHEO01000039.1 GCA_002841195.1 Alphaproteobacteria bacterium HGW-Alphaproteobacteria-11
GACCCTTGAAGAGAAGTCCAAACTCGCCCTGGAATTCGCCGTGGTCTGTCGTGAAGACGACATCGACATCGTCGCCCCAGCCGCGGCTTTCGACATGCGCCATGACTTTCGCGACCGCCTCGTCGATCAGCTCGTTCTCGACATGGGTGAAGGCGTTGATTTCGCGCCCCTGATCGGCGGTCATGTCGCAAGCGCGGAATTCGGGCGGCGCCTCGAAATTCGTTATGTGCGCGCCGGTGTAGTAGTCCATCCAGTGACGCGGCTTGTCCTTGAGCACCGCCTCGATTTTTTCCTTCGAGCCCGGATAGAAATCCGGCAGCGGCGTTTCGCGCCAGGGGTGACGGTGAAGTTCGGATTGCGGCGGATCCCAGGGGTGGTGCGGATCGGGGAAGCTCATCCAGCAGAACCAGTCGTCATCCGCGCCGACCGACGACAGCCAGTCGATGGTGCGGTCGGCCACCCAGTCGGTGTGGTAATGCGCGCGGGAGACCTTGTTGAAATGCACCTGGCAAGCGCCGGTGTCGCCGCCGCCCGCGGCGTTGACCTGAAACTTCTCGTTGAGATTCTGGTAGAAGCAGTCCAGCGCTTCCGGGTCGTTCTTTTTCATCCATTCGTTGTAGTGGAGGATCAGCGGCGAGTGTGTGGCGAGCTCCATGTGGTCGAAGCCGCGATGCGGACCGTTCTCGCCAAGCCGCGCCATCTGGCTTTCGTAGAATTGCTGGTGGAGGTCGAGGAAGGGTTCGAAATGCGCCTTGCCGATCAGCGCCGTCCTGTAGCCGCCTTTTTCATTGAGATATTGCGCGACCGAAGGTGCGTCGACGGGGAGCGGGACGCCGTTCATCCAGACGCCATGCGTCGAGACATATTGCCCGGTGATCATGGTGGAGCGCGCCGGCATGCAGACGACGTTCTGGTTGTGGGCGCGGGTGTAGTTGATGCCGGCCGTTGCCAGCGCGTCGATGGCCGGGGTGCGCGCGACCTTCTGGCCGTTGGCGCCGATGGCGTCGAAGCGCATCTGGTCGGTGGTGATGAAAAGGATTTTCCGGCCCATGACGCTGCGCTCCCCCGCCCTAATGTCTTTCATTAACTTTTAGGTCAGGCGGTGGCCGGAGGCAAGTCCTCGCCCTTCAGGAACGAAATCATTTCCGGCAGCGCCGCGCGGTCCTGCAGCATGAAGAGGTGGCCGCCTTCGTAGAAGTGGAGTTCGGCGCCCTTGATGCGGGACGCCATGTTGCGCTGGGTTTCGGGCAGCGCGATGCCGTCATATTTGCCGGCGCAGATGAGGGTGGGGCAGCGGATGTCGCCGAGGCGGTCCCATGTGTCGTGCGCCGCGCGGGCCTCGAGCTGGCGGCGGCTTCCCATCGCATGGCCCGGTTCGTCCGCATAGGGATCGTTTGCGGCGAAGGCGACCATCTGTTCCCAGGTTTTTTCGTTGGCGGCGGTCCAGGCGGCGTCGTGGCGCGTGTCGGATATGCCGATCATGTGGCGGGCGCGGGCTTCGCGGTCGAGATGTTGCAACGTGTGGAGCGGGTAGGAGGCGCCGCCCGCGCCGCCCGGCGAGGTGCAGGCCAGCACGAGGCCTTCCACGACATGCGGATGACGGATCGCCAGTTCCTGCGCCACCATGCCGCCGAAGGAAACGCCGACGACCAGCGCCGAGCCCCAGCCGATGGCCGCCATCAGGCCGACGGCATCCTCGGCATATTCGGCCATGGAATAGGGGCGGTCGGGCTTGCCGCTTTGCCCGAGGCCGCGCTGGTCATAGGTTGTCATGTCGAAATGCTTCGGGAAGGGGCCGTCGAGCACATTGGGGCGAATGCGCAGGTCGCCGCCGGTGCCCGAAATGAACAGCAGGCGCGGGCCGGCGCCGACACGTTCGTGGTAAATCTCGATGTCGCCGACGGTGGTGAAAGGCATTTTTGGTCCGCGATTTTCGGTTGGTTCTTGTCCCGGCGTCTGTAACGTTCAATTCTATACGAATATCGGACATCTTGAATGTATTCGTTTATCCCCACTGCAGGTTTTCACGCCACATGAAGTCGCTGCGCCGTTCAATCGAATTGTTCCAGAAGAATCTCAATCCGCATCCAGAAGGGGAGGCCGGATTGCAGGTTCGCGATCATCGGCAGATGGTCGGTGGCATGTGGGAGAAAATCGGACAATTGCAGTTCGATTATCTGGTCGCGAAAGGTCTCAAGCCATCAGACACTCTGCTCGATATCGGTTGCGGAAGTTTCCGGGCCGGGCTGCATTTCATCCAGTATCTCGATCCGGGAAACTACCTCGGCATCGACAAACAGGCGCCGCTCGTTCGCGAAGGACAGTCGAAAGAAGTGGGTGAGGCGCTGTGGTCGGCGAAGCGGCCGGAGATCGTCATTTCGGATCAGTTCGACTTCTCGAAATTCTCCAAGCAACCTCGAGTCGCCATCGCCCAATCCGTGTTCACGCATCTTTCGCAGCGGGACATCCGCAGCTGTCTTCGCAACCTGGCCGGCTTTTTACAGCAGCGCTGTTCGCTCTATGCCACCTTCTTCGAAGCCGATGTTTCGTCATGGCAGGTGCTCCCAAGCCACAGCAGCAGGCGGTTCGAATACACACGCGCCGAAATGGAAGCCATGGGAACGCGTAGCGGATGGCGTACCGAATATGTCGGCGACTGGAATCATCCTCGCAACCAGAAGATGGTCGTTTACCACTTCGAATAGAGCCGCCGGCCCGGAAAATCTGCAGGGGTGGCTGGGTTCCCCTATTGAACTCGCTCCGACGCCGCCCATGTGTTAGGCTTGCGGAAACCGCCGGCATGCTTCGGTAGGCCGGTATTTCGCCATGTGGGGCCTGTCCCGTGGGAGGACATGCGGTTCCCGCATCCAACTGGCGAGGAGTGGACCGATGTCGAAGTCCGTCGAGAGGAACCAGCCGCTGGCCGTATGCGATCCCGTGTGGGAGCGCGTGCGCGGCGAGGCCGAGGAGATGACAGCCGGCGAACCTATTCTCGCCAGCTTCCTCTATTCGACCATTCTCAATCATCGCGAATTCAACGACGCGGTCGCCTATCACCTGGCGCAAAAGCTCGGCAATGCGGAAGTGCATCCGATGCAGCTTCGCGAGTTGTTCGACGAAGCGTTGCGCGAGGCGCCGGAAATCGGCGAAGCCTACCGCGCCGACATCGTCGCCTATTACGAGCGCGATCCCGCCTGCCACTCCTACATCCAGCCGCTGCTCTATTTCAAAGGCTTCCATTCGCTGCAGGCCTATCGCGTGGCGCATTGGCTGTGGGGGCAGGGCCGCAAGGCGATGGCGCTTTATATCCAGAACCGCGTCTCCGATCTTTTCTCCGTCGACATTCATCCGGCGGCGCGGATCGGACGCGGCGTCTTCATCGACCACGCGACCGGCATCGTCATCGGCGAGACGGCGGTGGTCGAAGACGATGTGTCGATGCTGCACGGCGTGACGCTGGGCGGCACCGGCAAGGAGCAGGGCGACCGCCATCCGAAGGTCCGGCGCGGGGTGCTGATTTCGGTCGGCTCCAAGGTGCTCGGCAATATCGAGATCGGCGAATACAGCCGCATCGGCGCGGGCAGCGTCGTGCTGCACAATGTGCCGGCGCATTGCACGGCTGTCGGCGTGCCGGCCAAGATCGTCGGCTGCGCGGGCTGCGACAAGCCGGCCCATGCCATGGATCAGATGATCAAGGACGAGGGCGAGGGTATCTAGGCGTCTCGGTCTCTCACGGAAGCCTGTCCTTCATCGCATAAAAGATCATGCCGGCGACGAGCCCCGGATAGCGCAGCCATGTGCCGCCGGGGAAGTCCGGCGTCTTGATGTTGGCGATCCAGTCGAAACGTTCGGCCTGACCGGCGACCGCCTCGGCGAGCAGCTTGCCGCCCAGCGTCGCGATGTTGATGCCCTGGCCGGAATAGCCGTGCGCATAAAGGATGTTCGGCGCGAGGCGGCCGAAATGCGGGATGCGTTTCATCGTGATCGCCAGTGTGCCGCCCCAGGCATAGTCGATGCGCACATCCTCAAGCTGCGGGAAGACGCGCAGCATCGGTTTGCGGACAAAGGATGCGATGTCTTTCGGCAGGTTTGGCGAATAGCTTTCGCCGCCGCCGAAAAGCAGGCGCCCGTCGGGCGACAGCCGGTAATAGTCGATGACGAATTTGGTGTCCTGCACGCAGACATCGTCGCGGATCAGCTCGCGGGCACGAGCGCCCAGCGGTTCGGTCGCGACGATGAAATTGTTGATCGGCATGATGGCGCCGGCAATGCGCGGCTCAAGGCGGCCAAGATAGGCGTTGCAGGCCAGCACGATATGAGATGCGGTCACGGTGCCTTGTGCCGTCTTGACGCCGCTGCGCGAAATGTCGAGGGCGCGCGTGCCTTCGTAAATCCGCACACCTTTGGCGCGGGCCGCTGTGGCGAGGCCGAGCGCATAGTTCAACGGGTGCAGATGCGCGCCGCCTGCGTCGAGCACGCCGCCCCAATAGCGGTCGCTGGCCACCATCTCGCGCATTTCGTCGCGCGGGACGTAGCGCGACTTGTGGTAGCCGTAATTCGCGGCGAGATATTCGACGTCGTCCTTCAGCCACGCCGCGTCGCCGCGCTTCCATGCGGCATGGAGGAGGCCGGGCTTCAGGTCACAGGCAATGCCGTGGCGGGCGATCAGATCCTTGACCAGCGCATTGCTTTCCAACCCGAGGTCCCAGAGGCGGCGCGCCCATTCCGCACCCAGCATTTTCTCGAATGAGCGCTGATCCTTGCGCTGGCTCGTGCCGAGTTGACCGCCATTGCGGCCCGACGCGCCCCAGCCGATGCGTTCGGCCTCGAGCACAACGACGGAATAGCCGCGCTCGGCGAGGTGCAGCGCCGCGGAAAGGCCGGTGTAGCCGGCGCCGACGATGCAGACGTCGGCCGTTTCGTCGCCGGCAAGCGGCGACAGCGGCGGCAGCGCCGCGGCGGTCGCGGCATACCAGGAGGGCGGATAACCGGATTGCGTCATGCGGAGCGGCCGATTTCCATTTTTTTATCGTCGCGGCCGTCGGCATAGATGTCGCAGAGATCGAGACAGGCCTCGAAAGGGGCGCTGTCGCGCGTGTATTCGAGCGCGTCGTCGTCTTCCCATTCGCTGCGGAAGACAACCGTTCCGCTTTCGGGGCGGTCCTCGATCGTGGCGCCGAGAAAGCCGCGTGGCGGGTTGCGGTCGAACTCACGCTCCTTGTAGGCGCGTAGTTGGGTCAGGATGTGGTCGGCTTGCGTGGTCTCGAAGATGATCTCAAGGGCGACAGGCATTTTTCTTCCCGGATTTTGACTGATTTTATCGGGCCGGTGCTTCGCCTCATTCTATAGCACAGAGATGCGGCGCTTTCGCCTCTTGCGTCGCGCGGCGGGCACGGCAGAATGGCGCACAAAGCCGGGCAAATCGACACCGGCGCAGAAACAGGGATCAAGCGAATGGGACGAGTGGACGGCAAGGTTGCGATCGTGACCGGCGCGGCGAAGGGCATCGGCGCGATCAGCGCCAAATTGCTGGCGAAAGAGGGCGCGAAAGTCCTCTGCACCGATCTCGACGAGGATGCGGGACAGGCGGTCGCCGACGAGATTACGCGGGCGGGCGGCGAAGCGCTGTTTGTGCGGCACGACGTGGTGGACGAGGCGCAATGGGAGCGCGTGGTGGCGCTGGCGGAAGAAAAGTTCGGCGGCTTGCACATCCTCGTCAACAATGCCGGCATCGCGCCCGAACCGAGCATGATCGAAGACAAGCCGCTCGAACATTGGCGGCACACCATTGCCGTCGATCTCGACAGTGTGTTTCTCGGCTGCAAGCACGGCATTCGCGCCATCAAGAAGTCGACGGCGAAGGGCGGGCCCGACGGTTCGATCATCAATGTGTCGTCGATCCTCGGTCTGGTCGGCCAGCCCGGCGCGTCGGACTACAACGCGGCGAAGGGCGGCGTGCGCCTGCTCACCAAGTCGGCGGCGCTTGAATGTGCGCAGGCCGGCTATCGCATTCGCGTCAATTCGGTGCATCCGGGCTATATCCGAACGCCGATGGTGCAGTCGGTGATCGACAAGGGCGAGATCGGCGGTGTGCAGATGGGCGCCAACGAGGTGGTCGAGATGCTGACCATGCTGCATCCGATCGGCCGTCTGGGTGCGCCGGAGGACATCGGCAACGGCATCGTATTCCTCGCCTCCGACGAATCGGCCTTCATGACCGGCGCCGAACTCGTCATCGATGGCGGCTACACGACGCGCTGACGGCGCCGTACCGGGCCCTAGCGGGAGGGCGCGACCACGAAGGCATGGGCAGCGCCTTCCGGCGCGGCGTCGCGCGCCGGGCCGAGAAGCGCCAGCAGCGCCGCCAGCGTCAGCATAACGGTAAAGACCGCCAGCCAGTTACGTGTGCGTTTCGACATGATCCCGTTCCGGGCAGAACCTTCGATGGGAAACCGTGTCACAGGGCCGGGCGAGGGCCAATCGGACGAAGCGCCGCAGCGGCAAGCGGGCGCAGGGCCGGTTCTTGGGAAGCCGGTTTGCGCATGCGGGGGCAAATGGTTAAAACGACCGCACGCGCCTCACGCCGAGGTAATCCAGCAACGCCAGCGACCGGCCGACGACGGGAGAGCTTCTTGGACAAGACCGAAATCAAGCGTATCGAGAGCTATCTGCGCGACAAGTTCAAGCTGCCGTCGATCACGGTTCGAGCGCGGCCACAGAAGGACGATTCGGCGGAAGTGAATATCGGCGACGAATTCATCGGCGTCATCTTCAAGGACGAGGAGGAGGGCGAAGTGTCCTACGCCTTCAACATGGCGATTCTCGACATCGACTTGCCGGACTGACGGTCAGTCGAAAATCGGACCCTGCAATTCGTCGACCTGCTCGCGGGATTCGAATTCACCGACGAGTGTCGTCACTGCAAGGTCGATTTCGCGCCAGTCCGAAAGGTGACTGCGCTTGTAGCGATAGGTCAGGTCGAGGCGCGGTCCGAGAAGCAGCGAGCGTGTGCAGTTCGGGCTGTCGACCAGCGGGCTCTGGCGGTCGCAAAGCAGCAGCACCATGCGTTCCTCATTGTCGCGGGCAACCAGCAGATCCTGATTGGCATAGCCGCTGTTGTCGCGAAAGGTGAAGCGCTGCAAGCCCGCCTTGTCTTCCTCCGGATCGGGGGCCGCCAGATATTTCGAATAGATTTCCTTCAGGCGGCGCGACGCTGTGAGCGGGGTTTGCGTTTCGGCGAGCGCGAAATAGACCACGTCGGAGCCGGCCGAATTGTCGGCGAAGCTTTCCTGCAGGTTCGCGTCATAGGGCGTCATGTCCGGCAGCAGGGCGTGCATGTCGATGTTGGTGAGCCGGCCGCCGCCGCGCTGGGTCGGATAGCGCGTGTAGTTTTCGGGGATCAGGAAGCGCCGGTCGGCGACGATCGTTTCGATCTTGCGGCCGGCGGCGCTGGCGCGCGGATCGAGCCCGAGGATCTCGCTCGGGGTCGGGCCGAAATAGTAATAGAGGAAGGCGCCCGAAAAGGTCAGTACGCCGATCAGAACCAGCCCCGGAATGATCCATGCCGGGCGTTCGCGGACATATTCGTCGTCCGATTGACTGCCGCGCGCCAAATCCACCTCCCGCTGCCGCGCCCGAACCGGGCGCTCCGACACTGTGCCGGGCTGGCACAATGTCGGCGCAATCCGGCACGGAAGGCGGCCAATCCAAGTCGCGGCGGCCCACCCACAGGGCCGCCGTTATTTTTATAACCCACTGAAATTAAAAGATCATTTCAAATTTTTTCCAGGGCCTCCCGCGCTGGTATGGCGCTTGCGGACGGGGAGGCATGATCCAGTTCGCATTCAAATCGCTGATCGTTGCCGGGGCGTTCCTGTTTTTCGGGGGCTATCTGCCCCTGCCGAACGACGACCGCGCCCTTGCGATGCCGCGGCTTGTCTGCGCGGCCGATCTCGGAACCTGCTGGCTTGGCGGCGCCGAAGTCGAAATCGCCGCGCGCTCGCCGCTGCTGACCGACATCGCGATCAAGGCGCGCGGCAACCCGGCGGCCGATCTGAAAACGGCGCTCGCCGATCCGCGCGTTATGAACTTGCTCGATGCGCAGGCAGTTCCAGACACCGTCGTGGCCTATGCGCAGATGCGACTGGCGTCCGCGGCATCTCATTTCATTGAAGACTTCGAACAGGGCCGCGCCGCGCGCAGCCCCGTCGAACGATAACGGGGGCTTTGCGGGGCACATGTCGGCATTCGGGGCTTTTTTCTTTGCGATCGCGACGGGTTTTATCGCGGCCGGTCTGACGGGCAGTTTCTATCGGCTGGTCACCAACAAACCGCCGAGCTTCCAGCTCATGTCGGAGCCGATGTATTTGCAGGTGATCGGCATTCTGACACTGGTTTTCGCCGGACCGACGGTGATCCTGCGCAATGCGCTCAGGGCGCAGGTGTTCGAGAATCGCCCGCCGGTGTGGATGCTGCTTTCAAGCTGCATCGCCGTGATGTGGAGCTTTCTCTCCGGCGTCTTCCTGCTTGGTGTGATGCTGTCGGCCGGCTAGGTCGGCTCCCGGCGGGGCCGCACGGCGCGGCGGCCGAACGACCCAAGCAGCAGCGCGCCAAGACCGGCGACAATCGCCCATACCCATTGCAATGCAATCAGGATCAGATTCCATGCCGTCTTGAAGGCGCGCAGGCTGGTCTTTCCCGTCAGTTCCACGACACCGCGCGTTTTCGTGCCGAGCTTTTCGCCCATGCGTCCGACACGCGCGAGATCGCCGGTGCTGTCGACATGACGCATCAGCCGCACCGCTTCCGCCGGACCGACGGCGCGTTCGAGTGCCGCCATGTCGGTTATGATCGGCGTTACGCGCGCCATCGACACGCCGTCCGCATAATCGAGGATCGCGCGCCGCGTCGCCGCCGTGTCGGCGAGGTCGGTGGTGCGCAGGAGGCCGCGCAGCTTTTCGAAATTGACTGCTTCCTGAAGCACGTTCGATACGTCGCGGGCGAAACGCGCCGTGATGGTGCCGGCCTTTTCGGCGACTTTCAGCAATGAGACGCCAACCTTGACCGGCAATCCGCCGCCACCCGTCGCAACCGTCGCGGTCGTGGCGGCGAGGCCGACGACCGACAGGCCGAGGATCAGGCGCGAATAATCCTCGCCGCGTGCGAGCTTCGAGCCTTCCGCGCCGATGTCGCGCACATCGCCGACCACTGTGAGATCGGAGGCGATGGCGCCCATGAAACCCGCCGTGTCGCTGCCGTGGCCGGTGACGAAGCCTTCGAGAAAGCTGCCGGCGCCACGCGCGGCGCGGCGGGCAGGGGCGTCTTCTTCTGTCAGGCGGGCGCGCGTCGACGGGTCGAGTTCGACCTGCATGTAGTCGGCGATCTCGGCATACATGACGGCGTCGTCATAGAGCTTTTCGTCGAGCGCCTTGTCGATGCGGCGGCTGAGATCCGGCCCATCGGTGACGTCGGCAAGTTCGGCCTGGATGAAGGGCTCGGGGTCGATGGCGTCTTCCGGCACGTAGTCGTCGAGGTAGCCGTGCTGATAGGCCAGCATGAAAAGTACCGGCAAGAGGAGCAGGAAGAGCGCCAGATTGAACAGGAATCTCATGCCGTTACGCCCTCAACTGCCATCGCCGTTCGCGTGCCCGCGCGACCGGCGACTATGCCGCAAGCCAAGCTTGGGGCATCGGGGCCGCCGACGCAACCCGGCGCGGGCCCGTTCAGCCCCCGACGGGGCCGCCTTTCCCGGCGGCGATGACCAGAAGCGAAGGCCGCACGGGCATGTTGGCATCGAAATCGGGCCAGCGCGTCGCCGGATCGGCATAGGTTGAGCGGCGGTTGAAGCCCACGAAATTCACCGTGCCGTCGGCGGCCGGATGCTGAACGGCGAGAAAGAGGGCTGAGGCATCGGGCGTGAAAACGGGACCGCAGACCTCGGCGCCAATCGGTGCACGGAACAACTGGCGCGCGACGCCACGCTTGTCGCCGCCCGTCGCCAGCGCATAAAGACCGTCCGCGGTGCCCGACGCCGCGTGCCAGCCCGAGCCCTGGTCGGTTGCGACCCAGAGCCGGCCCTTCGCGTCGATGGCGACATTGTCGGGGCAAGCGAACCAGCCATCGGCCGATGTTTCCTCGTTCCACGCCGCGCCGACTTCGGGGTCGGATGAATCGCCGCATTTGACCAGCAGCGTCCATGTAAAATTTTCGGACGCGTGGTCGCCACCGTCGGGCGTCATCTCGACGATCTGGCCCCAGAGATTGCCGGCGCGCGGGTTGACGGCATCGACCTTGTCGGCGGTGCGTTCCTTTGCGTTGGTCAGTGCGGCATAGACCTTGCCGGTGACAGGATGCGGTTCGACGTCTTCCGGGCGGTCGAGCGGTGTGGCGCCGAGAATGTCCGCGGCGCGTCGCGCCTCGATCAGAACATCGGCCTGGCTCGCGAAGCCGTTCGTTTCGTCGAGACCGTTTTGTCCGTGGATCAGGGGCAGCCAGCTTCCGCTGCCGTCTTCTTCGAAGCGGGCGACATGGAGAACGCCCTCATCGAGTAGCGCCCCGTTGGCGGCGCGGTCTTTTGTATTCACCTTGTCGCGGCTGACGAATTTGTACATGTATTCGAATTGCTGATCGTCGCCGGAGTAGACTGCGATGCGGCCGTCCTTCGTCAGCGCGTTCTCGCAGCCCTCATGTTTGAAGCGGCCGAGCGCGGTGCGCTTTACCGGCGTCGATGCCGGATCGAGCGGATCGACCTCGACGATCCAGCCGTAGCGATTGGGCTCACGCGGTTCGGCGGCGACGTCGAAGCGTTTGTGCCAGCGGCCCCAGGGATATGAGAAGGGTGCCGGGATGCCGATGCGTTCGTGGTTTGTCGCCTCGGCCTCGTCGTTCGGCGTGCCCATGAAATAGAAGTTGAAGTTTTCCTCCGACATCAGCCATGTGCCCCAGGGTGTGATGCCGCCGGCGCAATTGTTGAGCGTGCCCATCACGGTGCGGCCTTCGGGATCTTCGGAGGTTTGCAGACGCGGATGGCCGGCCGCCGGACCGGAAATCCGCATCGGGGTTGCAAGCGGCGTGATGCGGCGGTTGTAGGCGCTGTCACGCACGACGCTCCACTTGCGGTCCTTGTCGCGCGCGACCTCGACGATGCTGCCGCCATGTGCGGCCATCGAAATTTCGGCGATCTCGCGGGTGAAGAGTTCGAGCGGGTTCTGTCCCGGCGCCGGAACAAGCCCCGGATGCATCAGGTCGTCATTGGTGTATTCGTGATGAATGCAAAGCAGGCCACGGTCGCTCGACTGCGAGCCGTATGGCAATGGGACGAAACCGACATAGTCGTTGTTGTATCCGAATTGCTGCAATTGCCGTTCGGCGCTCTGGTTCAGCGGGTCGAATTCGGGCGCGCCCGGCAATACCGGATCGCCCCAGCGGATCAGGATGTCGGCGCTGTGGCCTTCTGCCACATGATGCGTTTCATCGACGCCATGCGGCACTTCCGCGAAGCCGAAAATATCGTCGGGCGCAAAGCCGGACGTGTCGCCGCAGGCGGCCAGCGGCAGGGCGCTTGCCGACGCCAGCAGCGCCGCCTTGCCGATGCCTTTCAGCACGTCGCGGCGGGCGAGGCGGCGGCTCCAGAGTTCGCCAAGCGTCGGCGCCATGGCGCGGGCCACGGGCCGATTGTCGGCCGCTTCCATCGCCTCGCCGATGCTGCCGGTCTCCGAAGTTTTTCGTCGCGTCATGCCCTTCTCTCCTCCCGGTTGCCGAGCGGACGTCAGGCGCCGCCCTTGATGCGCGAATGACACCCTATTTTCCGTGCGCTCCGCAAGCCTCGTCTCCGTCATCGAGGCATGGCATAGTCCGCGTCGCGAGAAATGCAGAGAAACGGGGAGACGTGTTCATGGCCATTTACGCCATCGGCGATGCGAAGCCGATCCTGCCGCCGGAGGGCGAATACTGGATTGCGCCAAATGCGCAGGTGATGGGCAATGTGAAGCTGGAGAAGAATGCTAGCGTCTGGTTCGGCGCGGTGTTGCGCGGCGACAACGAGCTCATCACCATCGGCGAGAACTCCAACGTGCAGGACGGTTCGGTGCTGCACACCGATCCCGGTTCGCCGCTGACCATCGAGCGCGACGTCACCATCGGCCATATGGTGATGCTGCATGGTTGCACCATCGGCGCGGGCAGTCTCGTCGGCATCGGCAGCATCATCCTCAACAATACGCGCATCGGGAAAGGTTGCCTCATCGGGGCCAATACGCTGATCGCGGAAGGCAAGGACATTCCCGACTATTCGATGGTGCTTGGCGCGCCGGGCAAGATCATCCGTACGCTCGACAAGGAAACAGCCGAGGCGTTGCGGCTTTCTTCCGACCACTATGTCCAGAACTGGAAGCGGTATGCTTCGGGCATGAAGCGTCTCGACTGATGCGCGCCGCCTCGCTTGCCGCCGTTCTGATTGCGGGGCTCGCCCTTTGGGCCTGTGCGCCGCCGGCCGGCGCGGAGACGACGCTCACTGTCGAAACGGCGGAAGGCGCGACGCATCGTTTCACAGTCGAGCTGGCGCGGAGCGACGAGGAAATCCGGCGGGGGCTGATGTTCCGCGAGAGCCTCGACGAGGACGCGGGCATGCTTTTCTTCTATTCCCAATGCCGGATCGCCCATTTCTGGATGAAGAACACGCTCATTCCGCTCGACATGATCTTCATTGAGGCCGACGGGCGGATCGCTTCCATCGCGGCGATGACCGAGCCGCTGTCGCTCGACATTCATGCCTCCGGCGTTCCGGTCAACGGGGTGCTGGAAATCGGCGGCGGGGTGGCGGCGGCGCGTGGCATCTCGCCTGGCGACTATGTCCGCCACCCGTGGTTTGGCAAGGGCGGGGCGGCTGTTTGCGGTTGAGCTTTTAGGCTAGTCTCGGCGGCAACGTCATCCGGACAGGGAGAAACAAATGAGCCAGGCCAAACAGGCGCCCGAAGCCGCGCCGCAGGAAGTCCTCTACGACGTCTCCGACCATATCGCGACCATCACGCTCAATGCGCCGGAGCGCATGAACACGATTTCGGGCGTCATGCTGAACCAGTTGACCGAAAGGCTGCTGGAGGCGGACCGCGATCCCGAGGTGCGCTGCGTGATCCTGACCGGCGCCGGACGCGCCTTCTGCGCCGGGCTCGACTTGCGCCCGCAGGCGAGCGGCAGTCTTTCGATCGGCCAGAGCGGCGGCGTCACTTCGACGACGCTCGATCTCAATCATACGCCGCCGACCGTGCTGCATGCGATGGAGACGCCCACTGTCTGCGCCGTCAACGGCGGTGCGGCGGGCTATGGCATGGACACGGCGCTCGGCTGCGACATAAGGCTGATGGCGAAGTCGGCGAAGTTTGCCGCCGCATTCTGCAAGCGCGGGTTGCTGCCGGAATCGGGCGGCACGTGGATCCTGCCGCGCCTTCTCGGCTGGTCGAAGGCTGCGGAACTGATTTTCACCGGGCGCACATTGTCGGCCGAAGAGAGCGTCGCGTGGGGGCTTGCATCCGAAGTCGTTGCCGATGCCGATCTGATGCCGCGCGCCCGTGCGCTTGCCGCCGAGATTGCCGGCAACGCGCCGCTCGCCGTGCGCGCCGCCAAGCGGATGATGCGCATGGGGCTCAACGAGCCGTTCCCGGAACATGTGCATCATGTCTATCTGCAATTGCTGCCGCTGATGCGGACCGAAGACCTGAAGGAAGGAATGACCGCCTACATCGAAAAGCGCGAACCGAAATTCAAGGGACGCTAGACGAGGCCGCGCCCGAAAGGCGCAAGGGGGCAGGGATGCGGAGGCTTGCCGCCGGGCGTGCGGCATTGGCGGCGAAACTTATGGCGGCGGTCGTGCTGTTCGGGCTGCTGATGGCGGTGCGTGCGCCGGCGGCGGAGTTCACCGGCGGCTATGACGGCATCGGCGATGCGGCGGGCATGGAACTGACGCTGCAACAGGTCGGGACCCGCGTCGTCGGCCGTCTGACGACGCCGGGCGGCAGCGTCTATGCGATCAACGGCGAGCGTGCGGGCCGCGATACGGGCGAGGCGCAGGGTGCGCTGCGCCTTTCCGGCGGGACCAGCGACGCGGCGTTTTTTCATATCGAGGAACGTCCGCTCGGATTGCAGTTTCTTTTCATTCCATCGAGCGGCGGCCAGCCCGACATGGCGTCGTCGCGCGAGTTTTCTTTTCTGAAGCGCGGCGTTCGGCCCGCCGTTCCCGCAAAACCGGAAAGCCGCTTTCTGCCCGCGCCGCCGCCCGGCGCCCGCGCCGACATTCCGGTGTTCATCGATCAGTTTCGCCGTTGGGACCCGCGCGATACGGCGCGGGTTTATGCGTCGCTCGACGATCGCAGCCGGGGGCTGATCCTGCTTTACGATCATGCGACGGCGGAGCTGATGTGGCGCATCTGCGAGGCGGCTCCGGCTGAAGGATCGCGCGAGGCGGCGCGGCTCGCCGAGATGCTCGAACGCCAGCAGACCGATTGCGCGACGTATCTGCCACTGGTTGAGGTGGCGCGCGAGAGCGGTGTTTTCCCGGAGTTCATGCGTCGTGCGCAGTTTCAGTTCGAGATCGTGCGCGCTACGGCGCTTTGCGACCGCGGGGAGACGCCGACGGCGAAATGCGCCGATGTCAGCGCGCTTGGCGCACCGCTGATCCTGCGCTGGCGCCGCGCCGTTTCGATCATGGCGGACATGGCGCGGACCGCCGCCGCGCATCCTCGCGACGAACCGGCACCAATAGCGACCGAAGGAACGGAGACGGCAGCGCCGGAACCGGTTCCGGTGCGGCGCGTGCCGCTTCCCGCGCCGCGCGCGCAATCCGACGATGCGGGCGTCTCGGATTTCGAGCCCGACATTTCGACGCGCACATTGCCGGTGCAGCACCCAATGCGGTTGCCGCTACCCCGGCCTGGCGGCTAGGCGCCGACGTTCAGGCGACTTCGACGAGTTGGATCTCGAAAGTGAGGTCCTGACCGGCCAGCGGATGATTGGCGTCGAGCCGCACGACCTCGGTCGTGACGTCGGTAACGACAAGCGCGATTTCGCGGCCGTCTCCACCGCTTGCCTTGAGCTGCATGCCGGGTTCGGGCTCGAGCCCCTGCGGAAGCTCGGAGCGCGGCACCTCCTGCACGAGGCGCGGATCGTGTTCGCCGTAGGCTTCCGTTGCCGGAATTGTCAGCTTCTTGCTGTCGCCGGGCTCCATGCCGACCACCGCCTCCTCGAAGCCGGCGATGACCATGCGCTTGCCGACCGCAAACTCGATCGGGTCGCCGCCGCGGCTCGTGTCGAACACGGTGCCGTCTTCCAGCGTGCCTGTGTAGTGCACGCGCACCGTGTTGCCGTTTGCTGCTGCCATTGTTCTGCCTTTGCGTTTCGATGATGGGAGGGCGAAAACAATGGGGCTCTCAGGTGATTGACCTGAAAGCCCCAACGGCAAAAATACTATCATCGGACACCGCATTTGGCCACCTTGCGGCGGCATTTTTGCGAGTGCGGCGGAAAATGTCAGTAAGTGCGGCGCCAGACGCGGCGAATTTTCGCGTCGACTTCCGGGCCCATCGAACTCCATGCGGTGCGATCGCGCGTCGTGTCGGCGATGAACATCGAATCCGTCTTGCCGATATGCACACTCAGATCGTTGAGCAGGCCGGGCGCGGTCGCGTCGGTGTTGACGCACCACACATTGGCCGCGAGTTTGTAGGCGGGCCCGAGCGACATGATCGCCTGTTCTAGCGGGCCGGCAAAGCGCGCCTTGATGTCGAGCACGATCAGGAAGTTTGCCGTCTCCGGCTGCTTGCGCCGGTCGACCTGGCCTTTGCCGGGGCCGTAGGGCTGGCGGCGCTGTTCGCCTGACTGTGCGGGCGCTGCGGCCGGCTGTGCTTCGACAGCGGGCTGTGCGACAGGTTCGGACGGCGTCTCGGCATGCGCGACGGCATCTTCATCGGCAGGCGCATCGGTCTCCGCCGCGTCGGCGCGCTCCGGTTGGGCGGCCGTTTCTGTCTCGACGTCCGCCTCGACCGCGACCTCGGCGGCGGGCTCGCCGCCGAAAAGGACGGCGAATTGCGGCAGGTCGCCGGCGGCGCGCCATGTGCCGGCGCCTGCGGGTGTACCTTCCGGGGCAACGAGACTGTGCGGCGCGACGCGGCCCTCGGCGGCATAGGCCACCATCGCGTCGAAGCTGTAGGGACCATAGACGCGATCGCCATGTTTCAGCACCCAGCGCATCGCCGTGGCGTCGGCGAGGTCCGCCGGATTTGTCGCGAGAATTTCGTTCGGTTGGGCCATTTTCTCGTTTCGCACAGGTTCATGGCGCGTTCGGCGCCGGTTCCAAGGTTTATTTTTAGGACGGTTTGGTTACCGTTGCGTCAACGCGGCGCCGCTTGCCGCACCGGTTTGGACCGGGCAAAGTCGCGGCAGACTGCGAAAAATGCACACAAACACTACCGGGGAACGTCCATGACCGAATTTTGCACGGCTGAGCGCGATGGCCACCTGCTCGTCGTCACCATAAACCGCCCGGAGCGCATGAACGCGCTTCACCCGCCGGCCAATTTCGAGCTGGAAGGTATCTTTAACGATTTCGCCGCCGACGCCGACCTCTGGGTCGCCATCATCACGGGCGCGGGGGATCGCGCATTCAGCGCCGGCAACGATCTCCGGTGGCAGGCCGAGGGCAACAAGCTGGAAGTGCCGGCAACGGGCTTTGCGGGCCTCACCGCCCGCTTCGATCTCACCAAGCCGGTCATCGCGGCCGTCAACGGCGTCGCCATGGGCGGCGGTTTCGAAATCGCGCTCGCCTGCGATCTCATTATTGCCTCCGATAATGCGAAGTTTGCCCTGCCGGAGCCGAAGGTCGGCCTGGCGGCGCTGGCGGGCGGCCTGCACCGGCTGCCGCGCCAGATCGGCGCGAAGCGGGCGATGGGCATGATCCTGACCGGACGCCAGGTTCCGGCGGCGGAAGGCAAGGATCTCGGATTCGTCAACGAGGTCGTGCCGGCAACCGAACTGATGGCGGCGGCCAAACGGTGGGCCGGGCTCATCATGGAATGCTCGCCGATGTCGATCCGCGCCTCGAAGGAGGCGGTCTACAAGGGACTCGACATTGCCAATCTCAACGAGGCGGTGACGGGAAAATATCCGGCGGTCAACGCGCTCTTCAAGAGCGAGGACCTGATCGAGGGGCCGCGCGCCTTTGCCGAAAAGCGCAAGCCGAACTGGAAAGGGAAGTAGGTCCCCAAAAAAAGAACCGGCCCTGCCGCGGGGGGAGCGGCAGAGCCGGCCTCGACAGGACCGGACCCCAATCGGGGGGCGGAGGGGGCCGGTCGGCAGGTCAGTTGAAAGCGAGCGCGGCGGTCGGTTCCTCCTTCAAGGCTTCGCGGCTCGCTGTCTGGCCTTCGGCGATGCCCGGCCGCAAGTCGGCGGGCAAGTTCCGTTCAAGCGCGGCAAGGAATGGCGCGGGTTCCCCGAGCGGCGGGAAATCGTTTTGCGCGATCTGGCGGAAGGTCTTCCGGTCAAGATTTACCCAGATGAAGGGCCGTTCGCGCGATTGCCGCTTGATCCACTGATAGGGCGTGTCGTTCCACAGGGCGATGTCCCAGGTCTTGTTGTCCAGCACAAATTCGCCGCGGTCGGTTCGGACCAGCAACACGGCATGGCCGTCGCCGTTCCATTCGCGCACCACCGCCATCAGAAGCTGATCCGGCGACCAGCCGCGGTCGATCAGCATTTTGCGCTTCAGCAGCGCCAGGTCCTCGCAGTCGCCACCGCGTTCGTCGGCAACCGCCCACCACTCGGCGCGCTGAAAGAGCGTCATGTCGTCGACCTGCGGGATCGCGCGGTTGACCCAGTCATTGACTTCGGCGAGTTCGGCCCAGCGCGCGGGCGTTAGCACCATATCGGCGGGCTCGTCGGTGCCGCCGGCGCATTCGTCCGGGTTGCGGATGCAGAAGCCGATATAACCATAAGGGGGCGGGGACTGCTGGCCGATCGGCATCGCCGCGGCGACGCGATAGTCGCGGATGCCGCCGTCCTGCGTAAAGCCGATGCTGCCGACGCGATCCGGCGCCTGACAGCCGGCTACCGCCAGCATAAGACCTGTCGTCAGAAGAGTAAGTTTACGCCACCACATTGTCGCCACCCCGATGTCTCACAAGCCCGGTCTTGTGGGCCTATGAGCGCAGGATGGCAGCGAGGGATTTTCACCCGTTTAAACGCGTGAATCGCATTCGAGCTAAATACGGCGCTAATTCGACGGGCATTTTCCTAAAAGTCGAAACGATCGAATTTGAATAAAATTGAACGTATTGACCGTTGCAAAAAATCGTTGTGCTGCAACGCTTTTTTGAGCTTCCGTGTGAGGAATCGCTCGAAATTGTCGAGCCTCGCCGACCCCAATTCCGCCTTCGGGACACCGCGAAATTTTTCTGAAAAAATTCTCTCAGGGAAGGTTCAGCGGCTCTGTGCGCCGTCGAATGTGCCGGAATCGGCTGCCAGAGTGGCGCGAATATGGGCGATCGTTGCCGCGCGCTCCTTGCGCTTGGTATTGGCGAAGGCGGGCTGTGCGAGGGCTGCCAGCGCGGTCGCTCGGGCTGTCGCCGTTTCGATCAGGGCGGCGGCCGGCACGGCCTCGTCGAGATAGCCGACCGCGGCCGCCTCGACAGGATTGTAGATGCGGGCTTGTGTCACCGCCTCGGTGAAGCGGTTGCGGGCCAGCCGGTCGCGGGCGAGTTCGATGCCGAAGACGGGCATGGTCATGCCGATGGCGACTTCGGGCAGGCCAATGCGGAAATCACCTTCCGCGCCGATGCGTACATCGCCGGCCAGCAGCAACAGTCCGCCGGCGGCCAGCGCATGGCCGGTGCAGGCGATGACAACGGGCAGGGGATGCTCGTAGATCCGCAGCAGGAGTTCGGCGCCGGCACCCACCAGCTTGCGGACGTTCTCGGGGCCGGACGCCATGACTTCAAGGTCGAAACCGGCGCAGAAGCGCTTTTCGCGGCCCGAAATCAGCACCGCCTTGGCCTCGTTTTGGGCCCGGTCGAGCGCGTCCGACAGCGCGGCGATCATTGCATGGCCGAGCGCATTGGCTTTGCCATCGTCCATGGCGAGCATGGCGACATCGTTATTTACGGAATAATTGAGTATCTGCGCGGTCACAGGACGTCCCCCCGAAATTTGCCTGGGGACAGTCTAGCGCGATTGCGGCGGGAAAGCCGAGCGGCGGATCAGCCGCCAAATCATCCGAACGGGCGGGAAAGCGCGGAGGCGCGTTCGGGGATGTTGGTGAACTGGATGCCGACGCCTTCCTCGGTGTGGCGCACGACGCGGCCCGACATGCGGCCGATCGAGACTTCGGTGCCGATGGGCGGGCGCTGCTCGACCGCGACTTGGGCACCGCCCAGCGACATGTCGATGATGCGGCAGGGCATGGAACTGCCGTCGCCGATGGTCAGCACGGAGCTTTCCTCAAGCCCTGCTTCGCCGGGCGCATAGCGTGCGAAGGTGCGCCGCGCCGAGACCTCGACCTTTTCGCCGCGGGC
>PHEO01000267.1 GCA_002841195.1 Alphaproteobacteria bacterium HGW-Alphaproteobacteria-11
CCGGCGCCGGTGGAGCCGGAAGTCTATGCCGAGGTGCAGCGAGTGACGCTGGCCGCACACAAGGCGCTTGGCTGCCGGGGCGTGTCCAGGGCCGATTTCCGCTTCGACGATACGCGGCCCGGCAAGGGCGAACTCGTTTTGCTTGAAGTCAACACGCAGCCCGGCATGACGCCGACATCGCTGGTGCCGGAGCTCGCGAATCTCGCCGGCTATTCCTACGCCGAGCTGGTGAGCTGGATGGTGGAGGACGCGTCATGCGATCGATGAAGAAAGCATCGCGCACCGGCGTTCGCGCCGCGCCGCGCCGCGCCGCCAAGAGCAAAATCGCGCCGGGCAAGCGTCGCAACGCCGCGCAGACGCGTGTGTTCGGCCGTCGTTCGCAGCGTCCGCCGGGACCTGTCGGGCGCTGGCTGGCCGAGATCGGCGCCGGCGAATTTCCGATGCGGCCGTTCACCGCCGGCGCGGGCGCGCTCTTTGCGGGTGTGCTGCTTTACGGGCTTTTCGTCGGCGGGCATGTGGCGGACGGCGCCAACGGCATTTCCGAGCGGGCGAACCGGTTGCTGGCGATGTCGGGTTTCAGCATCCAGGACGTTACCGTGACGGGTCGCGAGCGGACCGACAAGGAAGCGCTGCTTGCCGCCGCCGGGATGGACCGTGGCGATCCGATTTTCGGCTTCGACACCGAGGCCGCGCGGCAGCGCGTCGAGCGTCTGGGTTGGGTCGAGAGCGCGACCGTCACGCGACTGTTGCCGGACACCATCCGCATCGATGTCACCGAGCGTCAGCCTTTCGCGCTCTGGCAGCGCGGCGGCATGTTGTCGGTCATCGACGCCGAGGGCCGGCCGATCACCGACGAGGGTGTGCAGGAATTCGCGCATCTGCCTTTCATCGTCGGGTTCGGCGCGCCGCGCGAGGCGCCGGCGCTGCTGAAACTGATGCAGGCTGAGCAACCACAACTGTTGCAGCGCGTACGGGCTTTTGTGCGCGTCAGCGGACGGCGCTGGAACCTCCGGCTTGAAAATGGCGTTGACGTCAAACTGCCGGAAAGCGGCGTCGCGAAGGCGCTGGCCGATCTCGTCGCGCATGACGCACGTCATCGCATCCTGTCGCGCGACATCGTGGCGGTGGATCTCAGACTTCCCGATCGCGTGTCGGTCGAACTGGCGGCCGATGCCGGTTCGGCGCAGGGCATCGCGGCCGGCGCTAAAAGCAAGAACGGCATTGTCCGGCCAGGGGCGGCCGGCATTGGGGGCAATACATGAATATGGTCAGTCTCGGCTCGCGGAGTTTTCAGGGCCGGCCCGTCGCGGCGGGGCGTTCGGGCACGATCGCGGCGCTCGATGTGGGGTCGAGCAAGATTTCCTGCTTCATCGCACGGATCGAAGCGGGGCGGATCGCCAACGGTCATGCGCCGGTGCGCGTCATCGGTATCGGGCATCAGGTGTCGCGCGGCATCCGCGCCGGCACCGTGGTCGACATGGATGCGGCGGAAGAAGCGATCCGGGTTGCGGTCGATGCGGCGGAACGGATGGCGGGCGTCACGATCCGCGATGTGGTCGTCGGCATGTCCGGCGCCGAACCGAAGAGCCAGACCGTCGGCGTCAAGGCCGCGGTTGCGGGTGGCGAAATCTCCGACAGCGATCTCGGCCGGCTGATAGGCCATGCGCAGAACAATTTCCAGCCCGAGGGCCGCGACGTCCTGCACGCCATTCCGGCTAATTACAGCGTCGACGATGCGCGCGGCGTGCGCGATCCGCGCGGCATGTTCGGTGAGAAGCTCGGCGTCGAGGTGCATATGGTGAGCGGGTTGCGCGGTCCGTTGCGCAATCTCGAACTCTGCATCGAGCGCTGCCACCTGACCGTCGCCGGCCTTGCCGTATCGCCATACGCGAGCGGGCTTGCCTGTCTCGTCGAGGACGAAATGGACCTCGGCGTCGCCGTCATCGACATGGGCGGCGGCACGACCTCGCTCGGCATATTCTTCGAAGGCGCGATGGTCTATTGCGATGCCGTGTCGGTCGGCGGGAATCACATTACAAACGACATCGCGCGCGGCCTTTCGACACCGCTCGCTCACGCAGAGCGGATGAAGACGCTTTATGGCAGCGCGCTGGCGAGCCCGTCGGACGAGAGGGAAATGATCGACGTGCCGCAGGTCGGCGAGAGCGATGCCGATGCGGCCAACCACATTCCCCGTTCGATGCTGACCGGCATCATCCAGCCGCGCCTCGAGGAAACATTCGAGCTGGTGCGCGACCGGATGGAGGCGAGCGGCTACGGGCGGCTCGCCGGGCGCCGCGTCGTGCTGACGGGCGGTGCGAGCCAGCTCAACGGCGCGCGCGAGCTCGCGGCGCGGATGCTCGACAAGCAGGTGCGTGTCGGCCAGCCGATCCGGCTGACGGGACTTGCCGAGGCGACGGGCGGTCCGGCGTTCTCGACCTGCGCGGGGCTGCTGACCTATTCGCAGATTTCGCCGCTCGAAGCGGCGGGCGCGGAGGACGAGGCGGAAAATGGAGCGCCCGGTGGGCGGTTCCGGCGCTTCGGCCGCTGGCTGAAGGAGAACTTCTGATGAAGCGCAGTGCTTTCATCGACGTACGACGACGAAGCGGGCAACCGCAGCGAGCACCCTGCCGGCGGCGGCAGGGACGGCTCGCAGGCCCGCCGGGAAGACGGGTCATCGAACCGCCGCCAGACACAAAAGCGGCAACCCCGACCCGGATTTTCAATACTGCTCTCAGGAGGCTGACATGAGCATCAAACTTTCGGTTCCCAAGGAAAAGGAACTCAAGCCCCGTATCACCGTATTCGGCGTCGGCGGCGCCGGCGGCAACGCGGTCAACAACATGATCGAGGCCGGCCTCGAAGGCGTCGACTTCGTCGTCGCCAACACCGACGCGCAGGCGCTGTCGCTGTCGTCGGCCGAACGGCGCATCCAGCTCGGGGCGTCGATCACCGAGGGTCTGGGCGCCGGTTCGCGTCCGGAAGTCGGTTGCGCGGCGGCGGAAGAAGCGCTGCACGAGATCGTCGAGCACCTGCAGGGCGCTCACATGGTCTTCATCACGGCCGGCATGGGCGGCGGCACAGGCACAGGCGCCGGCCCGGTCATCGCAAGGGCTGCGCGCGAGCACGGCATTCTCACTGTCGGCGTCGTCACCAAGCCCTTCCAGTTCGAGGGCTCGCGGCGGATGCGGCTCGCGGAAGAGGGTATTCGCGATCTGCAACAATATGTCGACACGCTCATCATCATCCCGAACCAGAACCTGTTCCGGGTGGCGAACGAGAACACGACCTTCGCGGACGCCTTCGGCATGGCCGACCAGGTGCTGCATTCGGGCGTGGCCGGCATCACCGA
>PHEO01000040.1 GCA_002841195.1 Alphaproteobacteria bacterium HGW-Alphaproteobacteria-11
TGGCGGGACGCACGGCGGCCGACAACACGCGCAACCGCCGCATCGAATTCAAGCTCACCGAGCGTTGATCACCAGGCCTTCATCTCGGTCGACTGCGAACAGACGAGAACTTCGGGCTCGAAAACCTGTCCCAGCAGCATGACGTCGCCATGGCCGGCGGCAACGCTGATGCCGGAAATTTCGGTGCCGAGATTGAGATAGATGGTGCCGGCCTTGCCGCCGCCATTCTCGCCGGGCTCGACGCGTACGACCTGGCTCGGCGACAGCGCCGCAGGGTCGCTGGCATGGGCGATGAAGTCGATGATGTTCGGATGCGCGCCCATCAGCAGCGAACCGTCCGGTTGCACGTCGATATTGTCGATGCCCGTGCCGAGCCGCGCCATGTCGATCCCCTGAAGGTCGCCCGTCGCCGCGTCGCGCGCGAAAACATGCAGGCTCATGCCCATCACATCCGCGACATAGACACGGGCCCCGTCGGCGCTGACATTGATGCCATTGGCATAGACGAACCTTTCGGCGGCAATGCGCGCCGCCGCGCCGTCGTGATAGACGACATTGGTGTTGCGAAGCAGCAGGACATTGCTGAAAAGCTGGTGCAGTCCGTTCTTCGACGCATGGTCGTTGGTGGCGTAGAAGCTGTCCGGTCCGACGGCCACGACATCGTTGAGCGACACGAACAGCGGATCGGTGACGCTCTTCGTATGAATGAGCCCGCCGCCTTCGGCAATGTCGAAAATCTCGACCGTTTCGGTCCCCGACGCGGGATGATTGACCGCGAAAAGACGCCGCGCACCGTCGGCTCCGACATAGAGGTCGATGCCGTGCGGGCGGAAATCGGCAGGCGCCGCCGGCGTCACCGGATAAAGCGCCCATTCGGCCTGCGCCGCGTTGAGGTCGATCGCATAAATGCCGCCGCGAATGGCATCGGCGCCGGGAGCGCCGGCCTGCACCGCCCGCCGGTCATAGGCCGACACATAGGCAATACCGCGTTCGTGGTCGATGACGATGTCTTCCGGCCCCGGCACCGCCGGAATGGCGCGGCAATCGGCGGCGATCTCCTGCCGGATACCCGTGAAATAGCCGGCCGCCGCCAGAAAGCGCCATGCGACGACGCTGACGACAATCACAAGAGCCAACGCGACGTAACCAACGATTTGCCAACGCTTCGACATGACGTTCCCCCGATTTATTGTACGCGTCCGGCGGCCGCGCTGATCGCACCGGGCAACGGCCCGGACGGTTCGCCCGCAAGATCGCCGGTAAATTGCAGTCGCGCCAGCCGCGCGTAAAGCCCGCCCTGCCGCAGCAATTCGTCATGCGTACCGGACGCGACAACGCGCCCCTCCTCCATGACAATAATGCGGTCGGCCTTGAGCACGGTCGCCAGCCGATGCGCGATGACGAGCGTCGTGCGGCCGCGCATCAGCCCCTCAAGCGCCTGCTGGACCGCCGCTTCGCTCTCGGCGTCGAGCGCGCTGGTCGCTTCGTCGAGAAGCAGCACCGGCGCATCGCGCAGGATCGCGCGCGCAATCGCCAGACGCTGGCGCTGGCCGCCCGAAAGCGTCACGCCGCGCTCGCCAACCTGCGTGTCATAACCATCCGGCAGCCGGGCGATGAAATCGTCGATACGGGCGGCCCGCGCCGCCGCCTCGATTTCGGCGCGGCCCGCCTCCGGCCGTCCATAGCGGATGTTCTCGGCAATCGTCGTTCCGAAGATCACGGTCTCCTGCGGCACCACCGCGATGCGCGCCCGGACGTCGCGCGGATCGGCGTCGCGCACATCGACGCCGTCAAGCGCAATGCGGCCCGATTGCGGATCGTAGAAGCGCAGCAAGAGCTGGAAGACCGTGCTCTTGCCGGCGCCCGACGGTCCGACCAGCGCCACCGTCTCGCCGGGATCGACATCGAGCGAGAAACCGCGAAGCGCCGAAATGCCCGGCCGTGCCGGATAGGCAAAGGTGATGTTCTCGAAACGGAGCTCGCCGCGCGACGGCGCCGGCAATGCAAGCGGCGCGGCGGGCGCGGCGATCTGCGGTTCGACATCGAGAAGCTCCATCAGCCGCTCGGTGGCGCCGGCCGCCATCTGCATATCGCCCCAGATTTCCGACAGCGCGGCGAGCGCGCCGGACGCGAACAAGGCATATAGGATGAACTGCGCCAGCGAACCGCCCGTCATCTCGCCGGCAATGACGTCTTTCATGCCGAACCAGATGACGCCGACGACACTCGAGAGCCCGAGAAAGAAGATCAGCGCCGTCAGCACCGAACGAGCGACGATGCGCGCCCGTGCGGTGTCGAACGAACGCTCGACCGTGTCGAAAAACTGCTTCCGGTCGTGTTCCTCATGCGTGAACGCCTGCACGGTCTGGATCGCGTTGAGACTTTCGGTGCCGAACGCGCTCGTATCCGCCAGCCGGTCCTGCGCCGAACGCGACAACCGCCGCACCCAGCGGCCGAGAAACACCAGCGGCAGCACGATCATCGGGATGGCGAAAAGCACCAGGCTCGACAGCCGCGGGCTGGTGAAAACCATCATCGACGCCGCGCCGAAGAAGAGGAAGAGGTTGCGCAACGCAATGGATGCGGAAGAGCCGACGACCGTCTTGATCAGCGTCGTGTCGGCGGTAAGCCGCGACAGCACTTCGCCGGTGCGCGTCAGCTCGAAAAACGCCGGCGACAGTTTCAGCACATGCGCATAAACGGCTTGCCTGAGGTCGGCGACCACGCGCTCGCCCAGCCAACTGACGAAATAAAATCGTGCCGCACTGGCAACGCCGAGAACCAGCGCAACGGCAATCAGCGCCAGGAAGTAGCGGTCGATAAACGCCGCGGTCGCGCCGTTGTCGGCATTGTTGAGAAGATCGACCAGGCGTCCGCCGGCCATCGGAATGGCCAGCGTCGCCAGCGTCGCCAGCACGAGCGCCAGAACGGCCAGCGCCACCATGCCGCGATAGACCGCGAGAAACGGCAGCAGCCGCAGGATCGGGCGGACCCGCTTGGCCGGCCGGCGCCGCTGCGCTTCTTCCTCAATGGCCTCGACGACCGGGTTCGATGTGTCGCTCATGCGTTGGCGCCGGTTCTTCTCGTTTTGCGGGACCGGCCACACTAGCCGCTCGGGATCACCCCGTGGATAAGTTCGCCGCCCGGTATAGCAATGCCCGCCCCGCCGCCGCAATGCCGGTGCCGTCCGGCCCCCGCGTCATGAGCGCGCAAAGCCTTGATTTTCGGGGCCAAAACGTACGCCGCATCTCGGCTTGCATGGACCCCGCCCGTTCGCTATAAGCCCCCAATTCCGGCAGCGCGGCGCTTCCGCCGGGGAGCGCCCGGAGCGCGCCGTTTTCAATTCGGGAAGGCGATAAGCCCATGAAGAAAGAGACCCATCCGGACTATCACTTCATCACCGTGACGATGAACGATGGCACCAACTTCCAGACGCGCTCGACCTATGGTTCGGAGGGCGCCACGCTGGTGCTCGACATCGACCCGACGACGCACCCGGCCTGGACCGGCGGCGGCCAGCAGCTCCTCGATCGCGGCGGCCGCGTCAGCCGCTTCAAGAAGAAGTTCGGCTTCATCGGCGGCAACAGCTAAGCCGGTACGGAACGGCCCAGACATGAAAAAGCCCCGCATTTGCGGGGCTTTTTTGTTGCGATACCGGAAAACCCTATTCGGGCCGCTTCTTGCGGCGGCCGAACTGGGGGCGCGGGAATTCAGCGGAAAGGCTCTCGCGATAGAACGCCTCGACGCGCTGCATCTGTTCGGCCAGCGGGTGATTGCGCGCCGGACCGGCGACGGGCTCGCGGAGCCGCGCATCGAGCCGTTCGACCCGCGCATAGAGGCGCTCGGAACGCTCGATCAGCTCCAGCAGGCGCTGCGGCAGCACATCGGCGCCGGCAAAGCGCGGCTGGCGGGCGATTTCCTTGGTGGCGAGCCGGTATTTCTCGGAATTGGCCTCCTCGGCCGTCATCTCGCCTTCATGGACAGCCTTGCGCACCAGCAGCCAGGAGGCCACCTGCATCAGCCGCGTGGTGAGACGCATGCTCTCGCCCGCATAGGCGAGCGAGGCCTCGCGTGGCAGCGCCTTGGCGGCCTCGCGGCCGGCGCCGTCGAGATAGGCCGAGGTTTCCTCGACCAGCCGCATGCCCTCGCCATAGGTGCGCTGGAAGAGCCCCGACGCCATGAATTCGCTCAAGGTGACGCATTCGGCTTCGGCAAAGCCGATTTCGTCGCCGCCCGTGATCTCGTGAACACTCATCCCTCAAACCCCTGATACCGCCCCATTGCGGGACATTCAGGGTGTGAGGGATCAATATCCGTGCCATCGGAGCGGGACAGGCGCCATCTGGACAAAAAAGAGCCGCGGGAAAGCCCGCGGCTCAAGTTCTAACAGGGAGGCGTCAAACAGAGTGGATAGGAGCCACTCAGAAATCCAGAGAACTGGATTACGCAAGGTCACCCTAGCGACATCATTCCTAACAGGAAGTTAATCTTGTGGCAATTTGACGCGCTGTCAGTGAAGTCGAGAAGCGCCGAACACTGTGACGGCACAACTAAAAGTGCTGCATTTTTAATGTGTTAACTGAGGGTGTCTATTTTTTGAACAATGCTTCGGCCGCCGAGAGCGATCCGCGCTTTTTAACGAGTTGATCCCGAATCCGCGCAATTTCACCCTCGAGCGCGGTGATTCGTTCTTCCAGCTCCTCGATCCCGAGCAGGCTCAAATCCTCTTTCGCGAGCGCCGCCAGCGCCTCGTCGCGCCGCTTGCGCGGCTCCAGATCGTCCCTGTCCATAACGCCGCGCCTCCCTCGTCGCTCCCGGTTGCCAGTTTGGGGAGGTCCGGCTAGACCTGCAAGCCGATCCCGCCCGCCGGAGGACCGCCCTTGCCGAACCTGCCCGAAACCATGACGGCCATTGCGATCCGCGAGCCCGGAGGCCCGGACGTGCTGGAAACCCGGAGGATTCCGCGGCCCGACCCAGGCCATGGCGAAATCCTGATCAAGGTTGCCGCCGCCGGCGTCAACCGGCCGGACACGATCCAGCGCATGGGCCTCTATCCGCCACCGCCCGGTGCGCCGGCAACGCCGGGGCTCGAAGTTGCCGGCGAGGTCGTGGCAATGGGCGCGGGCGTGACGATGTGGAAGGTGGGCGACAAGGTCTGCGCGCTGGTGGGCGGTGGCGGCTACGCCGAATACTGCCTCGCGCATGAGACGCACGCCCTGCCCGTGCCGCAAGGGCTTTCGATGACGGAAGCGGCGGCGTTGCCGGAAACCTTCTTCACCGTCTGGACCAACGTCTTCGAACGCGGAAACCTGAAGGCTGGCGAGACGTTGCTGGTGCATGGCGGATCGAGCGGCATCGGCACGACGGCGATCCAGCTTGCGAGCATTTTCGGGGCGAAGGTTATCGCGACGGCGGGCTCCGCCGAAAAATGCGCGGCCTGCCTGAAGCTCGGCGCCGACACGGCAATCAACTACCGCGACGCCGATTTCGTCGCCGAGACGAAACGGCTGACCGGCGACCGCGGCGCCGACGTGATCCTCGACATGGTGGGTGGCGACTATATTCCCCGTAACATTCAGGCGGCCGCCACAGACGGGCGCATCGTCTCGATCGCCTTCCTGAACGGTCCGACGGCCGAGGTGAATTTCCTGCCTGTGATGCTGAAACGGCTGACGCTGACGGGCTCGACCCTCCGCCCACGGAGCATCGAGGAAAAGGCGGCGCTCGCGCTGGCTTTGCGTGAAAAGGTCTGGCCGCTGATCGAGGCGGGCCGCGTAAAACCCTTGATAGATACGGTCTTTCCGCTGGCCGGCGCCGCGAAAGCGCATGCGCTTATGGAAAAGAGCAGCCATATCGGCAAGATAATCCTGACCGTTTGAGCCATTTTCCGCGCGGCCTCAATTGCGCCCGGAATGAACACAGTCTCTCCTCCAAATCGTCATAAGCCTCCCCGAAGGTCCGGTCCTCGGCGGTCTCGCCGCTCGCGCGATGCCGTTCACGGTCGCAAGACCGGATCTTCCACGACGCAAAGGAGAACACCGATGAAGAACCTCAAAAGATTCATGCTTGCCGCCGTCTTCGCTGCGGCAACATCGGTTTCGCTTGGCGCGGTACAAAGCGCTCACGCGGCAACGGCCGAGGACCTGAACAAGGAAGCCGCACACGCGCTCGAGAAGCTCTACGAGACCAATGCGGTCGCGAAGACAATCGGCGAACAGGCGCAGGCGATCCTCGTCTTCCCCAACATCGTCAAGGCCGGCCTTGTTTTCGGCGGGGCCTATGGCGAAGGCGTCCTCAACGAAAACGGCGAGGTGCAGCGCTACTACAATTCCGTGACGGGCTCGTGGGGCCTGCAGGCCGGCGCGCAGTCCTACGGCTATGCGGTTTTCCTGATGAACGACGAGGCGGTGAACTATCTGAAGGAGACGCAGGGCCTCGAAGTCGGCGTCGGCCCGACGGTCGTCGTCGTCAATGAGGGAGCCGCCAAGAACCTCTCGACCTCGACGCTGAAGGAAGACGCCTATGCCTTCATCTTCGACCAGAAGGGCCTGATGGCCGGCGTCAGCATCGAGGGCACGAAGATCACCGAGATCAGGCGCTAAACACCGCCCCCACCATTGAAAAAGGCCGGAATCCCGAGGGTTCCGGCCTTTTTTCGGTGCGCTTCACAATTCGCGGACGCCACATCATTCCGCTTTCATTGACCGCTTTTTCGCCCTATATAACGGCCTTAATCCAACTCTTCGATGGACAGGAAAGCGGTTTATCCGGCGGGCTCGCCGGGTGGACCAGAGGAAGCAACATGATTCAGCCCCTTATGCCCAAGGCGACGGCCGTCTGGCTTGTCGAAAACACCGCGCTGACCTTCGACCAGGTGGCCGATTTCTGCGGCCTGCATGTGCTCGAAGTGAAGGGCATCGCGGACGGCGACGTCGCGCAGGGGATCAAGGGCATGGACCCCGTGGTGTCCGGCCAGTTGACGCGCGCCGAGATCGAACGCTGCCAGCAGGACCCCGATGCGCGCCTGCAAACCGCTGAAAGCAAATACAAAATTCCGCCGGTGCCGACGCGCAAGGGCCCGCGCTACACGCCCGTTTCGCGCCGCCAGGACAGGCCGGACGCCATCGCCTGGCTGTTGCGCAACCATCCGGAACTGCCGGACTCGCAGGTCGCCAAGCTTGTCGGCACCACCAAGCCGACAATCCAGAGCGTGCGCGACCGCAGCCACTGGAACGCGCCCAACATCAAACCGGTCGACCCGGTAACCCTCGGTCTTTGCACGCAAATCGAGCTCGACGCGGCGGTGCAGAAAGCCGCGCGCAAGGCCGAGCGCGAACGCAAGAAGGCCAACAAGGCCGCCGGTATCACCGAAACGCTGCTGCCCGCGAGCGAAACCGCGCCGCAGCCCGCCGAACCGCTGCACGCGACCATCGCCGCGCCGGAAAAGAAGCCGGAAGACGAGGAGCGCAAGAGCTACGACGCCGACAGCGTTTTCGCGAAGCTGAAGGATGTGAAAATCGAAGAGGACGGCGAGGAATAATCCCCGCTTTCTGTCACCGAACTGTCACAAATGAAAAGGCGCGGGAAACCGCGCCTTTTTCTTTTCCGCCCACGACTGTCATCGAACTGTCAAACAACTGTCACAAACGCCCGGACTTTTGATCCGTCTACGGACGATAGGCGGGGATAAAAATAATTTATCCCCGGTTTCAAGTGGCACGGCGGAGGCGCGACCGATGAAAGCGGGGATAAAATAACTTATCCCCGGTTTGCGCGCACCGTCTGCTCCCTACTTCTTCTCCTCGTCCTTCGGCTTGACCGGCGGCGTGGCGAGATAGTTGAGGGAGAGGCGGCCGCCATCGGCATAGATGGTCTGGCCGGTCATGTAGCTCGCGGCGTCAGACGCGAGGAAGACCGCGATGGAGGCGATTTCCTCCGGCTGGCCGACGCGGCCGAGCGGCGTGCGCGACATCATCACTTTCTGCGCGCGCTCGTCGCTGTTGACGGCGCCGGCCATCGGCGTCGCGATGGTGCCGGGACCGATCGCGTTGACGCGGATGCCGTAAGGCGCCAGCGACAGCGCCATCGCCTCGGTGAGCTGCTTGACGCCGCCTTTCGACGCGACATAGGCGGTCTGGTCGGCAATTGCGAGGACGGCGTTGATCGACGACATGTTGACGATGACGCCGGGCGGGTGGCCTTCCTCGATCTGCTTGACCATTTGCTGCGCGGCCGCCTGGCCGACCAGGAAATGGCCCTTGAGATTGATGCGGATGACGCGGTCGAACTCTTCTTCCTCAAGCGTCAGGAAACTCGCGCCCTTCGACACCACGCCGGCATTGTTGACG
Source organism: Alphaproteobacteria bacterium HGW-Alphaproteobacteria-11 (assembly GCA_002841195.1). Lineage (GTDB taxonomy): Bacteria > Pseudomonadota > Alphaproteobacteria > Parvibaculales > Parvibaculaceae > Parvibaculum. The sequence goes on from PHEO01000040.1 coordinate 8,349, forward strand.
AGAATGTCGACGCGCTCGAAAGCATCGGTCGTCGCGCAAACGAGATTGCGCACGTCGAGCCGCTCGCCGACATCGCAATACCGGAAACGCGCCTCGCCGCCGCGGTCGGCGATTTCGGCGGCGACCGCCTCGCCCGCTTCCTCGTCGACATCGCAAAGCATCACCTTCGCGCCCTGATCGGCAAAGGCATGCGCCACCGCGCGCCCGATGCCGCTCGCGCCGCCGGTGACGATCGCAACCTTGTCCTTGAGTGTGTTGCCGGAAGCCATGAGGATACTCCGTCTGGAACAAGGGGGGCGTTATAGCACCGGATGGGCGCTTGTGGGAGGGCGCGGCGGATCGTTGATTTTCTGCGCGACAAGCGTGCATGGATCGAAACGGGGAAGCCGGGGGCGTTCTCCCGCGCCCGGCGCCTTTTCTGCGGCCCGCCTTCACCGCCGGACCGAAAAACTCCCCGTCGAAAAGGCGTGAAGCTGTCCGTCGGGGCCAACGAGGCGCGCTTCCGCCAGCGCGCGCGACCGCCCGAGATCGATCACCCTGCCCTCCGCGCGGACCGTTCCGACGTTCAGTTTGACGCCGCGCAGATAATTGATGTTGAGGTCGGTCGTCGCATAAGGCGTGCCGGGGTCGAGACATGTCTGGAGCGCAAGCGCCATCGCGCCGTCGAGCAAGGTCGCGACATATCCGCCATGGACCGTCCCGAGCGGATTCTGATGATCCTCCGACGGGTCGCCCGCCAGCACCACCGCACCGGGATCAGCCGACATTCCGACAAGCCCTAGCGTCCGACCGATCCCCTGCCCGAAGCCGCCGCGGGCAAAGACATCCCGGATAAGCTTGAGACCCGCTTCGCTGTGAATCGGGATTTCGGCGTTCACGCCAGCACCTCTCGTTTCATGGCCTCGACGGCATCGCCGAACCGGGCTTCAATCCGTGTACGTTCGGAAGCGCGTTTCTGCGCATCCATCGACGACTGGTCATAAACGAGCGTGTAGACGATCGTCGCGCGCGCCTCACCGCGCCCCTCGCACGCAACTGTGCCGTGATAGCAAAAGGGCGCCATGGGGCCGTCGGTCTGGACATAGCTGTAGGAATATTCCGTGGCCGCAATCATCGGCTCGACGATGGCGTCGCCGATACGGCGAACACTGCCGATGCCGCCGTCCCCGGACTGGGCGGCGCATGGCACGCCGAGCCATTTTTCGAGATCGAAGAAACCTCCGACAATGGGCCATACCTCGCCCACCGGCCGGTCTACATCACCCCTGATCTCGATGACCGCATAGTCGCCCCCCGCCTGCTCGCTCAAATCACCCTCCACCTGAATGCACACCGGGCTTTCTTTCGTCCGCCGCATCGCGCTAAAGATAGACGATGACTCAACCACCCAGAATCTCTCGTGTCAATAGAGTTGATCTTAAGGCTATCGATCCGATCGATCCGAGCCTCGAACTCATGTATTTTGGCCTCAAGGGCATGACGCGCGAAGCCGATGAAATGCTCGCGGAGCACGGTTTGGGCCGCGCCCATCACCGCATTCTCTTCGTCATCGCCCGGTTCGACGGGATTTCCGTGGGGGCGCTTCGCGACAATCTCGGGATCAGCGCCCAGGCCCTTCATCGCCCGCTCAAGCAGTTGCAGGAACGTGGGCTTGTAGCCGTCAGCCGCAATCCAACGGAGCACCGGTCGAAAGGGCTTCACCTCACGGAAAGCGGCCGCGCGATCGAACATGCGGCTTCCGAAGCGGAGCGCAGCGTGATGCGCGAGGCCTTCCGCCGCGCCGGCAAGACCGCCGAAAAGCATTGGGCCGAGGTGATGAAGGCGATCGCAACCAACGCCTGACTTTCATATCAATGATATTGATGTATGATGCGCCCGTCAACCCAAGGGGATCATCATGCAATCACTCATCTATACCGCGCCGGGCAAGCTCGAATGGCAGGAGCGCCCCGCACTTGCCCTCGCCGGCGATCTCGAAGCAATCGTCCGGCCGATCGCTTCGACCACCTGCGACCTGGACCGCCGCATCCTTGCGGGCGCGACACCGTTCGCACCGCCTTTCGCCATCGGCCACGAAGCTGTGGGCGAAGTGCTGGCGGTGGGGGACAAGGTCCGCCGTGTGCATCCGGGCGATATCGTCGTCGTTCCCTGGCACATCAATTGCGGCGTGTGTGGCCCGTGCCGCGCCGGAATGCCCGCACATTGCGAAGCGCATCCGGGCCTCAGCGGCTACGGCGTTTCGATCGGCGGCGATTGGGGCGGCCTCTTTTCAGAGGAAGTGCGCGTACCCTATGCCGATGCCATGCTGCAGCCGCTTCCAGACGGCGTCGATCCCGTCGCGGTCGCGAGTGCCAGCGATAATCTGACCGACGCCTATATCGGCGTGACGACCGGCCTTGCGCGCCACCCCGGCGCGCCGGTGCTCGTGATGAGCGGCGTCGAGAGCCTTGGCCTGTTCGCCGCCGAGCATGCGCTCGCAGCCGGCGCCAGGCATGTCGACTTCGTCGATGCCGATGAACGGCGACGTGAAGCGGCAAGGGAGTTGGGCGCTCGTCCGCATCTCTCGATACAAGAGGCTTTCACACGCCGTTTCCCTGTGGTCATCGGCGCAACCCGCGACGAAGCGGCCTTGCGCTCGGCGATCCTGTGCCTCGCACCCGGCGGACATTTGTCGAACCTCGCGATATTGCTCAAGGATCCCGAAATTCCCTATTGGGACATGTATCTGCGCGGCGTGTCGATGTCGTTCGGCCTGCCCAATGTCGGCCCGCATATTCCCAAGGTTCTGGAACTCGCCCGCTGCGGACATATCCATCCCGAGCGGCTTGTGACGCTTTACGATGCCAGGGATGCGGTCAGTGTGCTGCTCGAGCCAGCGATCAAGCCGGTTCTCGTTCGGGACAAGCTGCTGGGCCCTTGACCCGTATCAACATCGCAGCGAATGGCCCGCAGCGATCAATAGCGGCCGCGCCGGGAGTGGCGTAAAGCGTGATCGACCTCACAACCATCTTGATCGCAGCCGGCGTGGGCATGCTGGGCGACACCGAATTTTTTTATTGATACGGGCAAAAGAGCCCACGCTCCCCGACCTTCCCCGCCCGCGCAATATGGAGGTCAGTCGAGGTCCATTTCGCGTATCGCCCAAAGATATATGCGATATCCGACGGTCATAAGTCCCACAAACACAGACAAAACGAACACGACGAATGCGAGTCCGACCGGTCCAAGGTGGCCGGGAAAAATCAGGAGCGATGCGATCACATATGCCATTCCCGCAAGAGAAACCCTGATTCCGATGCGCCATATCAGCTTCGAAATGCGGCCTTCACCCCTATCCAAGTGAATTCTCCGTGCCAGCGGCGCAAGCCTCCCCCTACCGTCCCAGCCCTGCCTTCAGCACCGCCTCGATTTCGCCGAGCACCGCCGGGTCGTCGATGGTGGCGGGCGTGTCCCATTTTTCGCCGTCGGCGATCTTGCGCATGGTGCCGCGCAAGACCTTGCCCGAGCGGGTTTTCGGCAGACGCTGCACGATCATCGCGGTCTTGAAGGCGGCGACGGGACCGATCCGTTCACGGATGAGTGCGACCGCCTCACGCTCGATGTCGGCGGCGGGACGCGCGACGCCTGCATTGAGGACGAGGAAGCCGACCGGCACCTGGCCCTTCATCGCATCTGCAATGCCGATGACCGCGCATTCGGCGACATCCGGGTGGGCGGCCAGCACTTCCTCCATGCCGCCGGTCGACAGGCGATGGCCGGCGACATTGATGATGTCGTCGGTGCGGCTCATCACATAGAGATAGCCGTCCTCGTCCATGAAGCCGGCATCGGCCGTCTTGTAGTAGCCCGGATAATCGGCGAGATAGCTTTCGCGGAAGCCTTGTTCGTTCTGCCACAGCGTCGGCAGGCAGCCCGGCGGCAACGGCAGCTTGACGACGATGGCGCCGGTCGTGTTCGGCCCGACCTGCTTGCAGGCTTCATCCACCACATGGATTTCGTAGCCGGGCAGCGGCACGGCGGGCGAACCGTATTTGACCGGCAGGCGCTCAATGCCCATGGGGTTTGAAACCATCGGCCAGCCGCTTTCGGTCTGCCACCAGTGATCGATGACCGGGCGGCCCGACAGCGCCTTCTCCGCCCACTGGATCGTGTCGGGATCGGCGCGCTCGCCGGCGAGATAGAGCACTTCGAATTTCGAGAGATCGTATTTGCCGACAAGCGCCGCCTGCGGGTCTTCCTTGCGGATGGCGCGGAAGGCGGTGGGCGCGGTGAACATCGCCTTGACGCCATGCTGCGAAATGATGCGCCAATAGGTGCCGGCATCGGGCGTGCCGACCGGCTTGCCCTCGAAAAGGATCGTCGTGCAGCCATGCACCAGCGGCCCGTAGACGATGTAGGAATGGCCGACGACCCAGCCGACATCCGACGCCGCCCAGAACGTGTCGCCGGGGTCGATGTCGTAGACGTTCTTCATCGACCATTTGAGCGCCACCATATGGCCGCCATTGTCGCGGACGACGCCTTTCGGCTTGCCGGTGGTGCCGGACGTGTAGAGCACGTAAAGCGGATCGGTGGCGGCGACGGGCACGCATTCCGGTCGCGCATTGGCGGCCTCCGCCTTGTCCATCTCGTCCTTCCAGTCGAAATCGCGGCCCGCGACAAGCGTCGCCTTTTCCATTTCGCGCTGGAAGACGATGGTGGCCGAGACCTTGTGGGCGCTCATCTCGATCGCCTTGTCCATCAGCGGCTTGTAGGCCAGCACCCGGCCGGGCTCGAGGCCGCAGGAGGCCGAGACGATCAGCTTCGGCGTCGCATCGTCGATGCGGGTTGCGAGTTCCTTCGGCGCGAAGCCGCCAAAGACGACGGAGTGGATCGCGCCGAGCCGCGCGCAGGCGAGCATCGCGACGGCGGCCTGCGGCACCATCGGCATGTAGATCAACACGCGGTCGCCCTTCTCGATGCCGTGGCGCTGCAACACGCCGGCAAAGAGCGAAACTTTTTCGAGAAGCTCGGCATAGGTGAATTTCTTGACGCGGCCGAGCATGGCGCTGTCATAGATGAGCGCCGTGCGCGCGCCATGGCCCGCCTTGACGTGACGGTCGAGCGCGTTCCAGCAGGTATTGGTTTCCGCGCCGACGAACCAGCGCGAGAGGCCGTCTTTGACTTCGAGGGTTTGCGTGGCCGGCTTGAACCAGTCGATCTCTTTCGCGGCGCCGGCCCAGAAGCCCTCCGGATCGCGCTTCCAGGCGTCGTAGGTGTTTTTGTAACTGGTCATCGCGTGGCGTCTCCCCCGTGAGTTTCTTGTTGGGGAGGTTTTAGCACGGGATGCGAAGAGTTTCATGTGCGCACCTCATCCTCAAATGTCATCCCGGCGGAAGCCGGGATCCATCGGCCTTTCCGCATCTGGGGCTTCCGCCCATGGGCCCCGGCTTTCGCCGGGGTGACACTTCTATTTCGGATTTGGTCAGTGCTCAAAAAATGCACAGGCGGCAAATACGCAAGCTTCCTCCTTCCCGCCTTGCCGCCTCCCCGTCCCTTCAGTAACGTTGGCGCATTCTCCCCCGCGCGCGACGAGGCACTCCCATGACGAACCCCTATGAAACCGGTCTCGACAAGAACCCGGCCAATCACCAGCCGCTGTCGCCGCTGAGTTTCCTGAAGCGGGCGGCGGAGGTTTATCCCGAAAAGATCGCGGTGGTGCATGGGAGCCTGCGGCGCGACTATGCGGCGCTTTATGCGCGCTGCCGCAAGCTGGCATCCGCGATCTCGGAACGCGGCATCGGGCTTGGCGACACCGTGGCGGTGATCGCGCCGAACATTCCCGAAATGCTGGAGCTGCATTACGGGCCGGCGATGACCGGCGCGGTCGTCAACACCATCAACACGCGGCTCGACGCCGCCGCCATCGGCTTCATGCTCGACCATGGAGAGGCGAAGGCGCTGTTCGTCGACCGGGAGTTCGCGGGGCTGGCCAAGGAGGCTCTGGCGCTGGCGAAGGTCAAGCCCTTCGTCATCGACATCGACGATGCGTTTTACGACGGGCCGGGCGAGAAGATCGGCGAGACGGATTACGAGAGCTTCATCGCCGCGGGCGACCCGCATTTCAACTGGCAATTGCCGGCCGACGAATGGCAGGCGATCAGCCTGAACTACACCTCGGGCACGACGGGGAACCCGAAAGGCGTCGTCTATCATCATCGCGGCGCCTATCTGCTCGGCATGGGCAATATCGTGACGGCGGGGATGACGGGTTCATCCGTCTATCTGTGGACGGTGCCGATGTTCCATTGCAACGGCTGGTGCTTCACCTGGTCGCTGAGCGTGGTCGCCGGTACGCATGTGTGTTTGCGCCGCGTGACGGCGGCGAACATCTTCGCCGCGATTGCCGACCACAAGGTGACGCATATGGCCGGCGCGCCGACCGTGATGGGCTTCCTGATCAACGCGACGGCGGAAGAGAAGCGGAAGTTGCCGAATGTAGTGAACTATTTCGCCGCCGCCGCGCCGCCGCCCGCCGCGACGATCCGCAAGCTGGAAGCGGAAGGCTTCAACGTGATCCATGTCTATGGCCTGACCGAAACCTACGGGCCGGCGGTGGTGAACGCCTGGCACGACGAATGGGACCTGTTGGAAACGGACAAACGCGCCGAGGTGAAGGCGCGGCAGGGCGTCAACTATGTGGTGCTGGAAGGAATTTCGGTGCGCGACCCGGAAACCATGGAGGAAGTGCCGCGCGACGGCGCGACGATGGGCGAGGTGATGTTCCGCGGCAATGTGACGATGAAGGGATACCTCAAGAACCCGAAAGCGACGACGGAAGCCTTTGCCGGCGGCTGGTTCCATTCCGGCGATCTCGGCGTCTGGCACAGGGACAACTACATCCAGCTCAAGGATCGTTCGAAGGACATCATCATTTCGGGCGGCGAGAACATTTCATCGATCGAGGTCGAGGACGCGCTCTACAGGCATCCGGATATTCTGGAAGCGGCCGTGGTGGCGCGGCCGGACGAGAAATGGGGCGAGACGCCTTGCGCCTTCGTGACGCTGAAAGCGGGCGCGACGCTGACCGAGAAAGACGTGATCGAACATTGCCGCGCCAACCTCGCGCATTTCAAATGCCCGAAGACGGTGGTCTTCACCGAGCTGCCGAAAACCTCGACGGGCAAGGTGCAGAAATTCAAGCTGCGGGAGACGGCGGAGGGGCTGTAGACGCCCCCCAAATGCAAAGCGCCGGGCTTGGGGGCCCGGCGCCGGTTCGTGTCACTGGTTTGCCTGTTTCGTGTCAGGCGGCAACGGATATTCCGCTGCCCAGCCTTTCGATTTCTTCCTTCAGTCGAAGCTTCTGCTTCTTCAATTCGGCGATGTGGAGGTCGTCGCTGCTGGGGTGGTGGATTTCGGCCTCGATTTCCACTTCCAGCGCCTTGTGGCGATCACGAAGCTCGGCAATGTGAGACTCCAGAGCCATCTCATTCCGTCCTTTCGTTAAACTTCAGACCTCGAAAGTGTGACTCTTTTCGGGCTCCTTGTCGAACCCTACTCGCAAAGAAAGCGCGGGCATTGTAAAGGTGAGGTTATGAGCAAAACCGGCCGAACACCGCCCCGTCTTGTTGTGGGAATCTCCGGCGCCTCGGGCGTAGCCTATGGCGTGCGCCTGCTTGAAATGCTGGGTTCACTGGGCGTCGAAACGCATCTGGTGATGACCAGGGCCGCCGAAATGACGCTGGGCTACGAGACCGGGCTGAAGCCGAAGGATGTCGAGGCGCTGGCGCATACGCGCTACCGGTTGGACGATATCGGCGCGGCGATTGCCTCAGGTTCGTTCAAGACGCTCGGCATGATCGTCGCGCCCTGTTCGGTGCGTACGATGTCGGAAATCTCGACCGGCGTCACATCGACGCTGTTGACGCGCGCCGCCGACACGATGCTGAAGGAGCGCCGGCGGCTGGTGCTGATGGTGCGCGAAACGCCGCTTCACACGGGCCATCTGCGGACGATGACGCAGCTTTCCGAAATCGGCGCCATCATCGCCCCGCCCGTTCCGGCGCTTTATGCAAAGCCCGCCTCGATCGACGATATGGTGACGCAGACCGCGGCGCGGATGCTCGACCTTTTCGGCCTCGAGGCGCCCGACACGCGGCGCTGGGGCGAGGACCTGAAGGACGGCCGCCGCAGCCCCGTTCGCAAATCGCCGGGCAAACCACGCAAATGACCGAACGCGAGGAACGGGAACTGCGCGAGGCGCTGGCGAAGCTCAAGGAAGAGCATCGCGATCTCGACATGGCAATTTTTGCGCTGGAAGAAACGCCGCGCCCCGACCACCTGCAGATCAAACGGCTGAAAAAGCGCAAGCTGCACCTGCGCGACCGCATCCAGGAGATCGAGGACATATTGTTTCCGGACATTACTGCCTGAAGAAGGCGCTCACTCCTCGCCGCGCTTGGCTACGTTCATCGCCTTCCGCCGGCGCGCACAAGGATCGCGCGCACCGGCGGAAGGCAACGGAACGTCAGGATTTGGGTTCGGTACGTCCGAAGTAGGTCAGGAGCCAGCCGGAGAGCCCGGTGTGCCACCTGTCGGCGGTGAACATGCGTCCACCGCCAACCGTTGCAAGAACACCGGCGACCGCGAGCAGCGCGATCTCGCGTTTTACGGCGTTGAGATATCCGACGACGCCTGCCGCACCGATAAGCTTCGTCGCCATGTACCAGAGCAGGATGGCGGCGGCAGCCGCGGCGAAGACGCGCGTGCCGATGCCGGCGAGAAGGCCGGCGCCGACGACAGTGAGCAGGAGCCCCGGCATGCCGAATGTCGTGATATTGCTATATCCGGCAAAAAGCCCGCCAATCACAAAGACGGCGCCCAGCGAGAGGCGCAGCAACAAGCCGAGCGACTCCCAGTCGCGCCCGAGCGATCGTGGCAATCCAAATCGGGCCGCATCAATGCTGCCTGATCCCGCCCCCAGATTGTAGAGAGCGAAGAAGAAACCGGACAGCGCGATATCTCTGATCTGGACGAAGGCCGCGGGCGACATGTAGGTCTCCGCGCCCGGGCTAACCCCGGGCGTGGTGACGACCGGCAGCGACACAACAAAACTCCAGAGGAGGAAGGCCCATATGAGCGCCAACGGACGCACCATCAGGCCGGCCACGAGCATTAGACCGGCCACGAGTTCGAAGGTCGAAAGCGCGGTCAGAAATGTCCAGGGCGACAGGTAGGCGCCGAGGGGACCGACAAAGAGCCAGTCGAGGAAGGTCTGGTTGATGTATCCGAGCGGGCCGACATATTGGTCGACAATTGCTTCGGATTTCGACGGTGTCAGCAATCTTTCGAGCTTGGCGTATCCGCCGATGATGAAGACGCTGCCGAGACCGAGGCGAATCGCAAGCGCAATCCGTCCCTGCCCCTCGGGCGAAGAGGCGTTTATCTGTGTGAACATGATGCTGTTTCCATATGCAAAGAGATAGCGATACGTCCCGGCTCTCGCACATCCGGATGGATGTACGGGCTATGTCGGGACATGAGATCGATCGGACTTTGCTCAGGCTCTGGGGGGTGGGGGCTCGGGTGCGGCAACGAACGCCGTGACCTGGTCGGTATAGGCGGACCGATGCGCCTTGCCGTGGAAGTTCCGGCAAACAAAATGTGCATCACCGCCGCTCAGGGTGCTACCCGTGCCGCAGGGAACCGGGACGCAAGACTGTCCGCCGCGCTCGCGCGGGCATTCCCGGCATGGCGGAGCCGGGTTCGCGGGACGCACGCCACATGCCTCCGACATAGCCATCCGCACCGCCGACTCATGCAGCAGGCCCGCCTGAAACGTGTGTTCGAGCGCCGATGGAGAGACCGCCGCCGCCCCGGCGAGGACAGATATCCAGGCCAGGGAGATGCAAACGATCACGCCGGCCAGTACCTGTTTCACGCGGCCTCCGTTGTTTCGCACATTCTAGGCGGTCGATCGTCGCGGACAATGCAACGGACATCACGAAGGCGTGAGGCCGGCGCTCACTCCTCGCCGCGCTTGGCCTCGTACATGGCCTTGTCGGCACGGGCCAGGGCATCGGCCGCCTCGTCCTCGCCGGTGAAAGCGACGGCGCCGACCGAAATCGACAGCGGCACTTCCTTGTCCTCGAATTTGAGCGGCCGCTCGGCCACGAGCTTGGCGAGCGCCGCAGCCTTGGCCTTGGCCGTCTCCTCGTCGGCACGCGCCAGAATAACGCCGATCTCGTCGCCGCCGAGACGGCCGACAATGTCGGTCTCGCGGATGTTGTCGAGGACGAGCTTGGTGAGGTGATGCAACACCGCATCGCCCGCCGAATGGCCGTGCTGGTCGTTGACCTGCTTGAAATTGTCGATGTCGAAATAGACAAGCCCGGCCGGCTCGCCATAGCGCCGCCCGAAGGCGATGACGCGGGATAGCTCGCGCACAAAGGCGCGGCGGTTGAGGGCCGGGATCAGCGGATCGCGGTCGGCAAGCGCTTCGGCCTCGCGCAGCCGGTCCTGCATCGCCGTCATGTCGCGCCGCAGCCGGTCGACCTCGCCCATCAGCGCCATCAGCGCGTCGCGCACGGCGGGCGTGATCTCGGCCTCGGGGATGCCCATGATGCTGGCGCTGTCGCTGACGAGGCGGCCCGCGCCGACACCCGCAGCCTCCCCCGCCCGGCCGCGCTCGCGCTGGGTCGAGGAGGAGGTGGTCGATACGGGCCGCGTGTCGCCGATCTTCATGCGGGGGTCGCCTGTCCTCTGCGGCCGAAGCCGCGATTCGCCGATAAAAATGCCATTTTTTCGGGAAAAGCGCCATGCGAACCGGAACCGGCCGGGGCTAGGCCGCAGGACCGGCGCGCCCCATAATCGGCGCAACAGAAACGGGGAGCCGCCATGACCGCAGATACCAGCAAATTCACAGCCACCCTCGGCTTCGTTGCCATCGCCGCGGTCGCCTGGGGCGCCTGGACGACGATGCGCGGCGGCCCGGCCGAGGCACTGCCGGCGCTGGCGGCGATCGAGCCCGTCTGGACCACCATCGCGCCCGGCGGCGAAACCTCCTGCGCGCTTGGCACGCCCTTCGAGTTCCATGTGAAGCCCGGCGCGTCCGACCGGCTCTTCGTCTTTCTCAATGGCGGCG
>PHEO01000041.1 GCA_002841195.1 Alphaproteobacteria bacterium HGW-Alphaproteobacteria-11
GACCCCGCCGGTCAACACCAGCGGAACACCGCTGAAGACGATCAGCGCATCGCGCGCCGAGCCCACAGCCATCAGCAGCAGGCCAAAGATGAGCAGAAGCGAGACGGGAACGACAATCCTGAGCCGCTGGCTCGCGGATTGAAGCTGCTCATAAGTGCCGCCGAAGCCGGTCCAGGTGCCGGCGGGAAGTTCGACCTGCGAGCGGATAGTCTGCCGTACGTCCTCCACAAAGGAACCGAGATCGCGGTCGCGGACATTGCTGGTGACGACGATGCGCCTCTTCCCGTTCTCGCGACTGATCTGGTTGGGCCCGATGGAGATGTTCAGGGAGGCTACTTCCCCAAGGGGAACGAAGCGCGGCGCGCCTGTGTATGCAGGCCGGAGCGACGATCCGCCCATGGCCGTGCGATCCGGAAGCGGAATCGGCAGGGCTTCGAGCGCATCGATGTTCTGCCGCATCTCTTCGGGCAACCGGACAACGATGTCGAACCGACGGTCGCCCTCGAACATGAGGCCTGCCGCCGAGCCGCCGGTGGCAGCAGCGACCATGTCCTGCACATCGGCTAGACCGAGGCCATGGCGCGCGAGCGCCTCCCGGTCCGGTTCGATGGAGAGAATGGGCAGGCCGCTGACCTGCTCCAGGCCGACATCGGCCGCACCCGGCACACTCCGGACGGCGGCGGCGATGCGCTCACCGATTTCGAGCAACTGGTCGAGATCGTAACCGTAGAAGCTGACGGCGAGGTCGCTGCGCACGCCTGAAATGAGTTCGTTGAACCGCATCTGGATAGGTTGCGTAAACTCGTAGCGGTTGCCGGGTATCTCCTCGACGGCCGCCACCATTTCCGCGATAAGCTCCGCCTTCGGTTTTCGCGGGTCCGGCCATGCGCTCCTGTCCTTCAGGATCACGAAGCTGTCGGCGACGCTTGGCGGCATCGGGTCCGTCGCCACCTCGGCCGTGCCGATCTTCGTGAAGACATTCTCGACCTCGGGGAATTCGCCAAGACGCGCTTCCAGTTCCTGCTGCATGGACACGGCCTGGCTGAGGCTGGTTCCCGGAATCCGCAGCGCATGGAGGGCAATGTCGCCCTCGTCGAGACTGGGCACGAATTCAGCGCCGAGGCGCGTGGCAAGAAGACCGGAGGCGAGAACCAGCAGACAGGCGCCCGCGACGACGAAGGCGCGGTGCCGGATCGAAAGTCGAAGCAGGGGCAGATAGAAGCGCTTCAGGCTCCGCACCGCCCGGTTTTCCCGTTCGGCGACGCGGCCGGTGAGAAAGGTGGCGACGGCGGCGGGCACGAAGGTGACCGACAGAACGAGCGCGCTCAGCAGGGCGATGATGACCGTCAACGCCATGGGGTGAAACATTTTTCCCTCGACACCCGTCAGCGCGAAGATCGGGACGTAGACCACGGTGATGATGAGGACGCCGAAAATGCTCGGTTTGACGACCTCCGCCGTCGCTTCCGACGCGAGCGCAAAGCGTTCGTCGCGCGACAACAGGCGGCCCAGCGATTTCTGCGCTTCGCCGAAACGCCGGATGCAGTTCTCGATGATTATGACCGCGCCGTCGACGATCAAGCCGAAATCGAGCGCGCCGAGACTCATCAGATTGCCGGAAATCCTGTTCTGCACCATGCCCGTGACCGTCATGAGCATTGCGAGCGGGATGACGGCCGCTGTGATCAGCGCGGCGCGAATATTGCCGAGCAGAATGAATAGGACGACGATGACGAGAAGCGCACCTTCCAGAAGATTCTTCCTTACCGTGGCGATGGTCCGGTCAACGAGATCGGTGCGGTTGTAGACGGTTCTGGCCTCGACTCCCTCCGGCAGACTGAGATTGATTTCCTCCATCCTGTCCGACACGGCCTGCGAAACGGTGCGGCTGTTTTCGCCCATCAACATGAAAACCGTGCCGAGGACGACTTCACGCCCGTTTTCCGTTGCGGCGCCGCTTCTCAGTTCCTGACCAATCAGAACCTCCGCAACATCGGCGATCCGTATCGGCGTATCGGCGCGCCATGCGACGGGAATGCGGCGTATATCCTCCAGTGTTCCGACCTGGCCGGGCACGCGGATGAGATATTGTTCGCCCTTTCGTTCGATGTAACCGGCGCCGGCGTTCTCGTTGTTGCGGAGCAGCGCCGTCCGGATGTCGTCCCAGGTCAGGCCGAAGGCGATGAGCCTGTCCGGATGCGGGGTGACATGGACCTGCTTATCGTAGCCGCCGATGGTATTCACTTCCGTGACGCCGGGCACCACGCGCAGCTGCGGGCGGATGACCCAATCCTGGAGCGTGCGCAGACCGGTCGGGGTCCATTCTCCCGCATCACCGGTTTCCTCGACTGTGTACATGAAGATTTCGCCAAGCCCGGTCGCAATTGGCCCGAGCGAGGGGACGACTCCCGGTGGCAATTGCTCCTTCGCCTCCTGAAGGCGTTCGCTGAGCAACTGACGGGCGAAATAGATATCCGTCCCGTCCTCGAAGACGACTGTGACCTGCGAGAGACCGTAGCGCGAAATGGAGCGCGTATAGTCGAGGCGCGGCAGGCCGGAAATGGCCGTCTCAATCGGAAAGGTGACACGCTGCTCGGTCTCAAGGGGCGAGTATCCGGGGGCCTCGGTATTGACCTGAACCTGGACATTGGTGATGTCCGGCACGGCATCGATCGGCAGGCGGGAGAAATTATATATGCCGAGCGCGGCCACGCCGCTCACGACGGCGAGTACGATCCAGCGGTGCGCGATACTGGCGGCGACGAGTTTCTCGATCATGGCATCAACCGTTCAGTTCCGAGATGGGCAGGGGTATCAGTGGTCATGCGATGCGCCGGATTTTTCGATATCCGCCTTGACGAGAAAGCTGTTCTCGCTGACATAGACAGTGCCGGGCTTGAGCCCGCCCAGCACTTCCACCCACTCGCCGTCGCGCGCGCCGGTTTCGATCATGCGGACTTCGTAGGTCTCGCCGATCTTCGCGTAGACGACCTCGAAATCGCGAAACCGCTGGATCGCGCTTTCGCGAACGGCCAGGGGCACCTCACGCCGGTCGACGATCGCCCGCCCCCGCACGGAGAGACCCGGCTTCCAGAAGCCGGAGGCATTGTCGAGGATCACGCGCGCGATGCTCGCCTCGCTCCGTCCCTCGGCGACCGGCATGACCCGCTCGACGACACCGGAGGCTTCCCGTCCGCTGGCAAGACCAACGACATCCACCGGCGTTCCCGCCGCGATTTCATCCATGTGGCGAGGGAAGACGTAAAACTCGGCCGCGACACGGTCGAGATTGGCGATTTCGAAGATCGTGCTCTCACCGACCGGCTCGCCGACGGAGGCCAGGCGCGAAACGACAATGCCGCCGATGGGTGCCCTGACGTCGTAGTCCCGCGAGCCGACATGGCTGTTGACGACGGCGAGGACATCGCCCGCCCGGATGCTGTCTCCAGCTTCGACCGCGAGCCGGGAGACGATGCCGGGATAGCGCGCGCCGACACGGGCATGTGCACCGGGCAGCACCGCGAGCCGGCCGGCAAGACCGCGCGTGATCGTGATTTCACCGGACCCCGCAACGGCCACAGCAATGCCGCTGCGTTCCGCAGCCGCGTCACCGATTACGGTTCGGCCTTCGTAAGATTCATAATTCCACACATAATCCCGACCCTCAAAGCTTGCGGTCACTTGGACGTCGAAGGAATGGGGTTCGGCCAGCGTCTTGCCGGAGGTGAGGTAATCGTCCTCCGCGTGCAGCGGAAAGAGGGTTGTCTCGCCGTCGAGACGAGTGATTTCGATGACGGCCTCGACCCCGGCAGGCGCGACCGGCTCATGATCGCGCCGGGGGTAGAGACGGAAGACCGGATCGGTCCCATCTTCATGGACGGCGATTTCTACGGAGAAGCCATCCTGTTCCAGCAGCCGGCCGCCGTGAGGCCCCTTTGCCTCCTCTTCCTCATGGGCGCCATGGTCGCCGCCGGCGTGATGGTCTTCATCGGCGGCGGCGACCGCCGGAAAGGCAAGATTCAGGACAGCGGAGAGCGAAAGCGCGGCGAAGACGGCACGGCGCCGTGCAAGCGGACGCCAATCCCCCGCGAAAGAGAGGTAGAAAGCAGACATGGATCACCATCGACATGAAAGAAGGGAGGCTCTGCCGGTAGGCGGAGCCGAAGCTTTGTGTCAGGCGATGGTGCGCTGGGGAGGGGGGCCATCAGGGCCGGAGGCAAAGTCCCGCAAGACGGAAACGGAAGCGCCGGGCGCAGCCGCGGACGCGGAAGCGTGACGTTCCGCGCCATCCGCGAGGGGGAGTATGTGCTGGCAATGATGGCAATCGGCGCATTCGCCACCAGCCGGGTCATGCGGCACATGGCAATCAAGCGCGGCGGCTATTGCGCTTGGATCGGCCTCCTCCGCCGCCCCGATGCAAAGCTGCCCATCGTCATGTCCGGCCACAGGCGCGGCGGAGACGGCGGAAAGGGAAACCCAGAGCAGGCAGCCGGCAAGCAGATATGAAAGGCAACGCAGCATCCGGCGATTATGACCAGTCGGTGCCGGTTCGCAAGGGGCGACCGTGTGACGCCGGCTGACCGGTTTCCAGCGGAACGTGAAAAAAGGGCTGCCCCGGTTTTTGCGGGGCAGCCAAGGATACGGGAGGAGGAGGGATCGCTCCCGAGGAGTATGCCCGTTCGAGCAGCGCAATGTTCCGCAAACGGCGGGGCGGAGAAACTACACGATAGAGTGACGCCGGCGCACCGATCGGAGGAACACCGCTTCAGGAAGCGCTTTCGTTCAGTACCCGGATTTTCGCAAGTGCGGTTTCGGGAACGAGAGCGGACGGCACTTCCGTGAAGACCGGAGTATCGTTCCGAAGGGCGACATTGCCCCCCTCCCAAAAGGCGGGGCCGAGAATTTCTCCCGTCGCGGCCGGAGAGGCTCCATAGACGCGGTCGAAACCAGCAACATCGGCCTCACCGCCGGTCATGACGAGGACCGAGGGCAGCTCGTAGTGGCGGGCGATGTTGGTGAGCGGCTCGAAAAACTCCAGCGCGCGCGGGTCGGCCTCGGTGAAGCGGAGGACGCCGATGGAGGGCGCGACCAGCGCGCGCAAGAGATCGGCCAGCGCCATGGCGAGATCGTCGAGCGCATTTTCGTCGATGTCGCCCTCATCCATGAAAGCCTGCGCGAGCGCGCCGGGGCCCGGCAGGGCGAGCGCCAGCGGCTTGCCGGAGAGGGCGCCGGTGGCCGTTTCGATGCCGCGCTTCAGATGCGCCCGCAAGGCGGCGTCGGAGAGCAGGTCCTCGACACCGCCGGCGTCGCGCGGGCCCGCACCTTGCGCGCGGGCGAAGGCGGCAATGCCGGCGCCGATGTCGATGTCGACAATTTCGAGCGCCAGCAACGCGGAGAGCTCGCGCAGGAAGAGGCCGAGTTCGCCCGGCGCGTCCCAGGGATCGTCGCCGCCGCGCAGGACGCGGGCGCCGAAGGCGGCGCCGTCGATCCAGAGGCGCGGCAGAGCGGCCGGCATCAGCGATTGCCGGATTTACGGCACTCGGCCAGCTCGGCCTCGAGCTTGTCGATCTTCACCTGCAGGGGATGCGCCATGACGACCGGCGGGACGACCTGGCCCGCCGGGTGGAGCTTGTCGGGGTCGCCGGCATGAACCATCGTCTTGTCGTCCCACGAGCCGAAATAGGGCACCTTGCCGGACGGCTTGTCCTTCACCCATTCCTTGCAGAAGGCATCGAAGGGCTTGCTCTTCGCGATGCGCTCGCGGCGGGCCTCGTCGCGCGCCTTTGCAGTCGCGGCCTCGTCCACATGCAAGGTCTCCTTGTTGTAGACGACGCGGTAGATGCGCCAGGCGACATCGTCGGAGATCAGGCCCTCGTCCATGTCGCGCATCACATCGGCGGGCGCGCGCTCCAGCGGATCGCCGAAGCCGCCGCCGGTGCCTTGCGCGATCATGTAGAGCTCGCCGCGCTGCGCCAGCGTGTAGCCGAGCGTCATCGGATGGGTGCTGTATTGCGCGTCCGGGAAGGGACGCTCGTTCATCAGCTCCTCGATCGAATAGCGGAAGGAGGCCGGATCGTTCTTCAGAATCTCGAAGACGTTGACGCCCCTGATACGAGCCAGCGGATAGGTCGGGCAGCCATAGCCGCCGAAGAGACCCGGAATGTTGGGGAACTTCGCGCCCATCGCCGTCAGCATGAAGCCGAAGGCGTCGCTGTCGCGCATGGCCAACACCATCTGATAGCCCATGCCGCCGCGCTGCCTGCCGAAGCCCTGATTGTCCTTCATCATCTTTTTCGAGACGATCTGGATGAAGGGGACTTCCTCCTCGATGAATTCCTGTTCGCCGATGTCCGACATGGTGGCGAAGATCGGCGCGCAGCCATGTTCGCCGTCGCGGTCGGCCAGCGCGCCGCCGCCCATGCCGTTGATGTCGGCGCAGACATTGCCGACCATTTCGCCATGCTGCGTCAACCCGCCGAACAGGAAGGTGTTGATCATGTTGAACCAGGGCGCAAGCACACGAGTGTATTTGTGCGGGTTCGAATAGAGGAACTTCATGGTGGCGACCTGGCCGGCGCTCCATGCGGTGAAGACCGTCATCATCGACTGGGCGCTCGGCGTGCCGAAGCCGGGCTTCAGGACCGAGGGATTGTCGAAGATGAAGTTGACCGGCGCCAGCACACCCTGATTGCGCGGGATGTCGGGCCAAATGAAGGTCAGGAACAATTGCGCCAACATGCCCTTGACGGTGATGTCGAGGCTGTTGTTGGAGCGGTTGGTGAATTCGGGGCTCGAACCGCGATAGTCGAAGGTCAGTTCGTCGCCCTTCTTGGTCAGTTCGAGATTGATCTTGATCTGCACGTTTTCGCGCAGTGTGCCATCGGTCCACCATGAATGGCGCACCGTTCCGTCCGGCCATTCCTTCAAGCGGCGGCGGACTTCGGCGTCGGTGTCCTCGAGGTTCATGCGCAAAGCGGCAACGACGGCCTCGACGCCATATTCGGCGATCGCTTCGTGGATACGGGTTTCGATGCGGCGGCAGACATACATCTTCACCTTCATGTCCGCATATTGCAGCTTCGGTTCGCGCACCGAATTTTGCAGGAAGGTGACGAGATCGCGCCGCAGCGTGTAGTTCTCGGCGACCTTGAAGGGCGACATCTTGAGCCCCTCGTCCCAGATCTGCTCGGCAAGCGAGGGCATGCCGCCCGGCTCGATGGCGCCGTTTTCGCCTTCATGGACGGTCGCGCCCGCCCAGGCGACGATCTTTCCTTCGTGGAAGACCGGCATCATCATCGACTGATCGGTGTTGTGGGCCTGACCGTAGCGGGCATCGTTGACGATGAAGACATCGCCTTCATTGATGCCGACGGTCTTGTCCTTCGACCAGTATTTGCGAATGAACTTGATCGGGTACTGCACGAGGTTGCAGAAGATGACGACGCCGCCGGAACTGGCGAGGCTCAGGTCGCCGCTTTCGGTGTAGACCGCCGAAACGCAGTCGCCCCATTTGGCGCCCGGCGCCGCGCCCATGTTTTCGAGCATCTCGAAGCTCTCGTTGACGCCGGCGAGTATCCGCTCGCGGACGATTTCGAGGCGAACGGGATCGCTTTCCTTCGAAATGCATTCGTCTTCATAAGCGGTGCGCGGCTCGAGTCCGTGATTGTTCATGATCACGGGATCGGGCGCGAGATAGAGATTGGTCTCGCTCAGGAAGGCGTCCACCGCGCCGGATGCGGCGCCGGTGATGTCCATGTCGTCACCCATTTTCGTTCCTCCGGAGCGGTTGCAGTCTTGTGCTTCTTCTACTGTCCGTCATGGCCCGCTTCATGCGGGCCATCCACGTCTTTGCCGCATACTTCTAAAAGTAGACGTGGATGGCCCGGACAAGCCGGGCCATGACGATTGTGGGGATGTGCGGTTCAAACCGTCTGCCGCGCCATGCGCGGCAAGGCTCATGGACCCCGGCTTGCGCCGGGGTGACACTTCTATTTTGTGTCGGGCACCGTGCATTTCGTGCACTCCCCTACTCCGCGCGCTCGAAGAGGGCGGCGCCGTGGCGGCCTATTTTCAGGCGCCAGCCGGGCTCGACGAGGTAGGTGGTGGAGGGCGAGATGACGACGGCGGGGGCTTCGACGACCGAGCCGAAAGAGAGATCGGCGAGATCGTGAAAGGCCGTCTTCATCGCGCCGTCATGGCCGACGAAGTGGCACTCCTTGTGCTGCGTGGCGGCGGGGGCCGGCGCGAGGTCCGCTTTCTTCGGCAGGATGTCGGCAAACTTCAATGTCGACATCGATGAATAGGTGGCAACGCGGATGGTGTTGATGCGGATGCCGGCTTCCGGCGCCTGGCTGCCCTCGCCATAGCGGCGGCCATAATCCTTCGAGAAGGCGGCCAGCACTTCCATCAGATCGTCGGCGGTTTCGAGACGGTTCTTCGAGACGACGACGGCGGTTTGCGCGAGCTGGTTGCCATAGCGCATGTCGAGTTCGAGGCGATGCTTGATGGCGGCGGGCGCCACGCCCTGACGCATCAGGTCGTCCCTGCCCTTCTGTTCCAGTTCCTCGACCAGCGCGTTGAAGCTGTCGAAATCGTCGAAGATTTTTCGCGTGTTGGAATCGTAGAGCGAGAGATAGAGCGAGCGTTCGTGGAAATGGAGCTGGTCCATGTTGCCGGCGCCGATGGCCGAGAAGATCGAGCTGAAGGGCGGCACCATGACGCGCGAAACGCCGAGCACATTGGCGATGCCGCAGGCGTGAAGCGGGCCATTGCCGCCGTAAGCCAGGATCGTGAAGTGGCGGGGCTCGTAGCCGCGGACGCGCAATTCCTGCGCGATGCCGTTGGCCATGTCGTTGTCGATCTTCTGGCGGATCAGCTTGGCCGCGCCGAGGGCATCGGTGCCCATCGGTTCGCCAACTTCCTTTTCGAGGGCGCGGGTGGCGCGGCGTTCGTTCAGGGGGATCGAGCCGTCGGCATAGCGGTCGGCCAGCAGGTAGCCGAGCGCGAGGTCGGCGTCGGTGACGGTGGGATAGCGGCCGCCGCGGTTGTAGCAGGCGGGGCCGGGATCGGAACCGGCGCTTTCGGGCCCGACCGCGACGGCGCGGCGCAGGCGGTCGAAGCGGGCGATCGAGCCGCCGCCGGCGCCGAGCGTCACCAGATGCACCATCGGGATGTTGACCAGCCAGCGGCCGATGACCGGATTGAAGTCGTAGAACTTGACGCCGCCCTTGACAACGAGGCCGATGTCGAACGAGGTGCCGCCCATGTCGGTGCAGACGACATTGCCGAGATCGGCTTCGACGGCAAGATGTTCCGACGCATTGATGCCGGCGACGGGGCCGGAGTGGATCGTCTGCAGCGCGTCTGTCGAATTCAACTGCGCCATGCCGCCCGAATTGTGGATGACCAGCATCGGCTTGCGATAGCCGTTGTCGCGCAGGTTCAGCTCCAGCGTCGAGAGGCCGTGATACATCGCGTTGTGCAGGAAGGCGTCGAGGATGGCCGACGAGGTGCGCGCATATTCGCCCTTGCGGCCGCCGACTTGATGCGACAGCACGATGGGCGCGGAACCGAGAAGCTGTTCGGGGAATTCCTCGCGGATGATTTCCTCGACCAGAAGTTCGTGTTCGGGCTGGACGACCGCATTGACCAGCGAGACGACGAAGGCCTGGACGCCGTTGTCGACCAGCTTGCGCACTTGTGTGCGCACGTCCTCGGCATCGACCGGCATCAGGATTTCGCCGGTTTCGGCGACACGCTCGCGGACACCGACGATCATCTGGACGGGCACGAGCGGCTCGGGACGCTGCGCCATCGGCAGGTCGCGGCGCTGGCGGTCGGGCAGGCCCTCGCCGTAGCCGCGGCCGCGGCTCAAGGGCACCATCGCCTCGAACCCGGCGGTGACGAGGAGGCCGACGCGGGGGCCGCGGCGCTCGATCAGTGCGTTGGTGCCGAGCGTCGTCGCGTAGCGCACGCTGTCGACCTCGCGCATGACTTCTTCCAGCGTCAGGCCCAGTTGTTCATAGGCGATTTTCAGCGAGGCGTTGAAACCGAGCGCCAGGTTCTGATGCGTGGTCAGCGACTTCGCCTCGACATAGCGGTCGTCCCAGACGAGGGAGCAGTCGGTGAAGGTTCCGCCGATGTCGACAGATACGCGGCGCATGTGCGGCTCTCCGGTCTAGTGCGAATGAGGGGGCGCGACGAATTCCGGCCCGAGGGCGGGTTCGCTCAGCGGTTCGCGCGCGGCCCATTGCGTTTTCAGGGCGTCGATGTCGAGGTCGATGTCATGGGCCGGCGGGTGGCCGGGCGGCAGATATTCGACTTCGGCGAGGCGGCCGCATTCCGGGCAGCAATATTCGAGGATGCGGCACCAGTCGCCGTCGGGCGCGAAGGTGAATTCGTAGCGTTCGGCATCGAGGAC
This sequence comes from Alphaproteobacteria bacterium HGW-Alphaproteobacteria-11, assembly GCA_002841195.1. GTDB lineage: Bacteria > Pseudomonadota > Alphaproteobacteria > Parvibaculales > Parvibaculaceae > Parvibaculum. The sequence goes on from PHEO01000041.1 coordinate 10,421, forward strand.
GGGGGCGTGGATTTCCGACGGCTCGCGGTCGCGGACGAGGAGGCCCTTCTTGTAGTTGTCGCGGGCCGAACCCAGCTCGTGGCCGCAGCCGGCGCATTCCCATGTCTCCTTGTCGAGATCGATGGTGAGGGCCGCCGTGAAAAAGACTTTCATTGCCGTGATCCTTTCTCGCGGCTGAGCAACAGATCGCCGTTGCCGCTGACGACGAAGCGCCAGCCCGGCTTCACATGGGCGGTGAAGAAGGCTTCCTCGACGAGGCAGGGACCTTCGTACCAGTCGCCCGGCGCCAGATTTTCGAGGCGGAAGAGCGGCAGCGCCTCGGCGCCCGGATTGCCGCGCGTGCCTTCCGGCTTTGCCTTGCGCTTTTCGGCGAAGTCGGCGCCTGCCAGGGCGATCTTTTCGATCGGCTTGCGGACGCGCAGCTCCATCCAGGCTTCGGCATTGACGCCGTCCAGCGCGCCATTGAGCGCCGAACGGACATAACCCGAACCGTTCTTCTTCAGGAGCGCATAGTCGAGCGTGCATTCGGACAGCGCGAAGCCTTCGGCCAGCATGCCGCGGCGGGCCTGCTCGGTGAGGTCGGCGCGGGCGCGGCCCAGCGCATCGTCGCCGGTGCTGCGTGAAATTTCGGCCATGTAGCTGTGCTCGATGTCGGAAAAGCCGATGCCGTAGGCGCTGAAGACGGCGGCGAATTTCGGGATCAGCGCGGTTGCAAGGCCGGCCTTCTCGGCGACGCCGCAAGCGCTCATCGGGCCGGCGCCGCCAAAGGCGAGCAGGACGCCGTCCTTGTTGGCGGACGACCATGTGCCGAGCGCGGCGGCGATCTTGCCGTGATAGGCGTCGGCCATCGCCTCGACGGCTTGCGGAAGCGCGAGGCCGAGCGGTTCGCCGATATGGGTCATGATGGCGCGTTCGGCGCGCTCGCGGTCGAGCGGCATGCGTCCGCCGAAATAGGACAGCGGATCGAGGATGCCCATGGCGAGGAAGGCGTCGGTCATGGTGGCTTGCGTGCCGCCGCGGGCGAAGCAGGCAGGCCCCGGCGCCGAGCCGACGCTTTCGGGGCCGACCAGAATTTTGCCGCCCTCGGCGCGCAGGATCGAGCCGCCGCCGGCGCCGATGCTGTCGATCTCGGAAAGCGGGATCGAGACCGGCGCACCTTCGACTTCGCCCGTATCGGCGACGCAGACCGCGCCGTCCTCGAACATCGCGATGTCGGTGGTGGTGCCACCGATGTCCATGGAGACGGCGTTCGGGATGCCGTAGTGCTTCAACAGCACCTCGGCGCCGACAACGCCGCCTTGCGGGCCCGACGAATAGGTCTTGATGGCAACCGTCTTGGCGACGCGGGTGGAATTGCCGTCGTTGCGGAAGATCAGCAGCGGCTTGCGGGCGCGGTGTTCGCGCAATTTGTTTTCGGCGTTGTAGAGGAACGATTCCATCGCCGGATGCAGAAAAGCGTTGATGAGGCTCGCCCAGACGCGCTGCTCGGGGGTGCCGATCTTCGTCAACTCGGTCGAGAAGAGGAGCGGCACGGCGCCGAGCAGGTGGCGCGGGAAGGCGCGATAGAGGACGCGCTTGGCGGCTTTCTCGCGGTCGGCGGCATCGGCGCCCGACAGCGCGACGACGACACGCGCGGCGCCGGCCGAGACGAGCTTCGAGACCGCCATCACGAGTTCGCCGGGGCCGCTCGCCGCCGCCTCGGCAGCCGACGGCGCGACGATGCGGACACGGTCGGCGACGAAGCTTTCGAAGAGACCGGGAGCGGCGTTCATCGCGGCGGCGACCAGCTTGTCGTCGTCGGTCAGGAGGCCGATGCGCGGGCCCTTGCGCTGGACGATGGCGTTGGTGCCCTGCGTCGTCGAATAGCGGATGTAGTCGATCGAGCCGACCAGCTTCGGGAGGTCGACCTCGCCGTCGATCTTCTCCGAAAGCGCTTCGAGACATTTGACGAAGCACTCGGTGAAATTGTGCGGCGTGGTCAGCGTCTTGGCATGGATCGTCGAGACGCCATCGGCGGCGCAGACATCCGTCAGCGTGCCGCCATTGTCGATGCTTACAAGAAGCCCCACGCGCCTCTCCCCCTTTTGTTTATCGGCATGCCGTCCGGAAGGAACGGCCACCGTTTATGAGAGGAAGGTAGCGCCCGGCCGCACCCCTCTTCCCCACCCGAAAGGATGGAAATGAGGGGGACGAAATTATTCGATCAGGCCGAAGTGGCGGGCGACCGAGACGGCCTGCATGCGGTTGCTGATCTGCAGCTTCTCGAAGATGTTGCGCAGGTGCCATTTGACCGTGTTGGTGGAGAGCGAGAGACGGTCGGCCAGCGCCTTGTTGGAGAAGCCATTCGAGACAAGGCGCAGAATCTCGCGTTCGCGCTCGGTCAGCGCCTCGAAGAGATGGGCGGAGGGCGTTTCGTCGTCGAAGGCCTCGTCCTCGACGATGGCCGGTGCATATTCGCCCGCTTCGCCCAGCAGGCGGTCGAGATAGGCCGAGACGCTGTCCTTTTGCGGCAGGTCGGGGAATTTCGGCAGGGCCTGACGCGCCTCCTGCAACAGGCGGACGGCCTGCGGGCCTTCATCGAGGACCATGCGGATGAACTGGTCGGGCGCGCCGATCTGCAAGGCCTCGATCAGCGCGCGGCGGGCGGCGTTGACCTGGCCTTCGACATTGAGCGAGATCGCCAGCAGCAGGTTCAGCTTCATGAAGCGGCGCAGGCGGCGCTGGGCGCGGGCCTTGCGGGCCGCCGGCTGCAACAGGGCGCGGGCGTCGGCATGGCGGCCGGCGAGGATCAGCAGGCGCGCTTCGGTGACGGTCTGGGCCTCGGTTTCGCCGGCATGGAAAAGCAGTTCGTCTTCGCCCTCGCCGTCCGCGCCGCCCATGTTGGAAAAGCGCGTGCGCGCCTTTTCGAGATCTCCGGCAAGCGTCGCCTGACGGACAAGCTCGGATTTCGCATAGGTGACGAGGCGGCGCAGGTTGTGGCGATGACCGAGATACATCATGCGGTCGAGAATTTCCTCGGCCTCGCGCTCCTCGCCGCGCAGCATCGCGATGCGCGCCATGGTGAGAAAGGCGACCGCCAGCGGTTCGACGATCGCCTGTTGTTCGAGCAGCAGCAGATGATCGTGAAGCAGCGTTTCAGCCTCGGCGATGCAATTTTTTTCGTACAGCGCCTCGGCGAGGAAGGCAGCGATGACCGAGCCGGCGATGACGCTGGCGGAGGCGCAATCCTCGTTGTGGATCTGCGCCTGCTTGAGGCTTTTCAATGCTTCGTCGTTGCGGCCCTGCGCGGTCAGCACGATGCCGTAGATCCATTCGCAATAGGACAGGCCGAAGAGATTGTTCGCCTCGTCGTGCAGCGCGCGGGCCTGAGAGAGAAGCTCGCGCGCCTCCTCGAACTTGCCGTTGAGGTAGAGCCAGTAGGCACGGGCATTGAGGCCGACGCCGTATTCAAGGCCTTCGCGGCCGGCGAGCTGCGCGAGCGAGTCGTCGGCGGCGCGGCCAAGCTCGACCACCTGATCCTGCGCGGCGAGAACGAAGATGCGCGTGTAATTATGAACGCCCCAGGCCACTTGCGATGCCCCTCCCGCCTCAAGCATCTCGCGGCGGAGCGCGACGATACGGTTGGCCTTGGCGAATTCGCGGCGGAAGCCATAGGCGACGATGGCGGCCGTCAGGATACGTTCGTATTTCTGGACAATGGATGGCGACAGGCGATCGACATAGCGGACAATCAGATCGAGCCGCTCCTCGGTCACGAGACGCCCGATGATGGTGTCGAGAATACCGGCCGCAGAGACTTCATCGGAAGCTTCGAGATAATGGAGGATTGCTTCCTCGGCAAAGCCATGTGCCGCGTACCACTCGGCTATCTTCCTGTGCCGCGCCAGCACTTCGGCTTCCGTCATTTCGCGCCGGAGACGCGTCAGCAGAACCTGACGGAAGACAGCGTGAAAGCGGAACCAGAGATGGTCCATGTCGGCCGGTGTCAGAAACAGGCCCGAATGTTCGATTTCGCTCAGCAGGCTTTCGCCTCCGGTCCGGCCGGACATATGCTCCAGCAACTCGGCGCAAATGCGCTCGGGCATGCAGGCTTCCAGAAGTGCCGCCTGCATCTCGGCCGAAAGGTTCTCGAATACGTCGGTGGCAAGAAAATCGATAAGATCGGGCGTGACGCCGGAGCCCGGCAGGGCGCGCGCCCGGCCCTTCTGGCCGCGCATCGACAGACGGATACATTGAAGCGCCGCCGGCCAGCCGTCGGTCGCGGCCTGATACTTGTCGACTTCCTCGCCGGAAATGTCACGAAACTCGCGGAAAAACTCCGCCGTTTCGGCGGCGCGAAAGCGCAGACCCTCGACATTGACGACGACGGCCTGTTCGCGAAGCTGCAGGCGCGGCAGGTTGATCGATGGAATGACGCGCGTCCCGATGCAGAGCTGAACGCCTGCCGGGAGGACGCGCACCAATTGCGCGATGACGGCTTCCATACCCGGATGGGAGGCTTGCTCGAAATTGTCGACGACGATGGTAATGCCGCCCGACATCGGGCGGGCACAACGCAGGAAGTCCTGGATCGACGCCGATGAACCTTCGGGCATCGCGACGGGCGGCTCGCCTTCCGGCCGTGCATTGATGACGGCTTCGCAAAGGAGACGCAGAAAGCGCGAGGGGTCGGCGTAGTGCGATTCCAGATGCAGCCAGGCGATGCGGCTTCCCTGCGCCTCGCGATGGGCGCAATACTGGCGGAGCAAAGTCGTCTTGCCGAAACCCGCCGGCGCCTGAGCGACGATCAGGCGAACATCTGCGTGATTTTTCAGCCGGTCGAGTTGCTGCTTGCGCAAGACAAGGTTGTTCGATGCGGGCTGCCGCGTCAGCGCATTTGCAAATGTCGTCGTGCGCGTCTTGCCGCCGGTCGGACGCGCGGCGGCGGAAGCTCTTTCCGATGTTGCGGTCATCGGCAGCCCCCTCCTCCAAGGGCGGGAAACCTTGCGGCTTCCATTGAACCCCGTCTTGAGCGGGGCTTGGTCCGCCAACAGGCGGCATTTCTCACGCGGCGTCGGGCGCGATGCAAACCATCAGCTTCCCATTGTTGCCGCCGGTGTAGAGCATTTTCAACGCATCGGACGCGTTCTCGATGCCGTCGACGATGTGCAGGCGGTATTTCAGTTTTCCGCCGCGCATCCATTCGATCAGCTTTGCGTGGTATTCGGGAAAATGGGCCGCGTAGTCGAGGATCACGAAGCCTTCGATGACGAGACGTTTCATGATCACGTTGCGGAACATGTAGGGACCCGGAACGGGATCGGACGAATTGTAGGTCGAGATCAAACCGCAAATGACGACGCGGCCGCCCTCGTTCATCAATGTCAGGCCGGCATCGAGCTGTTCGCCGCCGACATTCTCGAAGTGCACGTCGATGCCATTGGGGGCTTCGCGCCTCAACGCCTCAAGCACGTTTTCCTTGCGGTAGTTGATGGCCGCGTCGAAGCCGAGATCCTTTGTCAGCCATTTGCATTTCTCGTCGGAGCCGGCGATGCCGACAGCACGGCAGCCATGCAGCTTCGCGATCTGACCGACCAGCGCACCGACCGCGCCGGCGGCGGCCGTGACGACAATCGTGTCGCCCGGTTTCGGCTTGCCGATTTCAAGGAGGCCGACATAGGCCGTCGGACCGGCGACGGCGAGAATGCCGAAAGCGTCGGCCAGCGGCACGCCTTCGGGGCGAGGAAAGGGCGCCCAGCCGGCCCCGTCGGTGACGAACCAGTCCGACCAGGTGCCGAGGCCGGTGATCAATGTGCCTTCGGGGAGGTTCGCGTTGCGCGACTGGGCGACCTCGCCAAGGATGAAACCCAGCATCCGCGCACCGATGGGCAGCGGCTCCATGTAGGTGTCCCAATCGCTGAGCCAGACGCGGTTGGTCGCGTCGAGCGACATATAGAGGCTGCGGACCAGCACCTCGCCATCGGCAAGTGTGGGCATGGGCTCGGTGCGCATGACCAGCGTGTCATGCTCGATGTCGTCTTTCGGACGCTTGTTGAAATACCAGTGACGGGCGCTTTGCGGCACCTGATCCTCCCCCGATGGCGCGGGATTTTTCCCACGAAACCAATTGCTTACGGATTTCAGCACCTGACCCTCCCCGATGCCTTCTTGTTGTTGCGGGGATGCTGAACCCGTTTGACCGCCCAATACCCACCCGAAAGGGTGGGTATCAAAGAATGGCACAATCAGATCAGGGGGCGACAGGGATACTGGCGATCAGCGGGACAACTTCGGCGCGGACTTCCGGCGGGAACGGTGCGAAGGGCAGACTGCGCTCGATGGCCTCGCGAGCGGCGCGGTCGAGCGCGGGGTGGCCTGAAGAGGTCAGCAATTTCAACGAGATAACCTGTCCCGAGCGGTGCAGCACCATCTCAAAGCGGGTGACGCCGCTGCGGCCGCCAGCCTCACGCGGATAGACCAGATTGGCCCTTACGCGCGCCCACATGGCATTGAGATAGGGGTCACCGCCGCCGGCGCTACCGGTGAGCGAGCCGGGCGGTGTGGGCCGCGCCGGGACGACATAGCTTGGCTCGACGGTGCGGGCCCATTCGGGGATGTCCTGGGGCTGCATTTCCTCTTTTTTTTCAGTGGGTTGGACCTCTTCTTCGGGCTCAGGCTCCACTTCGGCCTCGGGGGCCTCTTCGGGCGTCGCGGCTTCCTCCTCTGCCTCGGGACCGGGTGGGGCCTCGGCTTCGCCGCCGGAGCGCGTGAAACTGCGCTCCTGTGCCGGGCTCGCCTCTTCCTCCGGCTCGGGCTCCGGCGCGGGGGGTGGCGGCGGTGGGGCCTGCGCTTCGGGCACCAGTTCGACGGAGATGGCGGGCGGGTCGGCCGGCGGGTTTTGAACCGGATTCGTCAATAAAAACGGGGCGATAAAGAGAAGGTTCAGGAAGAGGGCCAGCGCAATCGCGATGGCGAGCTCGCTCCATTGCGCCGGGCGCGGCGGCGGCGGCGGGACGACATGAAAAGTGCCGGCCGGACTTGTGCTCACTGTGCTTACAACCATTTCCGGTCCGGATTTCCGCGCTTTTTGCCTTCCCGCCCGGGCGAGCATATCAAGGCGCCCACAGGCATAACATGCCGTTCGGCGCTGTCACTGTTTTCCGGGAAACCGTTCCGGGCAAACCTGCCAGGCCACGGGCCAACCTGTTATCTTCTCTTCGATCCCGCAGCGGAGTTGGAGTTATCGCCGATGAGCAACCTGATCGTCGCCGCCACACAAATGGCCTGCGGCACCGACCGCGACGAAAATATCGCGCGGGCCGAGAAGCTGGTTCGCGCGGCCGCCGAAAAAGGCGCGCAGGTGATCCTGTTGCAGGAGCTTTTCGAGACGCCTTATTTCTGCAAGGACATGAAGCCCGAGTTGATGAATCTCGCGCTTCCGCTCGACGAAAACCCGGCACTGAAACGGATGCGCGCACTGGCCAAGGAGCTCGGCGTCGTGCTGCCGGTATCGGTTTACGAACGCGCCAACAACGCGCTCTACAATTCGCTCGCGATGGTGGATGCCGACGGCGCGGTGCTGGGAACTTACCGCAAATCGCATATTCCCGACGGGCCCGGCTATTCGGAGAAATACTATTTCAACCCGGGCGACACCGGCTTTCGGGTGTGGGAGACGAAGGCGGGCCGCGTCGGCGCCGCGATCTGCTGGGATCAGTGGTTTCCGGAAGCGGCGCGCATTCTGGCGCTGAAAGGCGCGGAGGTCATTCTCTATCCGACGGCGATCGGCTCGGAACCGCATGACGCGTCCATCAACTCGCGCGACCACTGGCAACGGACGATGCAGGGGCATTCGGCCGCCAATCTGGTGCCGGTGGTGGCATCGAACCGGATCGGCCGCGAGGAAGGCGAAAGCTGCGGCATAACGTTTTACGGATCGTCGTTCATTACCGACGGCACCGGCGCCAAGATCGCGGAAGCCGACGAGACCAGCGAGACCGTGCTGACGGCAACATTCGATCTCGACGCGCTGGCCGAACAACGCCTCAACTGGGGCGTGTTCCGCGACCGGCGGACCGATCTTTATACGGATATTCTGACGCTGGATGGCGGAAGGCGGTAACCCCTTACTGCGCCGCGTAGCCGCCGTCGACGGCAAGCGCGTGGCCGGTAATGAAGCTCGCCGCGGGCGAAGCGAGCCAGATCGCGGCTTCCGCAGCTTCGGACGGAACGCCGAGGCGGCCCATCGGCTTTAGCGCCAGCAAAGCTTCGCGGAAGCCCGGCACGTCGGTCGCCAGACGATCGACCATCGCGGTTTCGATCATGCCGGGGCAAAGCGCGTTGACGCGGATGCCGGATTTCGCGACATCGATGGCGACCGATTTCACCAGACCGACGATGCCGTGCTTGCTGGCGACATAGGCGGCGAGGCCACCCGCGCCGACAAGACCGGCAACGGAGGCGGTGGCGACGATGGCGCCCTCGCCGCGCTCGATCATGGCCGGCAGGACCGCCGTCATGGTGCGCCAGGCGCCGGCGAGGTTGATGTCGAGGACGCGGGTGAAATCGTCTTCCTTCGTTTCCCAGGGCGCGCCCATTTTTCCTTCGATGCCCGCATTGGCGAAACCGATGTGCGGCGATGCGCCGAGCTCGCTCTTCGCGGCGGCGACCAGCGCGTCGATGTCGGACTGTTTGCGGACATCGGTGGGGCGGAAAATCGCTTTCGCGCCCGCCTTGCGCAGACCGGCGGCGACGGCCTCGCCCTCTTTCGCCACATCGCCGAGCGCCAGCGATGCGCCTTCGCGCGCCGCCGCTTCGGCGATGGCGCGGCCGATGCCGGCGGCAGCGCCGGTGACCAGCACGACCTTGCCGTCGAAAACGCCCGGCATCAGGCTTCTCCCCCGGCGCGGCGGATGAAGCCGTGGAACTCGTTCGACGGTTCGCGGCCGGC
>PHEO01000268.1 GCA_002841195.1 Alphaproteobacteria bacterium HGW-Alphaproteobacteria-11
TACTCTGAAGCCAGGGTGGCAGGTTACATGGGCAGATGCGCGTGGAGCCGAAGGCGAATATTCCCAACCGCCCAACCCCCCTCACCCTGCCAAAAACGGCCCCATCCCCTGCCTCGCCAGCGCATCCGCGCGGTCGTTCTCCGGGTGATCCGAATGTCCCTTCACCCAGTGCCAGCTCACCTCATGGCTCTCAAGCGCCGCTTCGAGGCGCTTCCAGAGTTCGGCATTCTTCACCGGCTGTTTCGCGGCGTTCTTCCAGCCGTTCTTCTTCCAGTTGTGAATCCACTTCGTGATGCCGTCCTTCACATAGGTGCTGTCGGTGTGAATGCGCACGCGGGTGCCGCGCTTCAGCGCCTCGAGGCCCATGATCGCGGCCATCAGCTCCATGCGGTTGTTGGTGGTGGCCGCTTCGCCGCCCGAGATTTCCTTCTCGTGCCCGTTCCAGATCATCAGCGCCCCCCAGCCGCCGGGGCCGGGATTTCCCGAGCAGGCGCCGTCCGTATAGATGTCGACCGTCTCGCCGCTCATGCGTCGAGCCCGTAACCGGCGGGCGATGAAACGCCGCGGTGAAAGCGCAGCCGCGCGAGATATTCCTTCGGGTTCTTCGGTTTGACGAAAGCCCCCGGCGGATGGTTGATCCAGTCGTAAAGCCGCGTCAGCAGAAAGCGCATCGCCGCGCCGCGCGCGAGCAGCGGCAGCGTCGCCAGTTCCGCCGCGTCGAGCGGGCGCACCTGCGTGTAAGCCTGCAGCAGTGCCCGCGCCTTGGTGATGTTGAAGGCGCCGTCGCTCTCGAAGCACCAGGCGTTGAGGCAGATCGCGAGGTCGAAGGCGAAGGCGTCGTTGCAGGCGAAGTAGAAATCGATCAGGCCCGACAGCCGGTCGCCGATGAAAAACACATTGTCGGGAAAGAGATCGGCATGGATGACGCCTGCGGCCAAGTCGCGCGGCCAGTCGCGTGCAAGCTGGTTGAGTTCGCGGTCGAGTTCGGCCGCGAGACCGTCGGCCAGCGCGTCGGCGCCGGCGCGGCAGGCGTCGAACAGCGGCCCCCAAGCATCGACATTGAGCGCGTTCGGCCGCGTCAGCGCGAAGTCGCGGCCCGCGAGATGCAGGCCGGCGAGCGCGCGCCCCACCTCGACGCAATGGCGCGGCTGCGGGCGGCGCACATGCACGCCTTCGAGAAAGCTGACGATGACGGCCGGCCTTCCGCTGAGTTCGCCCAGCATCTCGCCCGCGCGGTTGCGGATCGGCGTCGGGCAATTGATGCCGTGACCGGCCAGATGGTTCATCAGCCCGAGAAAGAAGGGGAGGTCGCCCGCCGCCACGCGCTTTTCATAAAGCGTCAGGAAGAAGACGCCCTTGTCGGTGTGCAGCATGTAGTTGGAATTCTCGACGCCCTCGGCGATGCCCTTGTAAGAGAGCAGCGAGCCGATGTCGTAGGCGGCGAGAAAGGCTTCGAGTTCCTCGTCGGGCACTTCCGTATAGACGGCCATATGGCTCTCTCTGCTGTCCGGTTAAGCGGGTTCGATTGCAGGAGTGTTGCATTCATTACAACCCAAAACCGTCATGACCCGGCCCTCCTTTGTAATAAAGGTGGCGGGTCATCCACGTCTTTCTTCCTTCGTGCCCGTCACGAAGACGTGGATGGCCCGAATAAATCGGGCCATGACGATTGAGGGAAAAGGTGCAATACCAACAGCGATCTGAACCAATTCCTATCTACCTTAACCGGACGGCCATGAAATTCCCCGGTCAGACCGCCAGCGCGCGCGGCAGCTTGAACTGTACCGATTCGCGGCGCACCGGAACATCCTCCACCGTCACCTCGAAGCGCTGGCGGAAGGCCTCGATCACCTCCTCGACCAGCACATCGGGCGCGCTCGCCCCCGCCGTCAGGCCGACCGTGGCGGGCCGCCCGAGCGCCTGCCAGTCGATGTCGGCGGCGCGCTGCACCAGCGCCGCGTAAACGCAGCCCGCCCGCTCGGCGACTTCGACAAGCCGCATCGAGTTCGACGAGTTGGGCGCGCCGATCACCAGCATCGCCTCGGCGCGCGGCGCAATCGCCTTCACCGCCTCCTGCCGGTTGGTCGTTGCGTAGCAGATATCTTCCTTGTGCGGACCGGCGATCTCGGGGAAGCGGCGGCGCAACACCGCCACGATGCCCGCCGTGTCGTCGACCGACAGCGTCGTCTGCGTGACGAAAGCAAGCTTCGCCGGGTCGCGCGGTGCGAAGGCTTCGGCGTCGGCAATCGTTTCGATCAGCCGCACCGCGCCGTCCGGCAATTGCCCCATCGTGCCGATGACTTCCGGGTGTCCGGCATGGCCGATCAGCAGGATTTCGAGCCCGCGTTCGTGCAGCCGCTCGGCTTCGACATGCACTTTCGAGACAAGCGGGCAGGTGGCGTCGAGATAAAAGAGTTCGCGCGTCTCGGCTTCGGCCGGCACGGATTTTGGCACGCCATGTGCCGAAAAAATCACCCGCGCGCCGGCCGGCACCTCGTCCAGCTCCTCGACGAAAATCGCGCCCTTCCGCTCCAGGCTCTCGACCACGAAGCGGTTATGCACGATCTCGTGGCGCACATAGACCGGCGCGCCGAATTTCTCGATCGCCATTTCGACAATCTGGATGGCGCGGTCGACCCCGGCGCAAAATCCGCGCGGATTTGCGAGCAGGAGCGTGAGGGGCGGTTTCTGGTTTGCGACAGTCATGTGACAGTTTTTTGACAGTTCGATGACAGCGGCGCGTGAATCCGTGCCGTCTTGTGACTTCCGGAGCTCTCCGATAGAGTTTCCGCGCCGTCGGGAGCGTCCGTTCGTCTTGCTAACCGTATGAAATGCAAGGCTTTCGGGGAACGCTCCATCGCCGGTAATAGAGGGGCCCCATCCGGGAAAGTCAAGAAAGCCACCGCGCGGCAGCCAGCCGCTCGCGCCTGCCACAACAGAGTGAGATCAGATGCCGTTTTCGATTGCGCTGCAAGGACTTAGCAGACCCTCCCTGGCGCTCGTCGCGGCGCTGTCGCTGGCGCTTGCCGGTTGCTCCTCGCTCAATCCGTTCGGCGGCAGCGAAACCGAAGGCGGCACCGCGCAGCTTCCCTGTCCACAGGTAGGGGTCCTGAACGAAACCGACCACATCACCTTGATGCGCGGCGCCGGCACCGACCTCACCGACATCGTCGCCCGCGCCGAAATCGGCCGCGTCGTCTCCAAATGCACCTACAACACAAACGACGCAACAATCACCGTCGATCTCGCCTTCGACGGCATCGCTGAGCTCGGACCGGCCGCGACCTCGCGCGATCTCGTTTTCAACGTTTTTGTGGCGG
>PHEO01000042.1 GCA_002841195.1 Alphaproteobacteria bacterium HGW-Alphaproteobacteria-11
TAGAGGCCGGAGCGGTGATAGGTGTCGATGAAGTTGATGCCGATGGCTTTCGCGCGCACCTGCACCTCGCCGGGCTTGGGCCCGCCAAGCTCGACCTCGCGCAAGGCCATTGTCTCCGGCCCGCCGGTTTTCTCGATACGGATCGCCTTGATCTTCTGCATATGGATGCGCCTTTTTTGTTTGTCCGTTTGTCGAATTATTTGCGGGCGAGCGCCAGGCCGATGCCGGCGCCGACAAGTACCGTGCCCGTGATGCGGTTGCGGATCGTCTGCGCGCGCGCGCCTTTGAGGTAGGGCGCGAGCTTGCCGGCGGCCAGACCGAAAGCGCCATCCGAAATTGTGCCGACGACGATGAAGGTCGCCGCCAGCGGGACGAGCTGCGGCGCGGCGGGCGCCGATGCGCTGACGAATTGTGGAAAGAACGCGGCATAGAAGGCGAGCGACTCCGGGTTCGTCACCGAGATCAGGAAACCGCGCCGGTAGAGCGTCGCGGCGCTTGTTGCCTGTCGCGTCGGGGCGGATGGCAGGTCGGGATCTTCGTAAGGCGCGCGCCAGGCGGAAATGCCGATCCAGACGAGATAACCCGCGCCAACGAGTTTCAGCACTTCGCTCCACGGCCCAAGCGCGGCGAGCAGCGGCGCCAGTCCCGCCAGCACCAGCGCCATGTGAACGAGCAGTGCCGATGTCGTTCCGGCAAGCCCGGCCATCGCGGCGCGCGGTCCCTGGCGTATGCCGCAGGCAACGAGATAGGTCACCACCGGTCCCGGTATCACGCAGAGGATCAGCGTGGCGGCGATGAAGCCCAGATAAAGTTCAAGCGACATCGCCCACCCCTGCTATGCGAACCGCATCATCCCAGATGACGCGCGAAGAATTTCAGCGTGCGGTCGTTGGCTTCGTCGGCCGTCTTCTTGTCGTAATGCGCGCCGCCCGGACGCGCAAAGGCGTGGTCCATGTCCGGATAGCGATGGATCGTCACATGGCTGTTGTCGCGCAAGCCCGCAACGACCGCCTCCTGCGCTTCCGGCGGCACGAATTCGTCCTTGCCGGCGATGTGCAGCATCAGCGGTTTCTTGATGCCTTTCGCGTCGGCAAGCCGGTTCTGGATGTTGACGCCGTAATAGCCGACGCAAGCATCGGCATCGGTCAGGCAGGCGGTGAGATAGGCGAGCTGGCCGCCGAGGCAGTAGCCGACGGCGCCGACCTTGCCCGTAGAGAGCGGCCGCAGCGTCGCGATCGTCGAGGCGATATCCGTCACGCCCTTGTCGACATCGAACTTGCCGAAGAGGTCGAAGGCCTTTTTCCACTCGGCTTCGGTTTGATCGGTGATGTCGATGCCGGGTTCGATGCGCCAGAAGAGATCGGGGCAGAGCGCCACATAGCCTTCCCCGGCGAGCCAGTCGCAGAGGTCGCGCATCACCTTGTTGACGCCGAAAATTTCCTGGATGACGACGATGCCGGGTTTTGGGCCCGGGCCCTTGCCGGTCGAGGGCTTCGCCAGATAGCCCGTAAACGCGCCGTCCTTGCCCGGTATCGTGATCGTCTCGCCGCTCATGCCGGTCTCCTTCGCTTCGACGGGGGAATGTCAGAGCCGGGACTCTAACCATCCTCATCCGTCAAATCGAGGGCAGCCGGCCGCTTTTCAGGCGGCCTTTTTTCAGGCGGCTTTGGGGGACGCGGCGCGGGCGCCGAGGGAAAAGAGCTTGCGGAAACCGCGGTCGTTCGCGGCTTCGTGCTCGCGCTTGCCGGCCATTTGTTCGCTGCGCGCGGACGGGTGTTCGCTGCGTGCGGACAGGGCCAGGTCGCAGGCGGCGACATAGCTCGTGGCATAGGTGGCAAGGATGTTCATTTTTTTCACCGTTTGGTTTAGTCTGTGGCGCAGATATGAGGCTTTATACGGCCTTTCACAAACGATCTTTTTGCACCGCAGAAGTTAGAAAAACTAACATATGGCCAGCCGCCGCCTGCCTTCGCTGAAAGCCTTGCGCGCCTTCGAGGCGGCGGCCCGGCATGGCAGTTTCTCGCGCGCCGCCGATGAGCTCGGCGTCACCCATGCGGCGGTCAGCCATCAGATCCGGGCGCTGGAGGAAGAGCTCGGCGCCGGACTTTTTCACCGCACGGGCCGGGCGGTCGAGCTGACCGAGCGCGGCGCGCGGCTGCTGCCGGTGCTGACCGCCGCTTTCGACCAGATCGGCGAGGGCTGGGCGCAGGCCGGGGCCCGCGACAGCGCCGCGCTGACGGTTTCGGTCGAGCCCTCCTTTGCGGCGCGCTGGCTGGTGCTTCGCCTCGGCAAGTTCTATCGCGCCCATCCCGACATCGAGCTTCGTCTGCTGCCCTCTTCCGAGGTCGTCGATTTCGAACGGTCGGATGTCGATATCGGCGTGCGCTACGGGCTCGGGCACTGGCCCGACGCGATCACCGAAAAGCTTTTCGACGCGACCAATTATCCGGTCTGCGCGCCGTCGCTGCTCGATCCGAAAAAACCGATCCGTAAACCGGAAGACCTCAAGAACTATCCGCTGCTGCACGAGGAAACCATGCAGCACTGGCTCAACTGGCTTGAAGCGGCGGGCGTCAAGAACCCGCGCTGGGCGGCCAAGGGTCCGCTCTTCATCGAAGCCTCGCTGGCGCTGCAGGCGGCCGCCGGCGGCCAGGGCGTCGCGCTCGCCAACGACACGCTCGCCATGGCCGATCTCGCGGAGGGACGCCTCATCCGCCTCTTCGACATCGAAACGCCGGACGAGGAAAGCTACTGGCTCGTCTATCCCGAACGCAGCGCCGCCAAACCGAAAGTCGCGGCGTTTCGCAACTGGATCCGCGAAGAGGCGGGGCTGCAGGCGACGGCGATGGGTGGTGGCGCGGGGAGGGGACGGGGACGAAAGTAATCAGGCGTCGGCGAGGCCGAGCCGGTTTTCAATTCGTCCCATGCGCTCGTCCAGGCGGTCGAGGCGATTGGAGACATTGGCATACTGACTTTCGAGGATGCCGATACGCGATTTCACCTCGCGCATGTCCTCGGCCAGCCGGTCGACTTTCTCGTCGAGACGGCGGAGATAGGTCGGGACGAGGTTTTCCGGGTTTTCGACCATGAGGGCTTTCTAGCCCAAAGGGCGAGCAGGGACCAGAACTCCTACATTTACGTCAAGCATCATATTCACTTTCATCATTAGAATTCGTCTCTGAGGAAGTGGTGTTCGGCAACCTCTCGTTACGCGCTTTAATCTCCTTTCGCTTCAAATCAATGAGCGTTTCGGCCATTGAGAGCGCCTGCTCTGTTTCGATTGATCCCCCGACAGAAATGCGAACAAAACCGCCGCCTTCAAAATCGTACCGAGCAACATTCCTCTCATCATCTTGATTATAAACTTGTTTTCCGATGTTCGGAGTATGAGCGGCAGAACGACTCTGGGGTGCGCTGTGCATAGTAGGGGTCTCTGTTGAAACGGGAACTACGCTCGAATCGTATGCCCCTGCTTCACGCTCCGAAAATTCGCATGTTTCACGATAGGCGAGTATTACCGACGATACTGCTGCTGGAGCGAAGCCGTTACGAATCAGATAGTTACGTAAAACATCTTCGGCAGGCATGCGCCCCGGGAACCGCTCGGCTAGGTCCCTAAACAACTCGGGCTCCCTAGCGGCCTGCCGAATAGCCTCAGCGCGCTCCTCTGGACTCTGAGGGTGCAGAATGCACATGGCACGGTCGCTGATCTTTATTTCGTCGCCGCGCCCTTCCAGTAGGCCATATTTTATAAGGGCCGAAATCGAAGTGGCCGATGCGCCATTCAGGCTATTGTAGCCCATGCTTTTGGCCAGCACTTCGCGAGGAGCGCCATGAGTATGCTGGTTCTTATAAACCAGGGCGGCGCGCTGGATCGCCTCTGCGAGACTCATTGAGGGGTAGTTTGGGGAACGAACGCGCTTTTCCACGGCAAGCCTCCTGTTTGCTAACGTGAAAAATATATAGGCTATCGTCAGATCGGCGTCAACGTGAACTGTACGCGAAAGTGCGTTAGGGCGCGTCACGGCTATTGACCTCGCCCGGCGCCGCGCATAGCATTGATCTGGGCGAATCTTCCGGAGGGCAATGCCATGAGAAGAGAGGTAGCCCCGGCATCCAACAGCTCACCGATGTCGGGCGCGATAACAGAAAGGCCCGTTTCTGGTCCGGTTTGAGACGCGGGAACAGAAACGGGCCTTGGTGAGCGCCTTTGGAGGCGTGGCAGAGCGGTCGAATGCAGCGGTCTTTAAAACCGCCGGACTGTGCAGGTCTCGTGGGTTCGAATCCCACCGCCTCCGCCATTTTCCGTGGCATCTATTACTAACATGTAAAGCCGCTGGCGCACTAGTCCTTGCTCCAGCGGCTTTATGCTGCCATTTGCAAAATCCCGTGGCGCCATAGGACCGAGACCTTATCCCGCTCGAACTCGCCTCAACTCCGCCTCTAGCGCATCCTTGTCCGTCAGCGGCAATGAGCAGGTCTGGCCGGCGCAGACATAGGCCGTCGGTTGGCCGTCCTGTTTGCCCTTGCCGCGCGCCGGATGTCCCTCCGGCAGCGCTTCGCCGTCGGCCACCCGCATCAGCACACGGGCAGGGAGGGAGACGCCGAAGGCGGCGCGGGCGAGGGGGGCGGTTTCCTCCTGCGTTCCGACCAGCACGATCTGCACGGGCCGGAGCCGCGTCTCGAAGCTCGCGATATAGGTGCCGAGCGGAAAGATGTTCTGCTGCAGCTCGCCGGCAAAGGCCCGGATGATATCGTCGGCGCGGGCCATGTAGCTTGCCTTGCCGGTCAGCAGGGCGAGGCGTGCCAGCACCGCCGGCATGGTGCCGTTGGCGGCCGGCGTGGCGTCGTCGGCAACCGTCCGCCTACGGACGATAAGGGCCGGGGCGTCGCCGGCGGTGAAGAAATAGCCGCCATTCGTTTCGTCCCAATAATGCGCGTCGAGTTCGGCAACGAGGCTTTCGGCGGCTTCCACATAGGCCGCATCCCCCGTCGCTTCGTTCAGCGCCAGTGCGGCCGCCGCCATGTTGGCGAGGTCGTCGGCCATCGCGATATGCTGCAGGCGGTCGTCGCGCCAGGCGTGATGCAGCCGCCCGTCGACACGCATCGTCTCCATCACGAAGCGGAAGGCGGAAGCGGCCATGCCGATCCACTCCGCCTCGCCGAAGGCGGCGCCGGCGCGCGCCAACGCGGCAATCGCCATGCCGTTCCAGTCGCTGAGCACCTTGTCGTCGAAGCCCGGATGCACCCGCAAATCGCGCTCGACAAAGGCGCGCGCCTTCAACGGCTCCAGCGCCGCTTCCTCCTCCGCGGTCAGCGGCAGGTCGGCGCGGGCGAGACGATTGAGGATGTTCGTCTCCTCCCAGTTCCCCTCGGCCGAGACGTTGTAGGCGGTCTTGAACAGTTCGGCCTCGGCCGGCGTGAAGAGATTGTCGATCTCGGCTTCCGACCAGACATAAAACTTTCCCTCGACGCCTTCGCTGTCGGCGTCCAATGAAGCGGCGATCCCACCGCCATCGACAACCATCTCGCGCGTGAGCCATTCGATGGTCTCGCGGATGCGGCGTTCGTAAAGCGGCTTTCGCGTTTCCTGCCAGACCGTCGTCAGGAGATCGATCAGCAGCGCGTTGTCGTAGAGCATCTTTTCGAAATGCGGCGCCAGCCAGAATTCGTCGACCGAATAGCGCGCATAGCCGCCGCCCAGATGATCGTAGATGCCGCCTTCCGACATGTGGTCGAGGGCGCGCGTCACGGCTTGCGAGAAATCGGCGCGGCCGGTCGCAAGATGGGCGCGCCACAGATGCGTCAGGATCGGCACTTGCGGAAATTTCGGCGCGCCCTTTATGCCGCCGTTTTCGCCGTCCATCATCGGCAGCAGTTTTTCGGCGACGATCAGCGGCACCTGCTCGGTCGGTTCGCCCGGCCGTGCGGTCGCCGATTGTTCGGCGAGCGCCGTCACCAGCGCCGTGCGGTTCTTGTCGATCTTGCCGGGTTCCTCGCGGAAGATGCGCGCCACTTCCTCCAGCACCTGCACGAAACCCGGCCGTCCGTAATTCGGCTCCTTCGGAAAATAGGTGCCGCCCCAGAAGGGCTCGCCGTCCGGCGTCAGGAACATGGTCAGCGGCCAGCCGCCCTGCTGGCCGAGGAGATGCAGCGCCGACATGTAGATCGCGTCGATATCGGGGCGTTCCTCGCGGTCGACCTTGATGTTGACGAAATGCGCGTTCATCACCGCCGCGACGCCCGCATCCTCGAAGCTTTCATGCGCCATCACATGGCACCAGTGGCAGGCCGCATAGCCGACCGAGAGCAGGATCGGCTTGCCGGTCGCGCGCGCCGCCTCGAGCGCCGCTTCCCCCCAGGGCCGCCAATGCACCGGATTGTCCTTGTGCTGCAGCAGATAGGGACTTGTCTCTTCACTCAGGAAATTGCGTGACATCGGGCCTTCCGGGAGATTGACTCAAACTTGCGAACTGATTTGTTGCGGCAATGTGGGGCATATGATCCGCCCCGTCGAGAAAGAGATAGGACGATGAAAGTCACGATCGATGTCGATCTCACCCCGGTCGAAGCGCGGCGGCTGATGGGCCTGCCGGATCTGGAACCGATGCAGCAGCGGCTGATCGCCGAGCTCGAAAAACGCATGGCCTCCAATCTGTCCTATATCGACCCCGAGCAGATCGTGAAGGCGATCATGCCGGTCGGCGCGCAAGGGCTCGAACAGTTTCAGGGCCTCTTGTGGGGCATGGCGCAAACGGCGATGGGCGGGGGCAAGAAGCCGGCGAAAAAAGACGATGCCGGCAAAAGCGGAACGAAGAAAGAATCCTAGAGCCATCGGCAACGGATCGATTTGATTTGGAAACGATTTACGCCTTGTCGTCGGCTGCGGGCCGCGCCGGCGTTGCCGTGTTGCGCGTCTCGGGTCCGCGCGCGGCGGCGGCGCTTGAGGCGCTGACGGGGGAGGGCGTGCCGCGCCCGCGTATGGCGGCGCTGCGCCGCTTCATCGATCCCGAAACGAAAGCGCCGCTCGATCGCGGACTGGCGATCTTCTTTCCGGCGCCCGCGAGTTTCACCGGCGAGGATGTCGTCGAGCTGCATCTGCATGGCGGCCGTGCGGTCGTTGGGGCCGCACTCGATGCGCTGGCGCGATTGCCGGGCCTGCGCGCCGCCGATCCCGGTGCGTTCACGCGCCGCGCCTTCGAGAACGGCAAGCTCGATCTAACCGAGGTCGAGGGGCTTGCCGACCTGATCGATGCCGAGACCGAAGCCCAGCGTGCGCAGGCGTTCCGGCAGATGGAAGGGGCGCTCGGCCAGCTCTATGAGGGCTGGCGGGCGCGGCTCGTCCGGCTGCTGGCTCACGCCGAGGCCGAAATCGACTTTCCCGACGAGGAAGTGCCCGGTGATCTGATCGCCAAACTCGGCCCCGAAATCGGCCGCCTCCGATCCGAAATCGCCGCCCATCTCGACGATGGCCGTCGCGGCGAGATTCTGCGCGGCGGCGTCGAGGTCGCGATCGTCGGGCCGCCCAATGTCGGCAAGTCGAGCCTCCTCAACCGTCTGGCGGGCCGCGAGGCCGCCATCGTTTCCGACGAGGCGGGCACGACGCGCGATGTGCTCGAAGTGCGGCTCGATATCGGCGGTATGCCGGTGACGCTCGCCGACACGGCGGGCCTGCGCGAGGCGGCCGGCGCCGTCGAGCGGGAAGGGGTGCGCCGGGCGCTGGCGCGGGCCGAACGCGCCGATCTTCGCCTGGTCGTCGCCGCGCCCGATGCCGGCGATTTTGCGCTGGCGCGGGACGGCGACATCAGGGTGCTCAACAAGATCGATCTCGGGGCCGATGTGCCGGCGGGCGTCATCGGCGTTTCGGCCATGACCGGCGCGGGGCTCGACGCGCTCGAAGCGGCGCTCACGGCGCGGGTCGGGTCGGCTTTCGAGGCCAGCGAACATCCGGTCATCACCCGCGCCCGCCACCGCGAGGGCCTCGCCGAATGTGCCGCTGCGCTGGCGCGGGCAGGGGCGGGTGGCGACGCCGACCTGATTGCCGAAGACCTCCGCCTCGCCGCCCGTGCGCTTGGCCGCATCACCGGCCGCGTCGATGTCGAGGAACTGCTCGACGTGATCTTCCGGGATTTCTGCATCGGGAAGTGAGGGGGAGCGCCACCCACCTGTTTCACGTGAAACATGAGGAGTGCGGCGAATCCGATTCCGTATCAAAGGTTTGCGCGTGAATCCTCATCCAGCCGCCGGCGCGCCACCCGAAAAGTTTGACGCAGCGCGGCGCAGCGACTAAAGCTCTGACGCGCTGTCGTTCGAATCCGTTCCTACGGAGACAGGCATTTCTCGCGCGGACAGGAATCGATGAGCGAAGCTTTCGACGTCATTGTGATCGGCGGCGGCCATGCGGGCTGCGAGGCGGCGGCGGCCGCCGCGCGGGCCGGTGCGCGCACGGCGCTCGTCACGCATCGCTTCGCGACCATCGGCGAGATGTCCTGCAACCCGGCCATTGGCGGGCTCGGCAAGGGCCATCTGGTGCGTGAGGTCGATGCGCTGGACGGGCTGATGGGCCGGGTCGCCGATCGGGCTGGCATCCAGTTCCGGCTGCTCAACCGGCGCAAGGGCCCGGCGGTGCGTGGCGCCCGTGCCCAGGCAGATCGAAAGTTGTATAAGGCCGCGATGCAGGCGGCGATCCTCGAACAGCCGGGCCTCACCGTCATCGAGGCGGCGGTCGGCGATCTCATGGTCGAGAAGGGCGCGGTCGCCGGTGTCGTTGCCGAGGACGGGCGCAGCTTCCGCGCGCGCCGGGTTGTGCTGACGACGGGCACGTTTCTCAGGGGCATGATCCATCTCGGTGCGACGCGCATTCCGGCGGGCCGTGTAGGGGAGGCGCCGGCGCTCGGTCTTTCTGAACGGCTCTACGGGCTCGGCTTCCGGCTTGGCCGCCTCAAGACCGGGACGCCGCCGCGCCTCGATGGCTCCAGCATCGACTGGGCTTCGCTCGAAGTGCAGCCGGGCGACACGCCGCCGGTTCCCTTCTCCTTCCTGACAAGCTCCATCACGACGCCGCAGGTCAATTGCCACATCACCCGGACCACCGAGGCCGGGCACCGGATCATCGAGGAGAACCTCAAATTCTCGCCGGTCTATTCCGGCCAGATCGAAGGTGTCGGCCCGCGCTATTGCCCCTCCATCGAGGACAAGGTGGTGCGCTTCCGGGAGCGCGACAGCCACCAGATCTTCCTGGAGCCGGAGGGTCTCGACGACGACACGATCTATCCAAACGGTATTTCGACGGCGTTGCCGGAAGAGGTGCAGCTTGCCTTCCTGAAGACCATTCCGGGGCTTGCGCATGTCGTCATGCGCCGCGTCGGCTATGCGATCGAGTACGACTATATCGATCCACGCGAGCTCAGGGCGACGCTGGAGACGAAGCGACTGCCGGGGCTCTATCTCGCCGGGCAGATCAACGGCACCACCGGCTATGAGGAAGCGGCGGCTCAGGGCCTGATGGCCGGTCTCAATGCGGCGCTGGCGGCGGGCGGCGGGGCGGGCATCGTGCTCG
This sequence comes from Alphaproteobacteria bacterium HGW-Alphaproteobacteria-11, assembly GCA_002841195.1. Taxonomy (GTDB): domain Bacteria; phylum Pseudomonadota; class Alphaproteobacteria; order Parvibaculales; family Parvibaculaceae; genus Parvibaculum. The sequence continues at coordinate 9,560 of PHEO01000042.1, forward strand.
ACCGGTCTGAGGCCTATATCGGCGTGATGATCGACGATCTGATCACCCGGGGCGTCAGCGAGCCCTATCGGATGTTCACCTCGCGGGCCGAGTACCGGCTGACGCTCAGGGCCGACAATGCCGACCGGCGGCTGACCGGGCAGGGGATCGCGGCCGGTGTCGTGGGTTCGGCGCGGGCCGAGGCTTTCGCGGCCAAGCAGACGGCCCTCGATGCAGGCCGCACGCTCTGCGCCGGGTTGAGCCTCAGCCCCAGCGAGCTGGTCAAGCGCGGCCTCAAGGTCAACCGGGACGGCGTTGTCCGCAGCGCCATGGACCTGCTGGCGCATCCGGACATCGACATGAGCGTTCTGGCGGGTATCTGGCCGGAGATCGGCGGCTTTGCGCCCGAGATCGCCGAGCAGCTCGAGATCGAGGCGCAGTATTCGGGCTATCTCGGGCGGCAGGAGGCCGATATCAAGGCCTTCCGCAAGGATGAGGGCCTCAGGCTGCCGGCGGAGATCGATTATGCCGGCATCAAAGGCCTTTCCAATGAGGTCCGGCAGAAGCTTGCCCTGGCTCGCCCGGCGACGCTCGGCCAGGCCGCAAGGGTCGATGGCGTGACGCCCGCGGCGCTGACCACGTTAATGATTCACGTGAAACAAAAGCGCAGTGCTTGAGGGGTGCGACCCGGTATGTCCCAACATATAGTAGGGAATGCCTCCCAAGTCGTTGATGCGGAATCCTTTTTGGCTGCCACGCATGTTTCACGTGAAACAATCGCCCGGCTCTCGCTATACGAGTCCCTGCTCCGGAAGTGGCAGAAATCGATAAATCTGGTCTCTTCGGCCACGCTTTCCGAGCTTTGGCGGCGGCATATGCTCGATTCCGCCCAGTTGACCGCCTTGGCCCCAGAAAATGCCCGTATCTGGACCGACCTCGGCAGCGGCGGCGGTTTTCCGGGGCTTGCGATTGCAATTATACTTAGGGAATCTCCCGGCTTCGCGATGCATCTGGTCGAGAGCGATCAGCGCAAATGCGTCTTTCTGCGCGAGGTGGCGCGCGAGACCGGGGCTCCGGTCGAGGTCCATAATCAGAGGATCGAGGATTTTGCCGCCGAAAGCGGCCTGAAGCCGGATGTCGTCTCGGCGCGGGCCCTGGCGCCGCTTCCCCGGCTTCTCGGCTGGGCCGCGCCGCTTTTCGGTCCGGCCACAATCGGGCTTTTCCTGAAGGGGCAGGGCATTGAAGGCGAATTGACGGAAGCGCGCAAAGAGTGGATATTCGAGGCTGAGTTGTCCCCCAGCCGTTCCGACCCTTCGGGATGCGTGCTCAAGCTCAGAGGCCTTCATGGAGCAGATCGACATTAATCAGGGCATCGCGACGCCGGTTTCCGGCGGTAGTGCCGCGGGACTACTTGCTCCGTCCACGGATCGTCCGCGCATTCTCGTCGTCGCCAACCAAAAAGGCGGCGTCGGCAAGACAACCACCGCCATCAATCTCGGCACCGCGCTGGCCGCTGTCGGCGAGCGTGTGCTGATTGTCGATCTCGATCCGCAAGGCAATGCCAGCACCGGCCTCGGCATCGGCCGCGCCGAACGCAAGGTGTCTGCCTATGATGTGTTGATCGGCGCGGCGTTGATCGAAGACGCGGTGGTGCCGACCAAAGTGCCGGGTCTCGATATTGTTCCGTCCACGATGGATCTGCTTGGCGCTGAACTCGAACTCGCTTCGGTGCCGCGCCGCTCGCATCGTTTGCGCGACGCGCTGGCGCGGATGCCGCGTCATGGCAAGAAGCGTGACGTCAGCGAAGCCGAAGCGGCGACGACGGCGCGGCCTTATTCCTATCTGCTGATCGACTGCCCGCCCTCGCTCAATCTGCTGACCATCAATGCGATGACGGCGGCCGACGCGATCCTGGTGCCGCTGCAATGCGAGTTCTTCGCGCTGGAAGGTTTGAGCCAGTTGTTGCGCACCGTCGAGCGCGTCAAGACCAGCCTCAATCCGCGACTTGAAATTCAGGGCATCGTGCTGACCATGTTCGACCAGCGCAACAAGCTCTCCGACCAGGTGGCGTCGGATGTTCGTTCGCATCTCGGCGACAAGGTTTATCGCACCGTCATTCCGCGCAATGTCCGCATCTCCGAAGCGCCGTCCTATGGCAAGCCGGCGCTGGTCTACGATCATCGCTGCGCCGGCAGCAAGGCCTATATGAAGCTCGCCGCCGAGATGATTCAGCGCGAGCGGGCGCTTCGCCGCAATGCGGCATGAGCGTGACGCGAATTAACTTAATCCGTGGTCTGAAGACTCTTAACAAAACCTTCTAACCACTTGTGACAGTTTGAAATATGGCCCTACCCGGTAGCGAAGCCGGCCAGGGGTGGCAAAGGGAGCGTCCGGAACCCGAATCTTTCCGCGGGATTCCGGTTTCAGGGGCGCGGTGGTACCGGCCCTACCGGCAAAGAGACAATCGCGGCCGGTGGACGGCGCGGGCAAGAAGGAAAAGGATTAATGAACATGGCAGAGGAAACCCCGAGCCGGCTCGGACGCGGACTGGCGGCGCTGATCGGCGACGACACGGCCTTCGCGCTTGGCGACCAGGACGCACAGGCGCCGAAGGGTATTCGCGAGGTGCCGATCGAATTCCTGCGCGCCAACCCCTTCCAGCCGCGCCATACCTTCAGGCCCGAGGACCTCAACGACCTCGCCGCCTCGATCCGCGAGAAAGGCATCCTGCAGCCGATCGTGGTCCGGCCCATCGCGGGCGACGCCAATTCCTTCGAGATCGTCGCCGGCGAGCGCCGTTGGCGCGCCGCGCAGGCCGCCCAGCTCCACAAGGTGCCGGTGATCGTCAAGGAATTGTCGGACGCCGAATCGCTTGAAATCGCCATCATCGAAAACGTCCAGCGCGCCGATCTCAACGCGGTCGAGGAGGCGGCAGGCTACGACCGGCTGATGCTGCAGTTCGACTATACGCAGGAAAAACTCTCGCAGCTTATCGGCAAGAGCCGCAGCCATGTCGCCAACACGCTGCGCCTGCTGGCTTTGCCGAAGCCCGTCCTGGCGCTGATCGAGGAGGGCAAGCTCACCGCCGGTCACGCGCGGCCGCTGGTCGGCCATGCGCGCGCCGAGGAAATCGCGCGCGACATCGTCACCCGCGGGCTCTCGGTGCGCGAAGCCGAGGCGCTAACGCGCAAGGCCGTCAACGTGCCCTCCGCGACGCGGCCGAAGGCGCTGCCGAAGGCCGACAAGGATGCCGACACGCTGGCGCTCGAAAAAAACATCTCCGACCAGCTCGGCCTCAAGGTCGAAATCTCGTTTTCCGGCGACAAGGGCGGCGAGGTCAGGATCGCCTACAAGACGCTCGAACAACTCGACGAGATCTGCCGGCGGCTGGCGGGCCGCACCGCCCAGAAAATGAATTAATCCGGGTACGGAGGGATTGACGGTTCCGCCGCGTCGGTCCTTCTGAATTCGACCAAAACCATCTCAACCAGAACAATAGTGTCACCCCGGCGAAAGCCGGGGTCCATTGGTTCCCTCAGCAAGGGCGATTGAGCGCTGCGTTCGCGCCAACGCACAATTGAACACTGCGGCAAGAGGCGCTGCGAGTGGGCCCCGGCTTTCGCCGGGGTGACACTGAATGTCTGGAGAGGTCTCTGGAATTCTCGCCCAACCTCTCTATCCCCGCTGTGGCCGATCAGCCGCCCTTGTGTCTTTCGCGCCGTTGCCGTTCCGCCACGTCTGTGACATCGGCTTTGTGGCGCGCGCGACACGCTTTTTGCGCCATCGCAAATGGCGGATTTCCGCCATCGCCAAAACAGCCGAACCGGGGATAAGTCCGTTTGTGACAGTTCCGTGACAGACGCGGTTTTTCACTGTCACAAACACTGTCACAATCACCGCCGCGCGGGACGCGCGGCTTGCGCTATGCGAAATAAAGTCTGTCCACAGATCGCTTCGGCGGGACTGCCGGTCGTCTTGCATTGCGTCTCGGCTTCGAGCGCCAGCGCCAGTGCGCGGTCGAGCTTCCTGCGGTTCCAGTTTTTCATCTGCCGCGTCACCGCATCCTTGCGCTTGAAGTGAAGCGGCGGACGGAAGCTGCGCATCGCGCCGCCAAGGTCGCTGCCGTTTTCGACATGGGCGGCGGCCAGATGCAACTGCATCAAATGGCGCGACAGCATGTTCAAAATCAGAACCGCATTGGTGTCGGCGGCACGGGCGCGCGCCAGCGCCGTATCAAGATTTTCAAGTTCGCCGCCCAGCGCCGCGTCGATTACCTCGTCAAGGCTCGAGCCCGCATTGTCGCCGATGCATTCGCGCGCGTCCGCCAGCGTCACCTCGCGCGTTTCGCCCTTCGCGCTCGCGCCCATATAAAGCACCAGCTTTTCAAGTTCGTTCTGCGTGACGCCGCGGTCGGAACCGAGATGCGCCATCAGATATTCGAACGCCGCCGGTTCGGCCTTCAGCCCCGCCGCACCGAGCCGCGCGCGAATCACCTCGCCCAGCGTCGAGGCGTCGTCGGCATAGCAGGGCAGGGCGGCGGCGTTCTCGGCTTCCTCGAACAACAGACGCAGCGACGAGCGCGGTCCAAGCTCGCCGCCTTCGGCAACGATCAGCGCGTCGCCCAGGGGATTTTCGAGAAATGCCGCCACCGCCTTCGACGCGCCGTCGCCAAGGCCGCGCAGGCGCACAACGCGGCGGCCGCCCAGCATCGAAATCGCGGCCGCCTCGTCGGCCAGCCGCGCCGGGTCGCTTTTCAATTCGCTGTCGGAAATATCGGCGAGGCGAAACGGATCGGCGAGATCCTCGACGACGCTCAGCGTCAGTTTCTCGATGCGCTGGCGCACAAGGCCGCTGTCGGGACCGTAGACCAGCACCGCAACGACATTGGCGGGCGGCTTTGCCGCGAAACGGTCGGCGTCCTGCGGTTTTACTTTCAAGGCGTTGTTCGCCGTTCCGTCACAGCGCGGCGCCGGCCACGCGCGGATTGCTGCTGAAATGAATGCCGAGCTGCAATTTGATTTCGCCGGCGACATCGCGCGCAACGCGGGCCTGCGCGTCGCGCGACGCCGTGATGTTTGCGAATTCGGAGGTGACGCGGTTGTAGGAGGTGCGCGAGCGCGCCACCGAGCGCATCACCGGCTTGCCGGTTTCGACGTCGATCAGACGGAAGGGCACGACCAGCACCGTATTCTTGCGCGTCACGTCGGCGTCGGGCTCGATGGCGACATCCTCCTCGTAAAGCGTCGGCGCCAGTTCGACACGGTAGGGGGCGTTGGCCGGCGGATTGCCCGACGGCGAGAGAATGTCGAGCAGATTGTATTTCAGGGCCCGGCCGAGCGTGTTCTCGGGCGCCTTGACGTCGAGCATCGACAGATCGGCGGCGACACTCGCGCCGTTATTTGTCGCATACATCGGCGTGAAGCCGCAGGCCGGCAGCACCAGCAGCACCAGCAGCATGGCGCCGAGGCGCATGTCAGACCACGACATTGACGATCTTGCCCGGCACGACGATGACCTTGCGAACCACTTTTCCATCGATTGCCTTCCCCACCTTTTCGAGCGCCAGCGCCGCGCGCTCGACCGTCTCGTTGTCCGCGTCGCGGGCGACCGTCAGTTCGTCGCGGCGCTTGCCGTTGACCTGAACGGCGATCGTCACGGAGTCTTCCACGATGAGGGCCTTGTCGGCAACCGGCCATTCGGTGTCGACCGCCGGTATCTCGTGGCCAAGGGCTGCCCAGCATTCCTCGGCCAGATGCGGCATCATCGGCGCGGCGGCCAGCACCATGAACTCCAGCGCCTCGCGTTTCGCCCATCTTCCGGCGTCGTTTGCAGGAACAAAACCTGAAATCGCATTGGCCAGTTCGTAGATGCGGGCAACGGCGCGGTTGAACCGCAGATGCTCGATGTCGTCGGTCAGCGCGTCGAGCGCCTTGTGCGCGGCGCGCCTCAGCGCCAACGCCGCGTCGTCGAAGCTTGCGGGCAGGCTTGCGCCTGCGGGCGCGATGTCGTCGGCGCTGGCGGCCAGCCGCCAGAAGCGCTGCGTGAAGCGCCAGGCGCCTTCGGCGCCCGCATCCGTCCACTGCACGTCGCGCTCAGGCGGGCTGTCCGACAGCATGAACCAGCGTGAGGTGTCGGCGCCGTACTGGCTGATGATGTCGTCGGGATCGACGGTGTTCTTTTTCGACTTCGACATTTTCTCGATCGAGCCGATCGTCACCGGCGTACCGTCGGAAATGCGTTTGGCGACACGCGCGCCGCCCACCGTTTCAATCGCGACTTCGGAAGGCGGCAACCACCTGCCGCCCGCGTCGCGGTAGGTTTCGTGATTGACCATGCCTTGCGTAAAGAGCCGCGCGAAAGGTTCGTCGAGACCGACATGTCCAAGACGATGCATGGCGCGGGTGAAGAAGCGCGAATAGAGCAGATGCAGGATCGCATGTTCGACACCGCCGATATACTGATCGACCGGCAACCAGCGATCGGTCGCGGCACGGTCGGTCGGCGTTTCGGCCTTCGGCGCGCAGAAGCGGGCGAAGTACCAGGACGAATCCACGAAAGTGTCGAACGTGTCCGTTTCGCGCCGCGCCGGCTTGCCGCATTTCGGGCAATCGACATGTTTCCATGTCGGATGGCGGTCGAGCGGATTGCCCGGCTTGTCGAACGTCACATCTTCGGGCAGCAGCACCGGCAACTGGTCCCGCGGCACCGGCACGACGCCGCAAGCATCGCAATGGATGACCGGGATCGGGCAGCCCCAATAGCGCTGGCGCGAAATGCCCCAGTCGCGCAGGCGGTAATTGATCGTGCCTTGGCCGAGGCTCATCGCTTCGAGTTTTTCGATCGCCGCGCGCTTGGCGGCGGTAACGTCGAGCCCGTTCAGGAAATCCGAATTGACCGCCACGCCGTCGCCGGTAAAGGCATCCGGTGCATGTGCCGCAAGCTCTTCGACGAAGGCGGCGCGCGCGCTTTCGTCCATGTCTTTCGGCGCGACGACCGGGATCACCGGCAATCCGTATTTGCGCGCGAAGTCGAGGTCGCGCTGGTCATGTGCCGGGCAGGCGAAGATCGCGCCGGTGCCGTATTCCATCAGCACGAAGTTCGCGACATAGACCGGCAGCGTCCGGCCCTTGATGAAGGGGTGGCGCGCCTTGAGGCCGGTATCGAAGCCGAGCTTCTCGGCCGTCTCGATCGCTTCCTCGCTGGTGCCGATCTGGTCGCATTTGCGGATGAAGGCCTGCAGCTCGGCATTGCCGGCCGCCAGTTTCTGCGTCAGCGGATGATGCGGCGACAGCGCGCAAAAACTCGCGCCGAACAGCGTGTCCGGTCTTGTGGTGAACACTTCAAGTTGCTCGGCGCTGTTCCCATCCAGCCCGTCGAGCGCGAAGAAAACCTTCGCGCCTTCCGAGCGGCCGATCCAGTTGCGCTGCATCGTCCGCACTTTTTCGGGCCAGTGTTCGAGCGTGTCGAGACCGTCGAGCAGGTCGTCGGCGAAATCGGTGATGTTCAGAAACCATTGCGTCAGTTCGCGCCGCTCGACGGGCGCGCCCGAGCGCCAGCCGCGGCCGTCGATCACCTGTTCGTTGGCAAGCACCGTGTTGTCGACCGGATCCCAGTTGACCATGCTCTTGCGGCGGCTGACGAAGCCGGCTTCAAGGAAGTCGAGAAAGATCGCCTGTTCGTGGCCGCAATATTCAGGGTCGCAGGTGGCGAGTTCGCGCTCCCAGTCGAAGGACAGGCCGATCGCCTTCAGCTGCGCGCGCATCGCCGCGATGTTGTCGTAGGTCCAGCTTTTTGGATGGATGTTCTTTTCCATCGCCGCGTTTTCGGCGGCCAGCCCAAAAGCGTCCCAGCCCATCGGATGCAGCACGTCGAAGCCGCGCGCCCGTTTGTAGCGCGCGATGACGTCGCCCATCGTGTAGTTGCGGACATGGCCCATGTGAATGCGCCCCGACGGATAGGGGAACATTTCAAGAACATAATATTTCGGGCGGCCGCTCGGCTCGGGTGTCCGGAAAGTACCCCGGTCCTCCCACAGCTTCTGCCATTTCGGCTCGGCGGCGCGGGCGTTGTAACGTGTGGACATGATTGTCGGCTGGTCCGTCTTCAATCCGGACCGCTAGCGGCTCTCGGTGGCCTCGATGGTGCTGATGCGAAGCTGGCGCGCGCGCACCAGAATGGCGTTTTCGATCTGCATCGGCGTCGCCATGGTGACCGCCGCGTCGACCCATTCGCCGGTGCTGTTTTCAGCCCTTGTCTGGCGGAAAACCGCCACTTTCACGCCGTCGGCGCGCAGCCGGCGGTCAAGAATATAGACCGTCACCTTGAAGCGTTCGCCGGGCGTTTTCGGGTCCTGGTACCAGTCGGTGATGATGACGCCGCCAAAGGGGTCGGCCGAGGCCAGCGGCATGAAGGCGATGGTGTCGAGCGAGGCGCGCCACAGGAAGCTGTTGACGCCGATGCCCGAGCCCTGGTCCTCGCCGCTCGAGCCGCCGCCGAACAGCTTCAGGCCGTCCTCGCCGAAAATCGATTCGCGCTGCTGCTCGCCGGTCGGATTGTTGGGTCCCTGGCCGGTCGGCTGGCCGGGGAAATTCGAGGTTGAGGGGCCGCAGGCGGTCAGGCCGAGAATGGCGGCAAACGCCAGAGCGGCGGCGGCGCGACGGGCGCCCTTCATTCCAGTATTGGTCATCGATTTACGGCAAGCCTCTCGCGTTGCGCCTCTCTCATCCGCCCGCCGGTTCTTGCGCCATGGGCTTGCGGAGAGCAAGTAATTTCGCATGCCGGCCGCACCGCGCGGCCAGCGCACTTTCCATTTGTCGTGAGCCTTTATAGCGAGATAAAGCGGCGTCCCGCAATCTCGCTCGTCAGCGCGTTTCATCCGGGTCCGGCGCTTGTGTTGCGATGCGCCGACTGTTGCTCCCAAGGCACAGCCGCCGCAAACCACAATGCGGATTCAGCCGATGAATTTCGGGGCCCGCCAATGCGGCAATCCGTGCTCGGAATCCGCATCGTTATTGAGTCGCATGACCGGTCAGGCGAATCCACGTCCCCGCGATCGTAACCCTTCGTTAACCAAGTGGGGCCGATTTGTGCCCTTTCCGCAACATGCGCCGACATTCCTTCGCCGCGGCGGCCGGTTCGCTTGACCGGAAGGGGCGATCAACGGATTAATCGGGTTACGCGCTCGGGGGGCAGTTTCAGTCGGCCCGGCGATGGACGCGGCCATGGGGGGTTTTTCCGATGGCTCGTGCGAATGGAACAGCTCTTAGCTGATACTGCGAGGAACACATGAAAAAGATTCTTCTTGGGACGACCGCTCTCGTCTCGGCCGGCTTGATCGCCGGTCCGGCGCTCGCGAGCGACCCGTTGACCGTCACGGTCGGCGGCACGGTCACGGCCGGCTTCTACGTCATCGATGGCGACAACACCGCCGCCGGCGCTTCGGTCAACGACACCGCCGTCAAGCTTGTCGCGCGCAACATCGACATCAATGCCGAAGGCACGCTCGACAACGGCATGGTCGCCGGTGTCCTCGCGACGCTTTCGCTCGGCGACGATTTCGTCGTCGGTGGCGGCACCAACGATGCCCGCTTCCGCGAGCTCTTTGCCTATCTCGAAGGCGGCTTCGGTCGCTTCGAAATCGGCGGCACCGACGGCGCCGCCTACAAGATGCACTACACCTCGCCCTGGTTCGTGCCGGGCAATGGTGTCGACAGCCCGAACATCCTGAAC
>PHEO01000269.1 GCA_002841195.1 Alphaproteobacteria bacterium HGW-Alphaproteobacteria-11
GCAGGCCCATGATCAACTCGATCTTGCCCTGCTCGATCTCGTCCATGGGCGTCTCGTCGCTCACCGGAACCTCACGCTTTCCGTCGCGGACGCTTCACCGGCATCGTCCCGAGCGCGGCATTGAGCGCATTGGTCGTGCGCGCATGGGTGAGGTCCATATGCAGCGGCGTGATCGAAATGCGTCCTTCATAGATGGCGCGCAGGTCGGTGCCCTGCGGCGGATTGCTGAGGATGCGCTCGAAACCCAGCCAGTAGTAAGGATTGTTGCGCGCGTCGATCCGCTCTTCGACGCGGACCAGCGACTGATCGCGTTTGCCCTGCCGCGTCACTTCGATGCCCGACACCGATTGCGGCACGACATCCGGGAAGTTGATGTTGATGAGCACATCGGCGGGCCAGCCGGCGGCAACGAGCTTTTTGACGATGTCGGGCGCGAAATGTTCGGCCGTCGACCATTTGAGCTTCATGTTACCGCCGAAGCCGAAGGCCTGACTGAGCGCGATCGACGGGATGCCGAGCTGCGTACCTTCCATCGCCGCTGCGATGGTGCCGGAATAGGTCACATCGTCGGCAATGTTCTGGCCGCGATTGACGCCCGAGAGAATGAGGTCGGGCGCCTCGTCCTTCATGATGTGACGCACGGCCATCAGTACGCAGTCAGACGGCGTTCCCTTGACCGTATATTTCCGCGCGGTGAGCTTGCGGACGCGCAACGGATTGGCAAGCGACAGCGAATGCGCTGAGCCGCTTTGCTCCTCTTCCGGCGCGACGGTCCAGACATCGCGCGACAACTTGTGTGCGATCTTCTCCAGCACCTTGAGCCCCGGCGCATGAATGCCGTCATCATTGGTGACCAGGATGCGAAGGGACTTCGACGCGGACTTACCCATGAGGCGCCCCATGAGGCACAATGACCTCCAGCCCGCCCATATAGGGACGCAGCGCCTCCGGCACCTCGATCGAGCCATCGGCCTGCTGATAATTTTCCATCACCGCCACAAGCGTCCGCCCGACCGCGAGGCCCGAGCCGTTCAGCGTGTGAACGAAGCGGGTGTTCTTCTCGCCCTTCGGCCGGTAGCGCGCATTCATCCGCCGCGCCTGGAAGTCGCCGCAAACCGAACAGGACGAAATCTCGCGATAGGCGTTCTGCCCCGGCAGCCAGACCTCAATGTCATAGGTCTTGCGCGCCGCAAATCCCATATCGCCGGTCGAAAGCACCATCACCCGATAGTGCAGCCCGAGCCGCTTCAACACTTCCTCGGCACAGGCAAGCATCCGGTCGTGTTCTTCGAGCGATTTGTCGGGCGTCGTGATCGAAACCAGCTCGACCTTCGAGAACTGATGCTGACGGATCATGCCCCGCGTATCGCGGCCCGCCGCCCCTGCCTCGGCGCGGAAGCAAGGCGTGTAAGCCGTGAAACGCTTCGGCAGCTCTTCTTCCGACAGGATGCTTTCGCGCACCAGATTGGTCAGCGGCACTTCGGCGGTCGGGATCAGCCAGTACTTCTCCAGATCGTCCCGGCTCTGCCCCTTGAACGTCGCAAACTGATCGTCGGCAAACTTCGGCAATTGCGCCGTGCCGAACATCGCCTCGTCGCGCACCAGCAGCGGCGGCGCGACTTCCACATAGCCGAACTCGCTGGTGTGAAGATCGACCATGAAATTGCCGATGGCGCGTTCAAGCCGGGCGAGCGCGCCCTTCAGCACCGAAAAGCGCGCGCCGGAAAGCTTTGCCGCCGTCTCGAAATCCATCAGGCCGAGCGTCTCGCCGAGATCGAAATGCTCGCGCGGCGCGAAGTTCATCGCGCGGGGGCTGCCATGCCGGTGGTGCTCGACATTGGCGCTCTCGTCCGGGCCGACCGGCACCTCGTCGAGCGGGATGTTGGGGATCGACGCCAGCGCGGCCTCAAGCTCGGCATTGACCTGCCGCTCCTCTTCCTCGCCTTTCTGAAGATCGCCCTTCAGCGCCGCAACCTCGTCCATCAGCTTTTGCGCGGTGGCCTCATCCTTCTTCGCCTTGGCCTGGCCGATCAGTTTCGAGGCGTCGTTGCGGCGCTGCTGCATTTCCTGCAAACGGGTAACGATCTGGCGACGGCGCTCGTCGATCTCGAGCAGACGCGCAGCCTGCGGCTCGAGCCCGCGCTTCGCGAGCCCGGCATCGAAGGCTTGGGCGTCGTCGCGAATGGCTTTGATGTCGAACATGACACCCCAAAAATGATGGGAAATACGGATACGCCGGTGCCGAACGAAACCCGAATCGCTCCCGGTCCGTCTGCCCGTTTCGGCGCCTTGTATAGGCGGAAAGGCCCCGACCGTCCAGACAGGGATCAGGCCTCGGTGGCGTCGTCCTCGGCTGCGGCCGCCTGCCGCTTTTCGGTCCAGGCGACGCCGAAAATCGACAACTCGTAAAGCAACAGCGTCGGTACGCCGAGCGCGATCTGGCTGAAGAAATCCGGCGGCGTCAGGAAGGCCGCGACGGCAAAGACCGCGACGATGGCATAGCGCCGCCCCTTGCGAAGCTGACCCGCGTTGACCACGCCGATCCGCGCCAGCAGCATCAGGATGACGGGCAACTGGAAGCACATGCCGAAGGCAAAGAGCATCGTCATGATGAGGCTGAGATATTCGCTAACGCGCGGCATCAGCTCGATGGCCGTTCGTCCCTCGCCGCCTTCCTGCTGCATGCCCATGAAGAACTGCAAGGCGAGCGGCATCACCCCGAAATAAACCAGCGCCGCGCCAATCAGGAACAGGATCGGCGTCGCGATCAGATAGGGCAGGAAAGCGTGCCGCTCGTCCTTGTAGAGGCCGGGCGCCACAAACATGTAGATTTGCGAGGCGATGACCGGAAAGGCGATAAACATGGCGCCGAAAAACGCCAGCTTCAATTGGGTGATCAGGAATTCCTGCGGCGCCGTGAAGATGAAACGCGCTTCCGGCCCCGATCCGACGCTTGCCTCGTAGGGCAGGATCAGAATGTTGAAAATATCGTCGGCGAAGGCGAAACAGATGCCAAAGGCGATCACAATGGCGATCACGGAACGGATCAGCCGCGAACGCAGCTCGATCAGGTGGTCGATCAGCGGCGCCCGGGAGGCCTCGACATCGTCTTCCGGCTCCGGCATGGCCGCGTTGGCGCTCATTTGTCGTCACGCTCCGGATCGCTGACACCGAACGCCTCGACGGCCTCGGCCTCGCGCAACGCCTCCTGCATCTCGGGCGAAATCTCGTCGCTCTCCAGCGGTTCACCGGCGGCAATTTCGGCCGCCCGCGCTTCCGATGCGGCAGCCGCCGCCGCAGCGCCGG
>PHEO01000270.1 GCA_002841195.1 Alphaproteobacteria bacterium HGW-Alphaproteobacteria-11
TGCGCAATCCGCTCGATGCCGGCTTCGATGTGATGACGACGACGACGCACAAGTCGATGCGCGGGCCGCGCGGCGGGCTCATTCTCTGCAAAGAGCGCTTCGCCAAGAAGATCGACGCCTCGGTGTTTCCGGGCTTGCAGGGCGGCCCGCACATGAACCAGGTGGCGGCGACCGCGACGACGCTGAGGCTCGCCGCCATGCCGGCTTTTCAGGACTATGCGCGCCAGGTGCTGACCAATGCGAAAGCGCTGGCCGCCGCGCTGACAGACGCCCAAGTCAAGCTCGTCACCGGCGGCACCGACAATCATCTCCTCGTCATCGACACCGTGCAGAGTTTCGGCATCGACGGCGCGAAGGCCGAAGCGGCGCTCGACCGCGTGGGGCTCACCGTCAACAAGCAGGTGATCCCCGACGATCCCAACCCGCCGATGCGGCCTTCGGGCGTCAGGCTCGGCACGCCGGCGCCGACGACGCGCGGCATGGGCGCCACCGAAATGGCCGAGATCGCCGCGATCATCGCCGAGACGCTGGCGGCGGACGGCGACGCGGCGGCCGAAACGAAGCTTGCGGCGCGCACGCATACGCTGACAGCAAGGTTTCCGGTACCGGGGCTTTAGCCGGAAAGAAACCCGCCGACTTCGCCCCGCAGCAGGCGGCGGTATTCGGCCATCAGCCTGTCGCCTTCCTTGCGATCGACCGCGATTGCGAGGCGGACGGCGGCGCCGGTCAACTGCATCGTCAGGAAACAGACGGTTTCGAAACGCGCGCGCTCCTTGCGCGGCACCAGATGTTTCAGTGCTTCGGCGACGACGCGCGCATTGGCGCGGCTGTCGGTGATGTCGAGTTCCTGCAGCTTCTTGTCCGATTGCGTGCCCGACCAGATGTCGCGCACCACGGGCTCGGTCAGGAACAGCGCGTAATAATCCTCAAGCAGCCGGTCCATGCGGGCCAGCGCATCGTTACGCGTTTCGACGCCCGCGAGACTTTCGGCGATGCCGCCACGCACACGCTCGGCGATGCGTTCGGCCAGTGTTTGCAGGATTGCCGCCTTGTCGGGGAAATACTGGTAGAGCGAACCGATGGGCACGCCCGCACGCTCGGCCACCTCGGTCATCTTTACTGCGTCGCTGCCCGTTTCGGCGATCAGGTCGCTGGCGGCGGCGAGAATCCGCTCGACGCGCTCAAGGGCGCGGGCCTGGGTCGGTTTGCGGCGCGCGGCGGCGGCATCGCTCATTGGGGCTCCCGTTTCATCTTTTCGCTTGCGCGGAAAAATATGAGGGTTTATCACTTATCACAAATATGAGGATTATTCATCTTTTTCGGGAGCGCGGCGATGAGCGAAGCGGCAAGGGTGTGCGTCGTCGGCGGCGGGCCGGCGGGACTGAGCCTGGCGCGGGCGCTGCTGCGCCACGGCGTGCCTTTCGACGTCTATGAGCGGCATTCGGATGTCGGCGGACTTTGGGACCGGACCAATCCCGGCTCGCCGGTTTACGATTCGGCGCATTTCATTTCGTCGAAGACGCAATCGCATTACCACGACTTCCCGATGCCGGACGCCTATCCCGACTATCCGTCGGGGCGGCAGATCCACAGCTATATGCGCGACTTCGCCGATGCCTATGGGCTTCGCGACCATATTCGTTTCGGCGTGTCGGTGGAGCGCACCGAGCTGCAGCCGGATGGAAGCTGGCAGGCGACGCTGTCGAGCGGCGAGACGAAGCGCTACGGCGCGCTCGTCTGTGCCAACGGCACCAACTGGCATCCCTCGATGCCGGATTATCCGGGCGAATTCACCGGCGAGATGCGCCACGCCGTCACCTACAAGTCGATGGACGAATTCAAGGGCAAGCGCGTGCTCATCATCGGCGCGGGGAACTCCGGCTGCGACATCGCCTGCGACGCGGCGAAGGCGGCCGACAAGGCCTTCATCAGCCTGCGCCGCGGCTATCACTTCCTGCCGAAGCATCTTTTCGGCATTCCGGCCGACGTCTTCGCGCATGAAGGACCGCATCTGCCGATGTGGCTGACGCAGCGGATTTTCGGCGTCATTCTGCGCCTTCTCAACGGCGACCTGACGCGGCTCGGCTTGCAGAAGCCCGACCACCGGCTTTTCGAGACGCATCCGATCCTCAACACGCAATTGCTGCACTATCTCGCGCATGGCGACATCGCGGCGAAGCGCGACGTGGCGCGTTTCGAGGGCAAGACCGTTCACTTCAAGGACGGGTCGTCGGAGGAAATCGATCTCATCATCTGCGCGACGGGTTACACCTGGAAAGTGCCTTATGTCGATCCGGCGCTGTTCTCGTGGAAAGGCGGCAAGCCCGACCTCTACATGAACCTGTTCAGCCGCACGCAGCCGACGCTTTACGGGCTCGGCTTCATGGAAACCAATGGCGGCGCCTACAAGCTGTTCGACGAAATGGCCGACCTGATCGTGCGCACCATCATGGCGCGCGCGAACGGCAATGCGGCGCTCGACAAGTTGATCGCCACCGACCGGCCGGACCTTTCGGGCGGGATCAAGTTTGTCGGCTCGGACCGGCACGCGACCTATGTCGAGATCGACGCATACAGGAAGCAAATGACGCGCATCCGCAAGCGCTTCGGCTGGCCGGTGCTGGAAGACGGCTGTTTCGACGATTTGCGCGTTTCCGGCGCGCGGGCGGCGGCCTAGGCGGCGCCGAGCAAAAGCGTCAGCCCACGGACGATCAATATGGCGCCGAGCACGAAGAGGATGTAGCGGCTCCAGCTTTTGAACTGGCCGTCATTCATGCGGTCGAGCGCCATCTTGCCGAGCGTCGTTCCGAGCATGGCGAGCGGCGCGACCATCACATAGACCCACCATGCAAGTCCTGCCTCGGGCAGAAGATGCGCCGCCAGCGCGCCGAAATAGAGCAACTTGGTCAGATGCTGCAATGTCTGTGTGACCGCCTTGGTGGCGACGATCTGGTGGCGCGTCAGTGGACTGCGCACGAAGAACACATCGAGGATCGGCCCGGCGACGCCCGCCGTCAGCGTCAACGCCGTGACGACGAAGCCGCTTGCGACCGAAACCATGCGCTTCGTCACGTCGAGGCCCCAGCTTGCGGGGATCGCAAAGGCGACGAAGGGGATCGCGCCCAGCACCAGCAGCACCGTCGCCTCGTCGGGGACGAAGCTGACCAACAGGAAGAGCGCCAGCGCCGCGGCGGCGCCCACCATGTTGGTGGCGACGATCGGCCAGACGATGTCGCGGCGGTTGATGACGGCGCGGTAGCCGTTGGACACGGCCTGTGTCACGCCATGCAGCATCATC
>PHEO01000043.1 GCA_002841195.1 Alphaproteobacteria bacterium HGW-Alphaproteobacteria-11
GCACCGAGAAGGTGATCGAGATGGCGAGCGAAAAGTCGAGCAGGAAGGCCGGCAGCGGCAGGATCAGGACGACGATGATCGCCATGACGCCGAGGGCCAACGCGAGATCGCCGCGCGTGGCAAGGTTGGCCATGATGGATCGCGGCGTCGCACCGAAGAGCGTCATGCCCCCGGTCGATGCGGTCTTTGCTGCGGCGGAGCTCGTGTCGCTCATCTTCTAACTTTCAGAGGCCGGACCATGCCGGAGAAATCTCAACCGAAATGCGGACGGGTTTCGCCGGGCGTCGGAATGGAAATGCCCTGCTCGCCATATTCCTTCAGTTTGTTGCGAAGCGTCCGGATCGATATACCGAGAATGTTGGCGGCATGTGTGCGGTTGCCGAGGCAGTGATCGAGCGTCTGCAGGATCAGGTCCTGCTCAACTTCGGAAACGGTCTTGCCGACAAAGGCGCGGGAGACGGAATCGGCCGCCTCCGCCGCCTTCTGCGCGACGCCGCCCAGATGTGCGTCGTCGAGCCGCGTGCCGTCGGGAAGGCGGATCGCCTCAATGTCGATTTCGTCGCCGGCAGCCAGCAGCACGGCGCGGTGCATCGTGTTCTCGAGCTCGCGGACGTTGCCGGTCCAGCGATGATGGGCGAGAAAGCGGCGGGCTTCGGTCGCAATCGGCTTCGAGACGAGGCCGTTGGTGCGCGCATAGCGCTTCGCGAAATGCTCCGAGAGGGCCATGATGTCGGCCGGCCGCTCGCGCAACGGCGGCAGCTGAAGATTGACCACATTCAGCCGGTAAAACAGGTCTTCGCGGAACCGGCCGGCGCGCGCTTCGGATTGCAGGTCACGGTTCGACGTCGCGATGATGCGGATATCGACACGGACCGGCGTCTTGCCGCCGACGCGGTCGATGACGCGCTCCTGAATGGCGCGCAACAGCTTCGCCTGGAGACGGATGTCCATTTCGCTGATTTCGTCGAGAAGCAGGGTGCCGCCGTCCGCTTCCTCGAACTTGCCGATACGACGCGCGATTGCGCCGGTGAAGGCGCCTTTCTCATGTCCGAAGAGCTCCGACTCGAGGAGATTTTCGGGGATCGCGGCGCAGTTGACCGAGATGAAGGGCTTGTCGCGGCGCAGCGAGCGGCTGTGGACATAGTGAGCCATCACTTCCTTGCCGGTGCCGGATTCGCCGGTGATGAGGATGCTGGCTTCCGACGCTGCGACCTGATCGGCGAGCTTCACGACGCTGGCCATCTTCGGATCCTGGAAGACCAGCGCATGGCTTTCCTCCGCGACGGCGGCGAGCACGGCGGCAATGAGTTCGGCGTCGGGCGGCAGGGGGATGTATTCCTTGGCGCCGGCGCGAATGGCATTGACCGCCGCACGGGCGTCCGTTTCGACGCCGCAGGCAACGACGGGTACGCAGATATGTTCGCTCTGCAACCGGGCGATCAGGTTTGCGATGTCGGCCGCGACATCGACCATCATCAGGTCGGCGCCGCGACCGGACCGCAGCGTGTCGATCGCCTGGTCGACCGTTTCCGTGTGCGTGACCTTGGCGCCTTTGGCCATCGCCATTTTTGTGGCGGTGGAGAGCTGCCCGTTCAGGGTTCCGACGATCAGAAGGCGCATCTGCGGCTCCTCTACTTTCTTTTTCCGGTTTTACTCAAAAATTTCGAAGCGTCGGCGTTCAGCTGACTCCGCCCTTCACGATCTCGGTCATGGTGACGCCGAGCCGGTCGTCGACCACGACGACTTCGCCGCGCGCGACGAGGCGGTCGTTGACGTAGATGTCGATCGCTTCGCCGACCTTCCGGTCGAGTTCAACGATGGCGCCACGACCGAGCTTGAGGAGGTTCGATACCTCGACATGCGTTTTGCCGAGCACGGCCGACACATTGACGGGAACGTCGAACACCGCTTCGAGATCGTGCGCCGAACGAACGCTCTCTTCTTCGTCGGCACCTTGAGCGCCGTCCGCAACCGCCGGCAGGTCAGCCGCATTTGCGAGGTCGGGCAGCGCCATCTCTTCTTCTTGGTCGGCCATCGGATCAACTCCTTGGAGAATTCGTTCGGTGTCAGGTTCTATCGTTGTCCGCCATGCCGAATTCCGGCATGGCAAGATCGGTGTGATTTTGCACGGACAGCGTTTCGATATAGCGCGCGACGATCTGCGCGATTTCATTCTCGATGTCGTCGTGGGACCTGACGACGCCGCCATCGGCCCACTCGACAACGCAGTCGCCATCGTCCATCTCCGGCTCGCCGAGAAGGATGATGCGACCCGTCAAACCGCGCTCCATCGCCATGCGATCGACGGTCTCCTTGAGACGCTCGACCAGACCGGTCGATACACGCAGCAGGATGTGAGGTTCGCGATTGAGGTGCGAGAGGCAATCGCGGAGCACGGCCTCGATTTCGGCTTCCGGTCTTGTCGCAATTGTCGCCGGCGCGAGCTTTCTGGCGCATGCGACTGCGAGTCGGGTTGCTTCGGCGGTCAAGGACTTCATTCGGGCGTCCAGGGCAGCGATCAGGCCGGCGGCACCTGCGGCAAGCTCGTTCATCGCCGTATTGAGCTCACGATCCGCGCGTGAGGCCGCTTCGGTCTCGCCGGCGGCGAAGCCTGCTGCATAGCCTTCGGTCCGCGCCCGTTCGACGTCGGCTGCGGTCGGATTGCGGTGCGCCCGTGCATCGTCGCCCGTTCGCGACGAGGGGTCGTCGAAGCGGGTGTCGAATGTGAATTTCACGGCTTGCTTCATCTGTTTCATCCGGCCGTCTTTCGACGTCCTTTCTGCGATCAATAGATCAGTTCGTTGTCGGCGCCGTCGGACGCGATCATGATCTCACCGTTGTTGGCGAGATCCTTGGCGACGTTGACCATGTTGGTCTGCGCCTCGTCGACATCCTTGAGCCGGACCGGACCCATCAGCTCCATATCCTCGCGCAGGATTTTAGCCGCACGTTCCGACATGTTGGCAAAGAAGAGGTCACGGAGGGTATCGGAAGCACCCTTGAGCGCGATCGCGAGTTTGTTCTTGTCGACGGCGCGCAGCAGCGTCTGCACGGAACCGGGGTCCAGCCTACCGAGATCCTCGAAGGTGAACATCAGCGCCTTGATGCGGTCGGCGGATTCGCGTGTGCGCTCCTCCAGCGCCGCAAGGAAACGGCCCTCAGTCTGACGGTCGAAGTTGTTGAATATTTCGGCCATCAGTTCGTGGCTGTCGCGGCGGTTGGTGCGCGAAAGGTTCGACATGAATTCGGACCGAAGCGTCTGCTCGACCTTGTCGAGGATTTCCTTCTGAACGGATTCCATGCGCAGCATGCGCGTGACGACTTCAAGCGCGAAATCCTCGGGCAGGTTGGCGAGCACACGGGCAGCGTGTTCGGGGCGGATCTTGGTCAGGACAACGGCGACCGTTTGCGGGTATTCGTTTTTCAAATAGGTCGCGAGCACCGTTTCATTCACGTTGCCGAGTTTTTCCCACATCGTGCGGCCGGCGGGACCGCGAATTTCGTCCATCACCGAGACGACGCGATCTTCGGGGAGGAAGCGCAGGAGGAGCCGCTCGGTCGATTCATAGGAGCCGACCAGGGCGCCGGTGCCCGATACCTTGGAAGCAAACTCGACGAGCAGCTTTTCGACCGATCCCGCCTGGACGGTGCCGAGCGACGACATAATCTGGGAAAGCTCCCGAATCTCGTCTTCGTCGAACATGTTCCAGAGCGGCGCGGCATCGTCGGCGCCGAGTGCGAGCATGAATATCGCGGCCTTCTGGGGGCCGGAGAGCGTCTTGTCGTCCTTGATTTTCGGTGCGGTCGCCAATTTTTTGTCCTCAAGCGCTTTCGTGCAGCCAGCTGCGCAGGATCGAGATGGATTCGTCGGGGTGTCCGGTCACCAGTTCGCCGATCTTCCGGACCGAGGACTGTTTGACCTTTCCCGCGACCTGCGCGATGTCGATCATCATGTCCTCGCTCAGTTGGTCGGGCGCGGGGAGCGCGCCGGCCGAAACGCCGCCGTCTTCTCCGCCGCCCGTTGCGAACGCCGTCGCGCCCGCCGAACCGGGCAGGGCGAGCGCCGCCGACATGCGAGCCGGCGCGCTGCCGAGGCGCGCCAGGAGCGGCCGGAAGACAAACAGCATCGCAATGATTGCGAGAATGGCGATGACGGCCATTTCGACGATGCGCATGACGTCGGCACCGGTCAGATTCATGAATCCTTCGTCGGCGGGCGCTTCGGTGCCGGCGTCGAGGGTCGGCGACGGCGCGAACTGGAGATTGACGATTTCGACCTTGTCGCCGCGGTCGGCGTCGAAGCCCATCGCGGATTTGACCAGGGCCTCGATCTTTTGCAGCTCGCCTTCGGAACGCGGCGCGTAGGTCGTGTTCCCTTCGGCATCGGCCGAATAGGAGCCGTCGACCAGCACCGCGACCGAGAGGCGCGTGACGCGGCCGGGCTCGAGCACTTCCGTCTTTGTGGTTCGGGAAATTTCGTAGTTGACCGTCTCTTCGGTACGCGTCGCCGATTGCTGCGATGCCGCGGCGTTGTCGGCACCGGCCTGATTGGCGTTCGGCAGGTTGTTGCCGACGGTGACGCCGTCATTCCCTACACCGTCCGCGCTGGTCGAAATGTCTTCGACCGTTTGCGTCGAGCGCGCGACCTGGCTTGCCGGATCGAAGGTATCCGACGTCTGAGTGATGCGGTTGTAGTCCATCTGGGCGGTCACTTCGACGCGGACCTTGTCGGCGCCGACCACGCGCTGGACGATGTTTTCGACATGGGTGCGCAAACGGTTTTCGTAGCTTGAACGCCGTTCCTCGACGGACGATGCCATCAGCGACTGGCTGTCGTCGCCCATGCCGCTTGCGAGCAAGGTGCCGCGCTCGTCGACAATCGAGACACGGGAAGGAGCCAAACCGTCAACGGCGGAGGAAACGAGATATTGAATCGCCTTGACCTGCTGCGTTGCCAATGTGTTGCGCGATACCTTGAGTACAATGGAGGCCGTCGGTTCGCGCCGGTCGCGCGAAAACAATTCGCGCTCGGGCAGAACGAGATGGACCCGCGCGGCGTCGATGCCCTCGATCGAGCGAATAGTGCGCGCCAGTTCGCCTTCGAGCGCACGCAAATGGTTGATGTTCTGAAGGAAGCTCGTCGTGCCGAGTGCGTCGGCATTGTCGAAGATTTCATAGCCGACCGTGCCGCCGGCCGGCAGACCCTTTTCGGCGAGGGACATGCGCAGGCGGAGGACCTGGCTGCGCGGTACATAGATCATGCTGCCGTCGCCGCGCAGTTCGTAGGGAACCTTCATGGTGTCGAGCGTGCCGATCATTTTGGAGGCGTCGTCGACGCCGACATCGGAGAAGAGGAGCGCCTTGGGCTCGCTGCCGTAGCGCGAACCGATATAGGCAAAGAACCCCAGCAACACCGCCGCCACGAGACCCAATGCGACCAGACGCATCAACCCCAGGGATTGAACAAGATTCGAGAAGCTGCTCACCAACCCACCTCATGTGTCAGCGCGCAGAACGCAAATCCGTTTCCTGGATCGACATCCACGCCAGACAACAGGTGAGCCGCAAATTCTTTGCCCTCAGAACCCCGAGCCCTGTTTGCCCAATCGGGGTTCCCCGTGCCACAGGGCAAAATTTACCGCCTGCAGCCTAAACAGATGCTTAACGCGCCCGGCAATTTTTGCCGGGTCTTGCGAAAGATGAGGGTCAAAAGGAAAGGGCGCCGCTGGAGGGAGGTTCCGGCGGCGCCCTGAAGACAGCAAGTACGCAGATACAGATCTATCTTACTGCCTGTACTGTTGAACCCGGGTGGCACGGAGGCCGGCCAGGCCGTGGCGCTCGATCGAGCGCTGCCAGCTCAGAAACTCTTCCACCGTCAGCGTGTACCGGCGGCAGGCATCGTCGAGACTGATGAGGCCGCCGCGGACAGCCGCGACGACTTCGGCCTTGCGCCGTATGACCCATCGCTTGGTGTCGGACGGTGGCAGGTCGGCGACGGTGAGCGGGCTCCCGTCGGGGCCGATCACATAGCTGACCTTTGATGTCTGCTGCTCACTCATCGAACATTCGTCTCCGTACTCTTTGCTGATCACAGACTAGGCCGGACAGTCTTTAAAAACGGCTAAGCGGCGTAGTAAAATTTGTCCAAAATCAAAGGCTTAGCTGTTCCATTGCGGGACGTGGGGCGTTCAAATCGGCGTATCCGGCTGCTTTACGGAGGTGATCTGGGAATAGCGGATTTGGGCGCCGTTAACCGTCAACAGCGGATCGGTGCTGGTCAGGTCGATCGCGGTCACGATGCCGGTCGTTCGGGTGTCGACAGCGACCGGCGCGCCGTTCGCCCCATTGGCAACGATCTTGAGGAAATAGGTTCCGTCGGCTTGCTCGGCGCCGTTGCCGTCCTTGCCGTCCCAGGCAAACTGATGGTCGCCCTTGGCTGCATCCAGCTTCTTGGTGAAGACCGTTGCGCCATCGGCATTGATGACCTGGAGGGTGGTGTCCGGGGCGTCCGCCGCCAGCGCGTAGCTCCAGTTGGCGGCACCGGCCGTCAGCAGGGCGCCGGTTCCCGATCCTGTCACCTGCTTTCCAAGTAGCGAGACCGAAAGGTTCGAATTCTGAATCGAATTGGCGGTGATCAGCGTCTCCAGATTGCGGTTGGTCTGGATGGACTGTTCGACGCCCGACATCTGCACGAGCTGCTGTGTGAACTGGTCGGAGCTCATCGGGTTGGTCGGGTCCTGATGCTTCAATTGCGTCGTCAGGAGCCTGAGGAACGTATCGAAATTGCCGGCCAGCGCGGCAGAGGCGACCGACGATTTGTTGCCGGCGGTTGCGGCCTGCACGGCGGCTGTGGCGGAGGCGATATCCATGGAGGAGGCCCTTCTGCGTCAAACGCGAATGTCGATGCCGCCGGTGGCGGAGAGGTTGACGTTGTAGACGGGCGCCGTCGCCGGGTCGGCGTCATCGACGCCGGCGCTGTCCGGTTCGCTGCCAGCGGCATTGCGGCGATCTTCGTCGGCGTTCTGGTCGTGCAACGAGAAATTGAGACTATTTTCGTCCGCGTCGAGACCGGCATTGTTCAACGCCTGCTGGAGTGCACGCGCGTCACGTTGCAGCAGTTCGAGCGTTTCCGGTTTTTCGACCGTCAGATGCGCCATCACATGACCGTCGCGGCGGACTTCCATGCGGATGTCGATGCGGCCCATTTCCGGCGGGTCGAGACGAATTTCGAAGCGGTTAATCCCTTTCTGGAGATTGCGTGCGATCTGCAAGGCAATCGCCATGGCGGGGATCTGGGTCGGCTGCGACTGTCCCGGCAGCGTGCCGATGCGCACTGTCGCTGCGTTTGAAGTCTGTTGAATGCCGGACGGCAATTCGAGGCTGCGCGAAGCCGGACGCAAATCGGCCTGAGCGATGTCAGGCAGGGGGACCTGCGGAGCCGCGCCCGCGCTGCGGGGTGTTTGTGGCGGCGTTGCGGCCTGAGGTGTGGCGTTTGCGGACGGGGCAGATTGCTTCGCGTCGGTCTTTTTGTCAGCAAGTGCTTCTGCCGCTTCCTGTCCCAGACCTTTGACTGGCTTGGGGGCCACGGCTGTCGCTGCGGTCGTGACGGGCTCGGTATCGAGCGCGGGAGCAGCCGCGCCGGCGTCTGTCGCCGCGCGTTGCGGGGCGGCTGTTTGTGGCCGCAGGGCGTCCACAGGCTCCTTTGTGCCGGATGCGGCCTGGGGCGCTTCGCCGTTGGATGCTTTTTGGGGTCCGGTTTTCGCTTGCGCCGACTCTGCGGGGACGGCGACCGCGGCCGATGCTGCAACCTCGCCGGAAGCCGTCGAAGCGTCGGCTGGTGTTTCGTCTGCCTCAAGGGCGGGAACAGCGGCGGTATCCGAGGTTTCTTCAGCCGCCTCCACCGGCGCGCCTTCGGCGTTGGCCGAGGTCGCGTCGGGCGCGAGATCGATTTCGGGCGTCGTCGCTTCATCCGCGACCTTGGCGCCGGTTTCGTGCGCCGGCGCTGTGCCTTCGCTTTCGGATGCTTCCGCTGACGGTGCGTCGCCTTCGGCAATAGCGGCGAGGTCGGCAATGATCCCGGACTCCGATGCCGATTCACTGTTTTCGTTGACCGTCGTTTCCTTTGCCTTTGTTTCCCGCGTCGCCGGATCGCTCTCACGCACGTCGTCGCGCCGGTTGCGGTCGGACGAGGCGGAGCGCTCCCGGCGTTCAGCCGAGCGGTCGTCGCGGCGCGCCGTATCGCTCATGCGGTCGTTGTCGGCCAGATGGCGCGCGAACTCGCCCGCGGCCGTGTTGGCCGAAACCCGAACGGTGTCCGGGTGGATCGAAAGCGTGTCGGTGGCTGATCCGGTTCGCGGCGTGGCTGAAGAGGGCAAGTCCATACTGTCACCTGGTTGCAGAGAAAGGCTCGCGCCAAAGGAAGCAAGCGGTGGGCCATGCGGCTTGAGGAAATAAATTCAATTATTTCAAATGGTTATGTTCCTTCGGGGTTGACCCGGGTGGCGTTGAACCTGATATTCGCTGCCGGTCCGGCAGAATTTGCCGGGCACTGACGGATGCGCGGCCGCGCCTGCTTGCGGCGCCGTGCTGCCTCCCTATAGTGCGGCCGGATGAGAGGCGCCCTCTTCGGCGTCCATCAAGCAGGAGATGCCGGACGATGTCCGGCGCGACGGCGATGCGTGATTTGTTCGACGAAAAGACAGGTCTCAACAGTCTCGATCTTCCGGGCCGGCCGGAAGAGACGCGGGTGGTTGTAGCCATGTCCGGCGGCGTCGACAGTTCGGTGACGGCGGCCCTGCTCAAGGCGCAGGGTTATGACGTCGTCGGCATAACCATGCAGCTCTACGATCATGGTGCGGCCGTCTCGCGCAAGGGCGCCTGCTGTGCGGGTCAGGACATCCACGATGCGCGCCGCGTCGCCGAACAGATCGGCATTCCCCACTATGTGCTCGACTACGAGGATCGCTTCCGTCGCGCTGTGATGGACGATTTCGCGGATTCCTATGTCGCCGGCGAGACGCCGATCCCTTGCATCCGCTGCAACGAACGCGTCAAGTTTCGCGATCTTCTCGACACGGCGCGCGATCTCGGCGCCGCGGCGATGGCGACCGGGCACTACATTGCGAGCCGCGCCGGCAAGTCGGGCCGCGAGCTGCATCGGCCGGCCGACGCGGATCGCGATCAGAGTTATTTCCTTTTCACGACGACGCGCGAACAGCTCGACTTCCTGCGCTTCCCGCTTGGCGACCTCACCAAGCCCGAAGCGCGGGCGATGGCCGAGCGCATGGGGCTTGTGGTGGCGGCGAAGCCGGACAGCCAGGACATTTGTTTCGTGCCGTCCGGCCGTTATACGACGATTGTCGACCGGTTGCGTCCGGGCGCATCGGAGCCGGGCGAGATCGTACATCTCGACGGGCGCGTGCTCGGCCGGCATGAAGGTATCGCCCATTATACGATCGGTCAGCGCCGCGGGCTCGGCCTTGGCGGCAGCGAGCCGGAGAGCGAGCCGCTTTTCGTCGTCAAGCTTGAGCCGGCGCGCCGCCGGGTGATCGTCGGTCCCCGCGAGGCGCTCGAGACGCACCGCCTGACCCTGCGCGATGTCAACTGGCTCGGCGATGGGGCATTCGACGCGTTGCCGGAGGCGGGCATCGAGATCGCCGCCAAGGTCCGCTCGACCCGGCCGCCCGTTGCGGCGCGGCTCAAGCGCACGGCGGAAGGTGCGACAGTCGAGCTCGATGCCGGCGAGGACGGGGTCGCGGCCGGTCAGGCCTGCGTCTTCTACGATCCGGCTGGTGGAACGCGGGTGCTGGGCGGCGGATGGATTGCGCGCGCCGAGAGCCGTTGGCAGTTGCGCGCCGGTGCATGAATCGGAGCGTTTTGCTGCGGGAACCGCATTTTAGCCGCATTCGGTTCCGATATAGTGTTGCGCGCATGGCGGCAATGGCCGCACAGTGAACGCGTGAAATTCAAGGGGTGGCGATTTTGAACGGGATAGTCCGGATAGACGAACAATCGGTTCTGAAGGCCTATGCGCGCTGGGCGCCCGTCTACGATTTCTCGTTCGGTCCGATCGCCGATGCAGGCCGCAAACGCGCCATCGACATCATCAATCGCCGCGAAGGATCGCTGCTCGAAGTCGGCGTCGGAACCGGCGTCGCGTTGCCGCGTTATGCGCCGCATCTCACCGTTACCGGTATCGATCTTTCGCCCGACATGCTGCGCATCGCGCGCCAGCGCGTTCGCGAACGCGGGCTGACCAACATCGAAGCGCTGTACGAAATGGATGCGTCTGAGCTTCGTTTCGACGATGCGGCATTCGATACCGTCGTTGCGATGTATGTGATGACCGTGGTGCCCGATCCGATCCAGGTGCTGAAAGAGCTTGAGCGCGTTTGCGCGCCGGGTGGCGAGGTTCTGATCGTCAATCACTTTGCACAGGATCACGGGATTCGCGGCTGGGTCGAGAGTTTCATGGCGCCGGCGGCCCGCGCTCTCGGCTGGCATCCCGACTTCCGCGCCGAGACCATCACGGATGTCGCGACGCTCGAGCTGATCGACACCGTCAAGCTGAAGCCTTTCGGACTTTTCACGATGCTGCGCTTCCGCAAGCCGGAGGCTGTCGCGGAGGCCGCGTGAACCGTCCGGCCGCATTGCTTGACAGGCCTTCGTCGCGGCCCTTATATCCGGGTCTCTTCGGAGGCGCGGTGGTTTCGACCCGCCTTCCGGCGCCTTGGGGCGGAGTAGCTCAGTTGGTTAGAGCAGCGGAATCATAATCCGCGTGTCGGCGGTTCAAATCCGTCCTCCGCTACCAATTTTCCTTTAAAAACAAAGGCTTGTTGGTCCGGCGGCCTTTCTCGGCATCCGGCATGGGTCCTGCATTTTACGGTCAAGGAGCCCCTTTCGGGGCGCGGATCGTCGCTGCCTTGTGCCGGAATGGCGCAGGCGTGTCACAGGATGGAGCAAATGAAGGTACTTCTTTCCCGGACCGGATTGACGCTGGGCGCAGTCGTTGCAATCGCTGCGGCGCTTGCACTTTATGCGTTTGTCGGCGCTTCGTCGGCCTATGCGTGCTCGGCCAACGTCAATTCGAACTTCAATTCGAACTTCAATTTCAACAGCAATTCCAACGTCAATGTGAACGGCAACAGCAACAGCAATTCGAACTCGAACTCGAATTCGACGACGACCAGCCTGCGCGTCAGCGTTTCGAGCTGATTTTGCAGGCGGCTGTCATCGAACTGTCAAAAAACTGTCACAAATACACTTATCCCCGGCGGGCGGCGCCGCCGGGCGACGCGATCGGGGCGGGGATAAAGCGGGGATAAGTCCTCGCAGCCGCCGCTAGAACGGACAGGCATCCCGGAAGGTACAAAACCGGCCGTCCGCCGGGTGGCGGATGGTCAGCTCGAGGGCGTGAAGCTGCAGCCTTCCGGCCGCCCGCAGCGCCTCTTCATGGGCATAAAAGTTGTCGCCGAGGACCGGGTGGCCGAGATGCGCCATGTGGACCCGCAACTGGTGCGAACGGCCCGTCAGTGGACGGAGCATCATCCGGGTCGCCATCGTCTCGCGCGCCATGACCTGCCACTCCGTTTGTGCGGGTCTGCCGTTTTCCCTATCGATCATCTGTTTCGGACGGTTTGGCCAGTCGCAGGCGATGGGCGCGTCGATGCGGCCGCACTCGTCCGCGACGACGCCCCAGACGCGCGCGATATAGGTCTTTTGCGTCATGCGCCGTTCGAACTGCAAGCCGAGGTGGCGCTGCGCCGTCCGGTTGCGCGCCATCACGATGACGCCGGAAGTATCCCGGTCGAGACGGTGGACGAGGAGCGCCGCGGGATCGGCGGCTTGCGCACGGCGTTCGAGGCAGTCGCGATGTTCCGCCGGTTTGCCGGGAACGGTCAGCAGGCCGGCCGGCTTCGACAAAACCAGAATGTCGTCGTCGCGATGGAGGATCGTCAGAGGCTCCATCGGCGGTGTGTAGGGGTAGGGTGCGGCTTGCATCGTGCGGTCAGTAATGCGGCGGCGGCGGCTCGTCACCTGCCGGCGTGTCGGCGCGGTCCTCGACAACCTGCAGACGGTCGACGGTTGCGCTGAGACGGCGGATCAGATCGTCGATTGCCTGCCATTGCCGGGCGACGATTTCGTTCAGCTCCTCGATCTCGCGTTCGCGGTGGACAAGGCGCGCTTCCAGCACGTCGATCCGTTCGTTCAGGGCTTTCTCGTCCATCATCGTTCCGTATTGCCGACCAGTTTCCGTTTTTCCGCCGCGCTGAGTTTCTTGACCGCATATTCGGCCTTCAGGGCCTCGGAGCGGCTGGCGAAGGTCTCGACCATCGCGAGCCGCACCGGCGGATAGCTGCGTGTAAACTTCGCGCCGCGGCCGTCGGCATGCGCCTTGTAGCGCGCCTCCGGATCGAGCGCGATGCCGGTGTATAGCCTTCCGCCGGCACATTCCAGAATGTAGAGATACCAGGGCTTGCTCATGTATGTTTCCGCCTTCGCCATGACGTATGCCCACGCGGATGTCAAAGGCCATAATGGCGCAGTGACGGCCCGCGTCAAAAGGTGTTAGATGCGGGCCGGCCCGGCTGGGGTATCGCATTCGATGAGACGCCGATGAAACAAAGAAGAAGCGGCGCGCTGCGGGGTCTCGCCCAGGTCGGCACCCGAAAGCGGCCCAACGGAAGTACGCTCGGCGAAGTTCTCGAATCGCTCGGCGACCGCAGCTTCGGCTGGGGCTTTGTGCTGGTCGGTCTCATCAACATGCTGCCATTGCCGCCCGGCGCCAATCTCGTTCTCGGCTTGCCGGCCATTTTCATCGCTGCCCAGATGGCGCTCGGCCGCCCGGCCTTGTGGCTGCCGGATATCATCTCGAAGCGGGCCTTCACCCGCAAACGCTGGCGGGCAGGCGCGCTGAAAGCGTTGCCGTTGGCACGGCCGCTGTCGCGCATCATGCGGATGCGCATGACCGGGGTCTTTCGCGGCGCGGCCGAGCGGCCGCTCGGCGTGCTGCTGCTGGCGACCGCGCTTGTGCTTTGCATGCCAGTTCCGTTCACCGGATGGCTGCCGGCGATTTCGCTTTTCGTCGCCGGACTTGGCCTTGTCGAGCATGACGGGCTGGTGGTCGGCATCGGCGCCAGCATCGCCAGCGCGGCGATCGGTGTGGCGATGTTCGTCGTCGCGGCGATCTGGTTCGGTCTCAACTACGCCGCGCAATAACTTTCACCGTACTTGCTAGCCGCCCAGATCGTACTGGCCGCCGCGTTCGACGCCGCGTTTGTAGGCGGGGCGGGCGTGAACCGCGTCGAGATAGCGGTTGAGACTGGTGAAGGGCTTCAGCAGGCCGAGCGAGCGGGCGGCCTCAAGCACGAAGACGATCTGGAAATCGGCGCCGGTCAGCGTGTTGCCGACGAAGAAGTCGTTCTTTCCGAGCGCCTTGTCCATGTAGCCGAAATGATTGGCGATCTCGCTTTCGAGGCGCGGACGCAAGGGCGCGGCGGCGTCGCCGAGGCGCATTGTGTAGAGCGTCAGCATGACCGGCAGCATGGCCGAGCCTTCCGCATAGTGCATCCAGTGCAGCCAGGGGACGAAGTCGGCCGAATTCTCGGCCGGCATGAATTTGCCTTTGCCGTATTTCCGGATCAGGTACTCGACGATGGCGCCGGATTCGGCGACCGTGACGCCGCCATCGGTGACGACCGGCGACTTGCCGAGCGGGTGGACCTTCACAAGCTCGGGCGGTGCGAGGTTGGTCGTTGCGTCGCGCTTGTAACCGGCGATCTCGTAGTCGAGGCCAAGTTCCTCCAGCAGCCAGAGGATTCGCTGGGAGCGCGAATTGTTGAGGTGGTGGACGGTGATCATGGGGGTGAATCCTTCAAATTCGGCGGTGAGAACGACAATTCGCAGGCGTTGCGGCGCGGCGCAGCGTATAGTCGAAACTGCAAGCAAGTGCATCGATGCCGGCGCGGAACGTTTGCGCTGCGATCATGCGTTTCAACAGGAGGTCGATTTTGGCCAAGGGTCAGAAGAAGAGCAATCGAGAAGCCAAGAAACCGAAGGCGGACAAGAACATTAAAAAGAAGGGTGGGCCTGTGCCTGCGGCTTCACCCGTTGCCGCTGTCGGCAAGGGCGGCAAGAAGAAGTAAGCAAGACGAAAATGGCCGGGCGCAAGGCCCGGCCATCCGATCCGTCGAAGGATAAAGGCTTACTCGACCGTCAGGTTGGCGGCGGATGTCTTGCCTTTTTCAGTCACGAGTTCGTAGTTGACCTTCTGGCCCTCGTTCAGCGTGCTGAGGCCGGCGCGCTCCACGGCGCTGATGTGAACGAACACATCGCGGCCGCCGTCGGACGGCTGAATGAAGCCGTAACCCTTCTGGCCATTGAACCACTTCACGATACCTGTCGCCATTTCTTCGTCTCCTCAAACGCATTTGCATGCGTCAATAACCGCGCGCCTATCGCGCGGCGTCGTACAACCTGATCTTTTGGAGTCTTGAAAGGGCCCGAAGGGCGGTGCAGCCAAGCCAGGCCAAAATGTCGATTGCCCGGAAAGACAACAGGATAAGACTGCCCAAGTCAACGGCTTTGTCCGCAGGCGGATGCCGGAGAACGGCGGAAACCCGCCAAAAATAATGGCATTCATCAAGGGCGGCGTGCGAGCTTTTCCTGAAGCGCATCGAGCGCGCGGTCGATCGCATCCTTGGCATTTGCCGTCACGCCGCCGCGTTCGTACTGACGCTTGACGAGATCCTCGACGCGGTCGATCAGCGCATCGATGCTTTCGCCTTCTTGCCCTTGCGCAAAGTGCGGGGCCGGAATGCGGTCTGCGTCTCCGTATTTGTCGAGCCAGTTTTCCATGCGCCGGGCGGCGTGGTGGACGTTGTAGAACTGGCGGCCGGTGTCGCCGTCGCGGTTGAAAAGGGAGATGGCGGCGGCGCCGATCGAGATGGGCACCAGCGCCAGATCCTTGACGTTGTCGAGAATGAGCTTGCCCTGAAGGACGGCGACGTCGCGAAACAATGTCCAGCGGTCTATCCGGTTTTCCTCGCTCGCCGTTTCGCCGCCGGCGCGCGCCTCTTCCGCCCTGTCGAAGGGCGGCGGGGTCACTTCTCGATGCCCTTGCGGACAAAGGTGACGGCGTAGAAGGCTTCGCCGTCGAAGAGGTCTTTCGGCGCGCCGAGGCCCTCGATCATCTGGAACTTGCGCTGCACGATCTGGCCTTCCATGCGATAGCCCTTCTCGCTCATGTTCCGGCGGTGGAACTCCATCGCGGCGGGGGTGAAATCGCGCGCGAGGACGGTGATGCGCTCGGGGGCGTCGCTGGTCTTCTCGTCGGCCATCGTTTGTCTCTAGCTTGTTTGTTCGTCTTCGGGAACGCCGTTCGCACGGATGCGCGGCGCCAGTTTTCGGGGGCAGTATGGGGCGGGGGGCAGGGCTTGTCGATAGGTCCCGGCGTTCAGAAAAGGGGCTGGCGCGGCAGCGTGAACGAGCCCACCAGCAGGAACAATCCGAAGAGCAGAATGAAGCCGCCACCGGCGATCCGGAGGATGCGTTCCAGACGCTGCGTCCAGGGGCTGTCGATGCGGCCGGCAAGGCGCAGCGCGCCCGCCGCAGCACCGAGGACTCGCATCCCCCCGTCGTTCGTCCGCGTCCGCGCATCGTTGAGAGCCTCCGCAAGAGCGGGCCAGAGCCTAACGGACCCCCGGTGCCGCAACAAGCACGACGGCCGCCCGCGACCGGGACGGGGACGGGTGACGCCCGCCCTCCCCGGCGCCGCCATCCGGACGGTGGGCGCCCCCGCCCGCCCTCAAACGCTGAGCGTCGCCGGCTACTGCGCTCGCTTCGGCGGGATCAGGCTCATCGCCCGCTCGGTCATCGCGGGGATGGTCAGCGACGGGTTGACGCCGGGGTTGGCGGACATGGCCGAGCCGTCGCACACGTAGAGGCCGTCGTAGCCGAAGACGCGCTGGCGGGCGTCGATGACGCCCTCGTCGGCGGTGGCACCCATCGCGCAGCCGCCCAGGATGTGGGCGGTCGACGGCGAGTCGAGGAGCGTCTCGTTGACCAGGCTCGCGGTGACGCCGCCGAGCTTGTCGGCGAAGCGCTCGGCCAGCTCGGTCGCCTCCGGCATCGACGCCTGCGGGCCGCCGCCGCTCGCGACGCTCGAGCGCAGGCGCAGGCGAAAGCCGGTCAGCAGGCTGCGGCCGCGCCCGAGCCGCAGGGTGCCCTCGAGGGTCCGCATGTAGAGCAGGATCTGGGTGTGCTTGGCCCAGTCCCACACGAACAGCGCCTTGAACCACCGCCCCGGCCGGCGGAAGAAGTTCTTGAACGCGCTGCCGACGCGCCGGAAGAAGCCCCTCCCCGTCGCGTGGGGGCTCATGAGCAGCCGGAAGAAGCCGGAGCCGCGGCCGTAGCGCACCGGCTCGAGGTGGGAGTGCTCGTCGGTGTGCAGGATCGAGGTGATGGCGATGCCTTCGGCCAGATCGACGCCGCGCCGGCCGGTCGTCACCCCGATGAGCGCCTCGGAGTTGGTGCGGACGAAGTCGCCGACGCGGTCGGACAGGCGCGGCAGGCCCCGGGGGTCGTCCTTCATCGCCTGGAGCAGGTTCACCGTGCCGAGCACGCCGCCCGCGAAGACGACCTGGTCGGCGTTGAAGGTGAGGCGCGCGTTCCGCAGCCAGCCGCGGTGCAGCGTGGCCTCGACGCGGTAGCCGCCTTCCCCGGAGCTCGCGTCACGCGGACGGACAGCCGTCACCTCCGCGTCCGGCTGGACCTGGGCGCCGAGGCCCTCGGCGAGAAACAGGTAGTTCTTGTCGAGCGAGTTCTTCGACCCGAAGCGACACCCGGTCATGCACGCCCCGCAGAAGCGGCAGCCGGTGCGCTCGGGCCCGTCGCCGCCGAAGAACGGATCGGGGACGGTCTGGCGCGGTGGGCCGAAGAAGACCGCGACCTCGTTGGAGTCGAAGTCGGCCTCGCGCCCGATGTCGACGGCGATCGCCCGGAGCGTCTCGTCGCCGAGGGTGACGCGCGGGTTGCGGGCCGCGCCGAGCATGCGGCGCGCCTCCTGGTAGTGGGGCTCGAGCTCGGTCTTCCAGTCGGCGAGGTGGCTCCACGACGGGGCCGCGAAGAAGTCGTCGCGCGGGTGCGGGAGCGTGTTGGCGTAGACGAGCGAGCCGCCGCCGACGCCGACGCCGGTGAAGGCGGTGAGGTGGCGAAAGAACGTCATCTGGAAGAGCCCCCGAAACCCGAGCGACGGCATCCACAGCCAGCGCTTGAGGTTCCAGTTGGTCTTCGGGAAGTCGTCGCCGCTCAGGCGCCGGCCCTTCTCGATCACCAGCACCGAGTAGCCCTTCTGGGACAGGCGCAGCGCCGAGACGCTGCCCCCGAAGCCCGAGCCGACGATGACGAAGTCGAAGTGCGCGCCGTCGGCGACGAACTGGCGGCCGTGGCGGGGGCGGGTCGGGGCGCGGTCAGCGGGCTCGGGTTCGGCCACGATCAGCTCCGGGTCGGCGGGTCGGCGGCGCGATGATACCCCAGACGGACAGCGCCGCGCGCGCGCGGTCGATCTCGCGGGGCGGCCCGGGCGCCGGCGGAGCGTTGACAGCCACCGCGAGAGCGTGCAGAGGCTAGCGGACCCCTTGAGATCGCGCGCGCGAGGCGCCGCACGGGGCACGGAGCGCAGCCATGGTGACCTTGAGCAAGATCTACACGCGCACCGGCGACGGCGGCACGACCCGCCTCGTCGGCGGCCAGGAGGTCGCGAAGAACAGCCTGCGTATCGAGGCCTACGGCACGGTGGACGAGCTCAACGCCGTGATCGGCGTGGTCCGCGCCGAGCTGGCCGAGGCCGGCGCGATCGCCGCGGACGCCCGCGCGAGCCTCGACGGCTGGCTCCACGAGGTGCAGCAGCGCCTGTTCGACCTCGGCAGCGACCTCGCGACGCTGATCGAGGACCGCTGGGCGGACCAGCCGCTCATCGAGGACGCGCACATCACCGCGATGGAGCGCTTCATCGACGCGCAGAACGCCGGCCTCGGCGTGCTCAAGAGCTTCGTGCTGCCGGGCGGGAGCCGCCCAACGCGCAGCTCCACGTCGCGCGCACGGTCTGTCGCCGGGCCGAGCGGCGCGCCCTGGCGCTGGCCGACAGCGAGCCGATCGGGGCCCACGTGATCCCGTTTCTCAACCGCCTGTCCGACGCGTTCTTCGTGCTATCGCGCAGGGTGTCGCAGCTCGCGGGCGACGCGGAGGTCTTGTGGGAGAAGTGACCCCGCGCCGCGCCCCGGGTCCGCCCCCCGACTCTCCCGAGATCCGCTACGCGCTCGGCGGCGGGCTGATGCTGCTGGCCGGCGTCTTCGCGGCGATGGCGATGGCCTTCGTCATGAGCCGCACCGTGGGCGGCATGTACGTGACGTTCCTGATGCCGGCGCTGGTGGGCTGGGTCATCGGCGGCGCCATGGGCTGGGTCGCCAAGCGCTTCGGGGTCCACGACCGCCTGCCTATCGTGATGACCGCGGTCCTCGCGGGGCTCATCGCGTACGGCGGCT
>PHEO01000044.1 GCA_002841195.1 Alphaproteobacteria bacterium HGW-Alphaproteobacteria-11
CGTTCTCTATCTCGCGTCGGACGAATCCCGCTACATGACCGGCGCCGAACTCGTCATCGATGGCGGCGCGACGGCGGGCTGATCAGAGCTCCATCTCGCCCTGCCCCGCCAGGACTTCGGCGGCGAGCGGCACCGTGATCGGGCGCTTGCCCGAAAGCGAGGCGCGGTCGATTGCCGCCACCACGTCGTGGGCGGCCGCAACGGAGCGTTCGATGCGCGCGGTAAGATATGGGATCAGCGCTTCCGGCACACGAAGCTGGCGGTCGTCGAACAATTTGACGAGTACGCCGGAGAGCAACGCGTCGTCGGGCGCGCCCAACGCCGCATGCGGCAACGCTTTCAGTCGCGAGGCAAGGTCGGGCAGCCGGATGGCGAGTCGCCCCGGCGCGTCGCGCGCTGTCAGCAGCAGGAAGGCCTTTTCCTGCGCCGTCAGATTGAGCAGATGAAAAAGCGCACGTTCGGCCGCGTCGGACAGCACGCCGAGATCCTCGACGATCAGCGCGCGCGCCGCGACCAGCGCCGGAACATCGGCGCCCTCAAGCGCCGCCGCCTCGATCCGCCGCGCCTGCGCCTTTTCGCGCCAGACCTCGGCCAGATGTGTTTTGCCGCTGCCGG
The DNA here is from genome assembly GCA_002841195.1 of Alphaproteobacteria bacterium HGW-Alphaproteobacteria-11. Taxonomy (GTDB): domain Bacteria; phylum Pseudomonadota; class Alphaproteobacteria; order Parvibaculales; family Parvibaculaceae; genus Parvibaculum. Next base: position 616 of record PHEO01000044.1, read on the forward strand.
CGGGGCCCGACAGGATCGCAGCCGGGCCGCTCCATCCCGGCCAGGAATCGATCAGCGCGACCGCCGCTCCGTTCGACGGCGCGACCAGAAAATCCTCGCGGCCGAAAGCCGGACGATGGCCAAGTTCGAATACGAGTTGCCGCGCCATTCAGCTATCCGGTCCGCCGGACCCCAAATAGAGCTGGCTCGCCCTGTAGCGCGCAATCCCGAAGCGCGTCAGCACACCGAGCGCCGCGGCAACGGGCAATGCCAGCAATGCACCGACGAATCCGAACAAGGCGGCGAAAGCGAAGATCGCGAACATTACCCATACGGGATGCAGGCCGACGCGGTTGCCTACCAATTTCGGAGACAGGAAATTTCCTTCGATGAACTGTCCGACGGCAAATACGCCCACTACCAATCCGATCGACACATAGTCGGGCCAAAACTGGAACAACGCCAGCGCCGCGCCGACGACGAAGCCGACAATCGTGCCCAGATAGGGGATGAAACTGATGATGCCGGCGATGATGCCGACCGCGAGCCCGAATCGAAGCCCGACCAGCGACAGTCCGACCGCATAGATCACGCCAAGCACCAGACAGACGATCACCTGCCCGCGAACGAAGCCCGCGAGCACCGCGTTGATGTCGCGTGCAAGCTGGCGGATGGTCTCGGCGTGATCGCGCGGTAGCAGCGCGTCGATGCGTTCCACCATGCGGTCCCAATCGAGCAACAGATAGAATGCCACCACCGGCGTCACGACAATCAGTGAGATCAGACCGACGAATTGCAAACCTTGCGAGCCCAGCGACGGCAACAGGTCGACCAGCCACTTTACCGAGTTTCCTACACTTTCGGTAATCGCCTTTTCGACATCGGGTGCGCGCGCGCCGAGCAATTGCGCCAGCCTCCCGTCACCCATTTCAAGCATGAACAACTGACCGCGCTGGATCAGGTCCGGCATGATTTCCAGCAACGCCATCGACTGGTTGTAGAGGACGGGCAGCAGCAGGATCATCGACACAACGGTCAGCGCCAGGAACGTCACCGTGATCAGCGTCGTTGCCAGCAGCCGCGACAGGCCGAGGCGCTCCAGCCGGTCGGCCAGCGGATCGAGGAGATAAGCGATTGCCATGCCGGCGACGAAGGGCAGGAGAATGCTCTTCAGCAGCCACAGCGAAAGCACAAAGACGCCGATGACGAGTGCCCAGATCGCAAACTGCCGCTGTATGGTCATGCGAGATCCGTGGCTCAAGGGCCGACGCTGAGACGCCAGACGGGCGCCGCCGCTGCAATCGGCGAATAGACGTCGGGATCGGCTTGCGTCGACGTGGCGCCGGCAAGCTGAACATTGCGTTGCGAGAGCGACAGCGACAGCATGTCGGCGCTGCCCTTGTAGGATATGCGCAGCTCGGCGCCGTTCGACGAAATGCCCAGCACTTCGAGACCCTGCACCAGCGGCGCGGTTGTCAGGCTGTTGCGAATACGCTCCCACTCCTCAAGACTGGCGAAGCTCGCCGAAGCGGTCAGGGTGTGAAGCGATGTGTCGCGGACGATGATCTGCCGCTTCCATTGCAGCGCCATCGCATCGAGCATCGTGCGCGCCGCGTTGCGCATCAGCTCCGCCTCGTCGTCGCCGCTGAAGCTCTGCCGGATGGGCGAGGATGCCGCGGCGCCGCGCGTGGTGAGCGTCACGTCAAGCCTGCCGCCGCTCAGCACCGCCTCCGCCACGACGACATCGGCAGCGCCATAATTGGCCGCCATCTCGCTGAGTGCGGCTTGCGTATTTTCGTCGTTCGCAAGCGCAACGTCGGGCGTAACCGAATTGATCTCGGCGATGTCGCCCAATGGCAGGACCAGCGGCGTCATCGCATTGACGAGATCGAGCGAAGCCCAGGCGCCGCGCCACGGATTGTCGTCGTCCCAGAGAATGCGGCGATCGTCGCGGCGCAGCACCGGCAGCAGCACGGCGGGCCGCGCCTGCGTCTCGCCAAAAGGTATGTTCGCGCCGCGGAGCATCCGCCGCACGGCTTCGGGCTGGAAGCTGACGATCATTTCGGCGATATAGCGCGTGGCGCTGGTTCGCTCGTTGGCGACCTGGAAGCCGCGCACCGCGCCCTGCGCCGTCGCCTCGTCAACCTCGGGCAGCGCGCCCCAATCCTCGGGCAAGGTCAGTTTCTTCATCACCTCGGCAAGTGCGAGACGCTGGCCTTCGGCCTGCGCGGCGGCACGGGCCGCCGTTGCCGTGTCGGCGGTGCGGTCGACGGCGATGCCGCGCACCGTGAAGATGTCATTGGCAAGCGCAGGTGCGGCAATGCCGGCGAGAATCGCAAGGGCGAGGCCCGGCGCGCGCAAAACTCCGATAGCAGAAATCATCGATAGGCCCTTGATCCGTCACGATATTCGGCGGCGGTGGCGCGCGCCTCGCCGGACACTATATCACCGCCGGGAGCGCGCGAAGGCGGGGCGCCGGGATTTTTAGCCTTTCTCTTGCGCCGGAGGGCGATTTCGGGTGATTTGTGCGCTCTTTTCCCCAATCGAGTCCCGGAAACCGCAGCGATGGACCCCACCCCCCCGAAGGACCGCCCCAACCGCTACACCTATGCGGAGGCGGGCGTGGACATCGACGCGGGCAACGAGCTGGTGCGCGCCATCGGGCCGCTGGCGGCCTCGACCCGGCGCACCGGCTCCGACGCGGCGCTGGGGGGCTTCGGCGGGCTCTTCGACCTCGCGGCCTGCGGCTTCAAGGATCCGGTGCTGGTCGCCGCGAATGACGGCGTCGGCACCAAGCTCCGCGTCGCCATCGACGCCAACATCCACGACACGGTCGGCATCGATCTCGTCGCCATGTCGGTCAACGACCTTGTGGTGCAAGGGGCCGAGCCGCTGTTCTTCCTCGACTACTACGCCACCGGCAAGCTGCATGTCGATGTGGCGCGCGAGGTGATCGCCGGCATCGCGGAAGGTTGCCGGCAGGCCGGCTGCGCGTTGATCGGCGGCGAGACGGCCGAGATGCCCGGCATGTATGCCAAGGACGATTACGACCTCGCGGGCTTCGCGGTCGGCGCGGTCGAACGCGACGGCGTGCTGCCGCGCGGCGATGTCGCCGAGGGCGATGTGCTGCTCGGGCTCGCCTCCTCGGGCTTCCATTCCAACGGTTTTTCGCTGGTGCGGCGGGTCGTCGAGGACAACCGCATCTCTTATTCGGCGCCCTTTCCCGGCGGCGGTGGCGCCAGCATCGGCGAAGTGCTGCTGACGCCGACGCGCATCTATGTGAAGAGCGTCTTGAAGGCGATCCGCGAAACCGGCGCGATCAAGGCGCTGGCGCATATCACCGGCGGCGGCTTTGTCGAAAACATTCCGCGCGTGCTGCCGGACGGGCTTGCCGCCGAAATCGACGGCGCATCCTGGGCGATGCCGCCGGTATTCCGCTGGCTGATGGACCTTGGCGGGATCGACAACACCGAAATGGGCCGCACCTTCAATTGCGGCATCGGCATGATCGTCGTCGTGCGCGAGGACCAGTCGCTCGAAGTCGCCGACGCGCTCGCGGAAGCGGGCGAAACCGTGATGCGGATCGGCCATCTGCGCAAGCAGGGCGCGGGCGGCGCGCGCGTCGTCATCAACGGCGCATTGGGCTCGAAGCGGTGAAGATCGGCGTTCTCATTTCAGGGCGGGGATCCAATCTTTCCGCATTGATCGGGGCGTGCGCCGAACCCGGCTTTCGCGGACAGATCGCGCTTGTCATTTCCAATCGTCCCAAGGCGGAAGGGCTTCAGGTCGCGGCGGCCGCCGGCATTCCGACACTCATTGTCGACCACCAGGACTTCGCCAGCCGCGAGACATTCGACGCCGAGCTCGACCGGGCACTGCGCGCGGCGGGCGTCGAGCTGATCTGCAATGCCGGCTTCATGCGCATTCTCTCCGACGGTTTTGTCGAGAAGTGGCGTGACCGGCAACTCAACATCCACCCGTCCCTGCTGCCCTCATTCAAGGGGCTGCATGTGCACCAGCGGGCGCTCGACGCCGGTGTCCGCATCACTGGTTGCACCGTGCATTTCGTGCGGCCGGAAATGGACGAGGGCCCGATCGTCGCGCAGGCCGCCGTGCCGGTGCTGCCCGGCGATACGCCCGAAACGCTGGCCGCGCGCGTGCTCGAAGCCGAGCACAAGCTTTACCCGATGGCTTTGAAGCTCGTGGTCGAAGGCCGCGCCCGCGTGGTGGGCGAGCAGGTCGCGCTGACGGACGCGGACGGAGTCGCGGCGGCACCGCTCTTCGTGCCCGCAATCTGACGGCAACAAAAAAGCCCCGCCGTTTCGGGCGAGGCTTTTCAATTTTCAGCGGCGGACCAAATCAGCCGACGATTTCTTCGTCCTTGAAGAAGTATTTGATTTCCTCGGCCGCCGTTTCCGGGGCGTCAGAGCCGTGGACCGAGTTGGCTTCGATCGACTCGGCGAAATCCTTGCGGATCGTGCCGGCATCGGCATTGGCCGGGTTGGTCGCTCCCATCACTTCGCGGTTCTTCGCGATGGCGTTTTCGCCTTCCAGCACCTGGACGACGACCGGGCCCGAAATCATGAAGGAGACCAGATCGTTGAAGAAGGGCCGCTCCTTGTGGACCGCATAGAAGCCTTCGGCCTGCGCCTTCGTCATGTGGATGCGCTTCGAGGCGACGACGCGGAGGCCCGCGCTTTCGAAGCGGTCGATGATCTTGCCGGTGAGATTGCGCCGGGTCGCGTCCGGCTTGATGATCGAGAAGGTCCGTTCGAGGGCCATACCGCTGCTTCCTTCGTGGGGTCTGGTGGATTTCGCGCGGGTTATAGCCGGGCCGGGAGACGGCGGCAACCCGGCGGGTGACGGCGGGCTTTGGCGATGCTAAAAGCCCGGCCATCATGTTGCATATCAACGATCTCACATTCCGGATGGAGGGGCGGCTGCTCCTCGAACGGGTCACCGCGGCGCTGCCGCCGGGGACACGGACGGGCTTTGTCGGCCGCAACGGCACCGGCAAATCGACGCTGCTCAGGATCATCACCGGCGAGCTGACGCCCGAATCGGGGTCGATCTCGTGGCCCAAATCCTGGCGTGTCGGCATGGTGACGCAGGAGGCGCCGTCCGGGCCGATCACCCTGCTCGACACGGTTCTTGCCGCCGACAAGGAGCGCACCTCGCTGCTCGCCGAGGCCGAGACGGCGACCGACCCGCATCGGATCGCCGACATTCACACGCGGCTTGCCGACATGGGCGCCCATGCGTCGCCGGCCAAGGCCGCGACGATCCTTGCCGGTCTCGGTTTCGACGAGGCGGCGCAGGCGCGGCCCTGCTCGGATTTTTCCGGCGGCTGGCGGATGCGCGTGGCGCTCGCCGCCGTGCTCTTTTCGGAGCCCGACCTGCTGCTGCTCGACGAACCGACCAACTATCTCGATCTCGAAGGCACGATCTGGCTCGAGGACTATCTGCGCTCTTATCCCTACACCGTGCTGATCGTCAGCCATGACCGCGATCTTCTCAACAATGTCGCGGACGGCATTCTGCATCTCGAACACAAGAAGCTCACCTATTACAGCGGCAATTACGATCGCTTCGACCGCACGCGGCGCGAACGGCTGATGCTTCAGATGTCGATGAAGAAGAAGCAGGACGACCAGCGCCGCCACATGGAAAGCTTTATCGAGCGCTTCAAGGCGAAAGCCTCCAAGGCCCGCCAGGCGCAGAGCCGCATGAAGGCGCTCGCCAAGATGGAACCGATCGCCGACATCATGAACGAGCGTGTGTTGCCGTTCCATTTTCCGGTGCCGGAAAAGCCGCTCGCCTCGCCGATCATCCGCCTCGAGCATGCCTCGGTCGGCTACGAGCCGGGCAAGCCGGTGCTGCGCGGGCTCGACCTGCGCATCGACCAGGACGACCGGATCGCGCTGCTCGGCGCCAATGGCAACGGCAAGTCGACCTTCGCCAAGCTGCTTTGCGACCGCTTGCGTGTCGATGCCGGCCACAAGTATGCGTCGAAGAAGCTTCGTATCGCCTATTTCGCACAGCATCAGCTCGACGAACTCAACATGGGCGACACACCTTACGAGCATTTCCGCGAACTGATGCCGGATGCGACAATCGCGCAGGTGCGCGCCCGCGCCGGCTCCTACGGTTTCGGCGCGGCCAAGGCCGACACAAGGGTCGAAAAGCTTTCGGGCGGCGAGAAGGCGCGACTGCTCTTCGCCATCGCGACGTTCCACAAGCCGCACATGATCATTCTCGACGAACCGACCAACCATCTCGACGTCGACAGCCGCGAGGCGCTCGTGATGGCGATCAACGAGTATGACGGCGCTTTCATTCTGATTTCGCACGACCGGCACCTGGTCGAGACCTGCGCCGACCGGTTGTGGCTTGTCGCTGACGGCACGGTTGCACCTTATGACGGCGACCTGGACGACTATCGCAAATGGCTCCTCGACCCGGCGCGGCGCGTGCGGCCGCTCGCGGCCGATGCCGATGCCGACGCGCCGCCGCCCGCCCCTCGTCCGTCCAACGACAAGCGCGAAGCGCGCCGCCTCGCCGCGCAGAAGCGCGAACAGATGGCGCCGCTCAAGAAAAAGGCGCAAGCCGCCGAACAGGAAATTGCGCGCATCCAGAAGATCATCGATGCGCTGGACGCCAGACTTGCCGACCCGGCCGTTACAGCCGATCCGGCGGCGGTGAGCGCGACGTCGAAGGAGCGCGCCGAAGCATTGAGAGCACGGGCGCGGGCCGAAGAGCTGTGGCTCGTAGCGAGCGCGAGCTATGAAGAGGCGATGGCGGCAGCAGACTAGCGGCCGAGCGCCAGCGCCTTGCCTTTGGCGCCCTTTCCGGGCTTCAGTCCAAGCAACTCCATGACGGTCGGATGGACGTCGACAATGTCGATGCGGCCGACCCGCTTGCCCTTCGCGACACCTGCACCCCAGGCATAGAAGATGCCGTGCATCTGCGTCACTGTGGCGGGATCGTAGCCATGTGCCGCACGTTGCACGCTCACGGGTGGCGTGAAAATTTCCGGCCACACGGTCGTGACGCCGAGCATATGGGCGTAGTCCGGAAATACTTCCGGTCCCTCGATCCAGTGCGGCGGTTTCGCAACCAGCAAGAAGTCGCCTGCGCGCGGCCCCGTGCCGAGCTTCGCAAAAGCCGGATGCGAACCTCTGCGGTAGACGTCGAAGGCAGAGTTGTATCCCTTCAAGACGCGTTCGACACGGGCAACATTCTCGTTCTTGTTGAGGTAAATGTAGGCGCTTGCCCCGGCTGCGGCGACCCTACCCTTGATTTCGTGCTTGTTCATGATGCGGGCAATGTTGATCAACGGTCCGACATCCATCAAGCCGTGGTCGGTGCCGACGATGAGCGTCGCCTCGCGTTCGCGCGGCAATGCACGGATTGCCTTCATCAGCTTGCCGACGATTGCGTCGCTCCGGCGTACGACTGTCAGCGTATTGGCGGACAGTGTGCCCGTCCGATGTGCCGTGCCGTCGGGTCCCGTGAAATAGAGCGCGATCAATCGCGGCCGATCGGCGCCTTTCATCGACAGAAGTTCGACCGCCCGCTCGACAACCTGATCGTCGGTCATGTGCGGTCTCGGCCAGTTCGCATGCGTCGCAAGCTTGCCTCTGGTGCCAGAGCCGCGACCGGCGATCTGCAAGGCCGCCGCCACAACGCCTTGCCGCTCGGCGGCCTCCCACATGGTTTCGCAACCGGTCCGCCAGTCGGCGTCGTAGCTGTGATCGAAGCGGCCGCGTTTCGGATCGAAGAAGATATTGGAGAGAATGCCGTGGCCCGCGGGCCAGCAACCGGTGGTGAAACTCACATGATTGGTCAGCGACACGGATGGAAAAACCGGCGCCAGCCGGTGCGACCAGGCACCCTCGGCCTGCATCCGGTCGAGATTCGGCGTGTCGGTCGACTTCACCATCGCGGGCGCAAAACCGTCGAAAAGCGCAACAACGACGGTTCGATCCGCAACGCCTGCCGAAGCCGGCCCACCATTAACGGCAATGCAGGCGAGTGCCGCGATCAGCCAGCATTGCGCCTTTTGGAACATTGTGTCTCCCGGCCCAGCCGAGCCGCCTATTCGACTGTGAAGCCGAGCGTCAGAGTACCCGCCTCCAACAGACCGTCCACGACCCCGGCATCGTGACCCGGTACGATGGCGATGTCGGGTTCGGCCTGGTTCAGCCGGGACAATGCGGCGAGCTGGCCGAAGACCGCGGTCCGATCTTCGTTCAAGTAGAACTGCGTGACCAGTCGGGCGCGCTCACGCAGCAATTCAATGTTGCGAAAGTGCCAGGCGACGTCACCGATCAGGAGAAGCTCTTCGCCGTTCGCCTTCTGCACATAGACCATCTGGCTGCCCGGGGTGTGACCGGGCGATTTGATGAGCGCGACACCGGGCGCGATCACGCGGTATTGCTCATATTCGAGCGACTGATAGCCGTCGAGCGCGCCGTCGGGGAAGCGCGCCGGCACGCTGCGCTCGGGATGCTCGACCTGTTCGCGGGTCAACCTCATCGAGGGGAGCACCGCTTCCAGCTCCGGATGTACGGTGAGACCGCCGATATGATCCATATGCTCATGCGTGATGACGATCAACGACGCCGACGTCATCGCGGTCTGCATCCGTGCATAAGCATCGGCATCGAAGGAAACCAGCCCGCCCTGCCCCAATTCTTCGTTCAGTGCCGTATCGACGATGATACTTGTCTCGGGATACACGAGGCGGAAGGAATAGACCGGCATGTCGCGCGAACCCCAGCCGTCACCTGCAACAATCGCGGTCGCTGGAAACGAAAACGCGCCGACAAGCTCGACCTCGACCGATGCCGGCTTGTCGCCCGGTACGGCGGCCACCATGCGGCGTATCTCGCCGATGTCGAGTGCGAAAGCTGCGTCCGATGGCATCCGGCTTTCGACGATGAGCCAATAGTAGGCGGCGCCCGCGACGACAACGAGCGCGCCCAGACCAATCAGTGTGCGGCGCAACCAGACCGGCATGATATATTCTCCCCATTCCCTGAAATCCGTCGCGAACTATGAGCCCGGCTCGTCAGCCGATCAATCGCCGAGAGACATTCGGCGGTCGCCGCGGCAGTTCAGGCCTTCTTCTCCCATTTTCCGGCATCGTTCTGTTGCCAATAGGTCGCATCGTGACCTTCGGCCTTCAACACCTTCCAGTGTTCGCGGGCAGCGCCAACCGCCAGGTCGTCGCGACCGTCGAACATCAGAACGCAACGCTCATAACCGTCAAGCGGGCCTGGCGCTGCGCCGTCGACCAGGAACAACACCTTGGCGCCGTTAGGGTTTTCGTCCTCAGTCGTCAGAAAAATCGGCGTTGTCTCGGGTGGGCCATCGTCGCGGCTGCCATGCGGCAGGAAGCTGTCGTCGCTATAGGTCCAAAGTGCATTGTTGAGCGCTTCGAGCCGCTCGGCGCCACCGGCGCGGACCACCGCCTGCCAGCCGCGCTCCAGCGAACGCTCCAGCAATTGCGGCAAGACGCGCTCCAGCGGCGCGTTCTGCAGATGGTAAAACAGCACCTCTGTCATCGTTCCGCTACCGAACTGTCACGCTTCGTAGTGGTCGGCGACCAGGCGGTTGAGCAGGCGCACGCCCCAACCCGACCCCCAGCTCTGGTTGATCGCGGTTTTGGGAGAGGCCATCGCCGTGCCGGCGATGTCGAGATGCGCCCAAGTGGTCTTGTTGACGAAGCGTTCGAGAAACTGCGCCGCGGTGATCGAACCGCCATCGCGGCCGCCGGTGTTTTTCATGTCCGCAAACTGCGAATCGATCTGCTTGTCGTAGGCGGCGCCCATCGGCATGCGCCAGACCTTCTCGCTCTCGGCCTCGCCGGCCTCCGACAATTGCTTCGACAGCTTGTCGTTGTTGGAAAATAGGCCGGCGTATTCCTTGCCGAGCGCGACCATGATGGCGCCTGTCAGCGTTGCGAGGTCGACCATGAATTTCGGTTTGAAGCGATTTTGTGTGTACCAAAGCGCGTCGGCGAGCACGAGGCGGCCTTCGGCATCGGTATTGATGATTTCGATGGTTTGACCCGACATGGAGGTAACGATGTCACCGGGCCGCTGCGCCTTGCCGTCCGGCATGTTCTCGACGAGACCGATGACGCCGACCGCATTGACCTTCGCCTTGCGCGCGGCAAGCGCATGCATCAGGCCGGTGACGCAGGCCGCGCCGCCCATGTCGCCCTTCATGTCTTCCATGCCTGCCGGTGGCTTCAACGAGATACCGCCAGTGTCGAAGCAGACACCCTTGCCGACAAAGGCTACAGGCTTGTCACCCGCCTTGCCGCCCGTCCAGCGCATGATGACCAGTTGGCTTTCGTGCTGACTGCCATATCCGACACCAAGCAGCGCACCCATGCCGAGCTTCTTCATCTGCGCTTCGCCAAGCACGTCGACCTTGACGCCGAGTTTGGAGAGAGCGCGGGCGCGCTTTGCGAACTCGCCAGGGAATAGAACGTTCGGCGGCTCGTTGACGAGGTCGCGCGTCAGGAACATGCCATCGGCAATCTTCGACAGCGTTGCATAATCCTTGCGGGCGGATGCGGCAGCGCGCGTCATCACGGTCACCGATTTAAGGCCAGCCTTTGATTCATCGGCTTTCTTTTTCGTCTTGTACTTGTCGAATCGGTAGGAGCGTAGCCTGGCGCCGAATGCGATACGCGCTGCCGCCTCGCCTGCCGGGAGCTTCGCGGCTGAAATGCCGTCGAGCACGATCGACAGCGATGCTTCCTTCGTCTTTTCGACGCGGCCGATCATTTCGCCGCCCACCTTCTCCATACCCGCGGCGGACAGGTCGGCCGATTTGCCGAGGCCGACGAGAAGGATGCGTCCGGCGGCGACGCCACGCGCGCCGACAATTTCGAGAACCGAACCGGACTTGCCGGAGAAACCGGCCGCCTTCATCGCCCGCTTCAGCGCACCGCCGACCTTGCCATCGAGATCAGCCGCGGCGCCGCGAAGCGTCGTCCCCTCGGAAACCAGCACGGCGAACGTTCCGGGCTTTGCGAGCGAGATGTCGGCAAAGGAAATATTCATCGATGGCCTCTCCTGATTAACTTTAAAGTCCGGATTCGGGCCCGCATGTCACCGATTCGGCTGATCATCGGATCGGAAAAAGCCTCTATCGCCTTTTCCCTCCAGCCGAAATGGGATAACCATTTATCTCAATAGAACCCGACAAATCGCCGTACATCCTAGCTGAATCGGCGGCAAGGGAAAGCCATCGTCGGCAATCGCGAATAGAAGCTGCCGGGATTGTCTCCGTCCTTGCGTATATCGGATTTCCGGTCGGGGGCCGGACTTATGCTGAAGGGTTTGTCACGCTATATATTCGTTCAGGCGCTCGGGCCCTTCGTCGTGGCGACCGTGGTGCTGACCGGCATCATCTGGCTGACGCAGGCGCTGCGCATGCTCGACGTGATGATCACGCAGGGCCAGACGCTCGTCGCCTTCTTTCAATTGACCGCGCTCGCCCTGCCCAGCACGCTCGTCATCGTGCTGCCGATATCGCTCTTTTGCGCGCTGCTCTACACGCTGCACAAACTCATCGCCGACAGCGAAATCGTGGTGATGTTTTCGGCTGGCGTCAGCCTCTGGTCTGTCGCCAAGCCGATCCTTGCAATCGCGATGGCCGTGTCGTTCATCGTACTATCCTTCAGCGTCTATATCGCTCCGGCCGGAATGCGGGAACTCAAGAGCCGGATCTACGACATCCGCACGGATGTGACATCGTCGATGATTCGCGAAGGCACCTTCACCAATCCGACGACCGGCCTGACGGTCTATGTGAGAGAGCGGGCGCCGGACGGCACCACACACGGCGTTCTGGTTCATGACAGCCGCAATCCCAACGAACCCATCACCTACATGGCCGAAACAGGAAGCATGGTGCAGGGACCGCGTGGTCCGCTGCTGGTGATGTTCAACGGCAATATCCAGCGCGTGTCGCGCGACGAAGCCAAGGAACGCGGCGCCGCTACGTTGCTTTTTTTCGACAAATACACGTTTGACCTTTCTCCTTATCTGAAGCACCAGCCGGCGCTGGTCTATGAGGGGCGTGAACGTTATTTCAACGAACTAGTAAATCCGTCCGCCGACGACACCTACGGCCAGTCGCACCGGAACAAGCTTCTCGCCGACGCCCATGAACGGCTGGCCGAAGGCATATTCCCGATGGCATTGGCGCTGATCGTGCTTGCGGCGCTGCTGCCGGCACCGTTCAATCGGCGCGGATATGCAATGCGCATGGCAACGGCGGCGGGTGCTGCGTTGGTGCTGCGGGTTGCGGGATTCGCGCTCGCCAACGCCTCCAAGAACGATCTCAGTATCGTGCCCCTGGTGTATCTCGCGCCGCTCGCGGCATGCGCCATCTCACTTGCCATTGTCGGCGGCGTTCGCTTCGGTCCGATCCTGCAACGGTTGCCACTGCCGCGACTTCCTGGCAGCGGGGCCCGCACATGAACATCTCGTGGACACTGTCATACTATCTGGGCCGGCAGTTTCTGCTTGTCGTGCTGCTGACATTTGCCGTCTTTCTTACCCTCATCTTCACATTCGAGCTTGTCGAACTGCTCCGCCGCGGCGCCGACAAACCGGGCGTTACGTTCGGGCTCCTGGCATCGATGGCGCTGATGGAACTGCCCAGAGTCGGCGGCAAAACCTTGCCGTTTGCCTTTCTCTTCGGCGGCATGGCGGCGTTTCTGCGGCTGAGCCGCAACAATGAACTGGTTGTAGCGCGGGCAGCCGGCGTATCGGTCTGGCAATTCATCGCACCAGCGCTCGTCGTGTCGTTCGTCATCGGCTCGTTCGTGGTGACGGTCTACAACCCGCTCTCCGCTACATTGGCGACGCAATTCCGGCAGTTCGAAGCGAAATATATCGACCAGCGAACAAACTTCCTTGCCTTGTCGTCGAACGGGCTGTGGCTGCGTCAGGCCGACTCAACCGGCCAATCGGTCGTTCATGCATTGCGCATGAGCGAACAGGGCGTCGAGCTCTTCGACGTCACGATATTTCTCTATGGCAATGCCAATACGTTCCTCGGACGCATCGACGCAAGCGAGGCCGTGCTTCGCGACGGCCATTGGGCGCTCAACGATGTGTGGGTATTGCTCACCAACGACCAGCCCCGCCATTACGAGACCTACCAGCAGGAAACGTCGCTAACGGCGGAACAGGTTCAGGAGAGCTTCGCGCGTCCCGATACGATTTCGTTCTGGGACCTGCCGAACTTCATCCAGACCGCCGAAGCGGCCGGCTTTTCGGCGCGGCGCTATAAACTCCATTTCCACCAGATTCTGGCCACGCCCGCGCTGCTCTGCACCATGGTGCTGGTCGCGGCAGCGTTCTCGATGCGTACCGCGCGCTCCGGCGGCTTCATTCAGGTCGTCCTCGGCGGCATATTTTCGGGCTTTCTGGTCTATTTCCTCAGCGATCTCTCGCTCGCCCTCGGCCTGTCGGGAATTCTGCCAACGCTGCTTGCGGCCTGGGCGCCATCGGTCGTGGTCATGCTTTTGGGACTTGCGGTTCTCTTTCACCTCGAAGACGGTTAGATATTGAGCGGGGCCGGGTACGATTCCGGCCGGCAGGGGGCGAGACGCAGACGTGACACGGGGGCAATGGATGGGGTTTGGCGGCTGCGACCTCTGGACGGGCGGGCGCGTTGTCGCTTTGGCGCTGGCACTATGTCTGCCAGCCGCCGGCGCCGCGCAGGCCCAGGACGGCACGCAGGCACTTGCCGGCGGGCCCGAGCGGTCGTTTCAGCAATCCGGCGAAGTTCTGATGCAGGCCGACGAGTTGACCTACGACCGTGACACACGTGTCGTGACGGCGACGGGGCATGTCGAAATTGCTTTCGGGTCCCGCGTGCTTCTCGCCGACCGCGTGACCTACGACGAAACCACCGGCGTGGTGACCGCTGACGGCAATGTGTCTTTGCTCGATCCGCAAGGCGACGTCGCCTTCGCCGACCGCCTGGTTCTGCGAAACGAGATGAAAGACGGGGTGATTCAGACGCTCCGGGTGTTGCTGAGCGACAATTCGCGGCTCGCCGGGCACGACGTCGTACGGACAGGCGGCAATATGACAACGATGCACCGTGCCGTATACAGCCCTTGCGACATTTGCGAGGAAAAAGGTCAGACGACGCCGCTCTGGCAGATCAAGGCATTTCGCGTCATCCACAATCGTGAAGAACAACGCATTGTTTATGAGGACGCATATCTGGAATTTTTCGGCATTCCCGTTGCCTATGTTCCCTATTTCTCGCAGCCCGATCCGACCGTGAAGCGGCAATCGGGTTTTCTGCCGCCGAAACTGGCCAGTTCGAGCGATCTCGGCCAGGAAGTGGAAATTCCCTACTACTGGGCTATCGCACCCGACAAGGATGTCACGCTCAGCCCGCGGTTCACGACCAAGGAAGGCGTCATCTACAAAGGCGAATACCGCCAGCGTATCGAGAGCGGGCAATTCAAGATGTTCGGCACCGGCACATGGCCGCGTACACAGACGGCCGGAACGCCGGGCGACGCCGATTTTCGCGGCAGCCTGTTCGGTGACGGCGATTTTATCGTCAATGAGCGCTGGCGGTGGGGCTTCCAGACAGAACTTACGACCGACGACACCTATCTGCGCAAATACGACATGTCCTTGGCGACAGACCTCATCAACAATGTCAACGCCACCTATGTCGACGGACGCAACAGCTTTACCGCTGACGCCTATTACTTTCGCGGTCTGCTGGCGGCCGACAGCAACGCAACGACGCCGTGGGTCGCGCCCATTTTGCAGTACAACTATTCGTACCCCGAGCAGGTGGCCGGCGGGCGCATCGGCATTTCGGCCAATGCTATGGTGCTCGAGCGCAGCGTCGGCGCGAGTTCGCGGCGCGTTTCCGCACAGGTCGAATGGGACCGGCGCCGCACCAGTGCGGCAGGTATCGTCTATCGGCTGTTCGCCAGTCTACGCGGCGACATCTATTCCGTGGAAGATGTGCCGAACCCGTCGGTGCCCGGCACCACCTTCGCCAGCACGACGATGGCGCGCAGTTTGCCGACCATCGGCACCGAATGGAGCTATCCGCTGGCCCGTTCCGACAACGGGTTCAGGCAAGTCATCGAACCGATCGTGCAACTCATCTATTCGCCGGATGTCGGCAACACGGTCAAGATTCCCGACGAAGACTCGCTGAGTTTCGAGTTCGACGACACAAACCTCTTCTCGGAAGACCGTTTCGCCGGTCTTGACCGGTGGGAAACGGGTGCGCGCGCAAATGTCGGCGTTCGCTACTCGGTATTCCTGCCTGGCGGCGGGCAGGCCTCGGCACTTCTCGGACAGAGTTTCCGCGTCAACGACAACACCAGCCTTACTCCCGATACGGGGCTGAGCGATCAATCCTCCGACTATGTCGGCCGGATCAGCGTCGCGCCTTCGGACGATCTTCTCGTCACCTATCGCTTCCGGGTCGACGACGAACGCTACAAGATCAGGCGCAACGAGGTGAACTTGATCGGCCAGGCCGGTCGCGTGAGTGGTCAGTTCGGCTACGCCTATTTTGCCGCCGACCAATCGGTGACGTTCGTATCGCGCGAGGAAGTCTTCCTCGGTGCGACGGTGACGCTGGATGAATATTGGCGCATGTTCGGACGTATCCGACACGATATTGCCAACGATCGCACTGTCGCAAACAGGATCGGGATCGGCTACGAGGACGAATGCTTCGACTTCGCGCTCAGCTTCAACCAGTCATTCACCAGAGACCGCGACATCGAGCCGGAAAGCTCGGTTACTTTGCAGATTACGCTCAAAACACTGGGTGCTGCGCGGGCAGCGGGTGCAACCGGTATCTACTAGCAGCTTCGAAGCGGCGGCCATCTTGCAAGCCTCTGAAAACGGACACTTTTTTGCAGTTCGTGGCCGGATGCGACAGGTTGATTAGAGGCATGATTCAAGTATTCTGTCGCGCAGCGGATCGGGGAAGCCCGCAACCATATCAAACGGGAGGGGCCCGCGGGCCCTCAAGAAAGTCACGATGAAGCCAAATATGCTTGCGAGCGTCGGGACGCCCGCCGGAGGTCGCCGGTTCAGGTCATTACGCGGCGTGGCGCTTGCCTGCTTTTTCGTGTCGACCTCACTACTGCCCTCCGGCGCGGTCGTCGCGCAAAATGCGGACCAGACGACGGACTCACAGGCCATCGCGGCCATCGTCAATGACCAGATCATTTCGTCTTACGACCTCGAGCAGCGGGTGAAGCTCGTGATGGTCAGTTCCGGCATTCCCAATACGCCGGAGAACGTTTCGCGCATTCGCGGTCAGGTGTTGCGTTCGCTTGTTGACGAATTTCTTCAAAGACAGGAAGCACAACGGCTCAATATCAGCGTCACACAGGAAGAGATGGACACCGCGCTCGGACGGATCGCGCAGCGCTCGAACATGACGGTCGAGCAGATCGAGGAGTTCCTCAAGGAAGGTGGCGTGTCCAGATCGGCACTGGAAGCGCAGATCGCCTCCGACATCGCCTGGAACCGCGTCGTTCAGCAGCAGTTCGGCGGGCTCGTCACCGTCGGGCAAAACGAAATCGATGAGGTGTTGCGGCGGCTGGATGAAGAAGCCGACCAACCGCGCTACCTGATTTCCGAAATCCTCATCACTTTCGACAGCCCGGCGCATGCCGAGGAAATCGCCGCCGGAACGCAGCGTCTCGTCGAGCAGATGCGAGAAGGTGCGCCGTTCGAGGCGGTGGCGCGGCAATTCAGCCAGTCGGCCTCCGCCGCCAACGGCGGCGATATCGGATGGGTGCATGCAAGCCAGCTTCCCGACGGTGTCGGTGATGTCGTGACCAACATGCAGACCGGGATGATCTCGGATCCGATCCGTACGATGAACGGATTTTACATCATCCAGGTCCGCTCCATGCAAACGGGTACCGGTGCAGACCCAATGCGCGACCAGTATTCGCTGATGCAGGTGCTGCTGCCACTGACGCCGGACGCCGAAGCGGCTGCCGTCAACCGGCGCGCGCGCGAGGCGCAGGAGTTTCGTTCGCAGGTGACGTCGTGCGAAATGGCGGCGAACCAGATTCGCATATATCTGAGCGGCACCTCCTCGCCGCCGCAGCAGGTGATTGCCGGACAACTGGAGCCGCGTGTCAGGCAGGCGGTGGCGCGCGTCCCGGTGGGCGGCGTGACCGAGCCGATCCGCAGCGAACGCGGCGTCGAGATGCTTGTCGTCTGCGCGCACAGGCCGGCACAGGGCGAAATGCCGACGCGCGAGCAGATCGACGACACGCTCTACGAACAACAATTGTCGATGATGGGACGCCGTCATCTGCGTGACCTGCGTCGCGACGCCGTCGTCGTTTATCGCTGAGGACGGGCCGAAGGCCAAAGGGGTGCCGCCAGCCATGACGCGCGTTGCAGCATCCGGTCGCGTCGGGCCCCTCGCGCTGACCATGGGCGAGCCCGCCGGCATCGGCCCCGAGATCACGCTCAAGACGTGGCGCGGACGGGACGCGGCGGCGCTGCCGTGCTTCTTCGTCGCCGGCGATCCGGCGCTCTATCGGGCACTTGGCGCGCCCGTCGAGGGAATCGCGACTGCGGCCGAGGCCGCCGACGTTTTTCACCGCGCATTGCCTGTGCTGTCCGTGCCGCTGGCGGAACCGGCCGAACCGGGGCG
>PHEO01000045.1 GCA_002841195.1 Alphaproteobacteria bacterium HGW-Alphaproteobacteria-11
TGGCAGCCTGCGGCCAACGCGTGTCTCGATTTCGCGGGCGACCGCTACGGATTGCGCGCGGCCCTTGTCGCTGAGGCCGGGATCCATGTCGGCATCCCAGCCGGCGGCGGCTTCGCCGTGGCGGATCATGTAGATCAGGGGCATGGGCGGCATCCTTCTGTTCAAAATCAATGCGGTGGGAGTAGCGCTCCGTGGCGGCGGCGGCAAGGGAAAGCCGATGGTCAGGGGGCGGATGAGGGGGTAGCCTTTTCGTGACGCGACTCACCAGAGGAGGCATCCCATGAGCGAAGCGCCCACCCCGGCCGTGAGGCCCGGCGACGAGTTCGGCACGGCCAAGCTCGTCTATATTCTCTACTTCGTCGGTTTCGTCATTGGCATCACTGCAATCGCGGGCGTCATCGTCGCCTATCTGAAGCGGGGCGAGGCGACGGCTGCCGCGGCATCCCACCTCACCTATCTGATCCGCACCTTCTGGATCGGCATTCTGTTCGCTGTCATCGGCGGGATTACGACATTCATCCTGATCGGCGTGCTGATCCTGCTGGCGACGCTGGTGTGGCTGCTGATCCGGTTGATCAAGGGCTTCATGCTGGCGATGGACGGCAAGCCTGTGCCCGATCCCGAGACGTGGTTGTGGTGAGGCTTCGGCTCACTCCGGCGTGAAGATGTTGACGCTGCCGTCGGCGGGGGACACAACGGTGCCGGGGCGGCCGAGCTGGTCGCGGGTCAGCATGTCCTGAAGCGTTGCCGGATCGTTGGGCGTGTGGGCGACGAAGCGGGCGTCGCTGTCGGCCATGCGGCCGAAAAGGATCGCGAAATCGGGGCCGCCGCGGCCATGAACGACCGTGTAAGTTTCGATCTTCGCCTTGCCGTTGGGCTTTTCCTCGACCTTGGGATGTTTCTCCGCGTCAATCTCGGCCTGGTAAGTGGCGGGCTGTTCGCGCTCCCATTTGCCTTCGCGCGGCGTCGTCGAATAGAGGCCGAGGCCGTGCTTCGTCACGTACCAGCCGTTCGAGGTGACGAGGCCTTTGGTGCCTGACTTGGCGCGCAGCTTTTCCATCATCGTCGCGATCGAGTGCATGACGTAGTTGTTGCCGGCGCCGCCGAAATACGGCAGGCCGCCCGTCACGGTCAGCGGGCGCCGATCGTCTTCGGCGATGCCGAGTTCGTCGCGGCCG
Organism: Alphaproteobacteria bacterium HGW-Alphaproteobacteria-11; assembly: GCA_002841195.1. Lineage (GTDB taxonomy): Bacteria > Pseudomonadota > Alphaproteobacteria > Parvibaculales > Parvibaculaceae > Parvibaculum. The sequence goes on from PHEO01000045.1 coordinate 1,179, forward strand.
ATCTGCACGGCGGAGGGAAAGCAGGAATAGAGGTCGAAATAGTCGATGTCGCCGACCTTCCAGCCCGACATCGCGAAAGCCTTCTTGCCCATCATGCGGATCGCCGGCGAGGAGTGATAGTTCACGCGCTCGGTCGGATACCAGAGATCGTTGGCATCGGCGCAGCCATGCAGGAAAACCCATTTCGATTGAGGGATGCCGAGTGCGCGGGCCTTCTCGACCGGCATCATCACGACGGCGGCAGCCTGATCGACCTGCATGATGGCGTTCATGTATTTCGTATAGGGAAAGCCGACATAACGGTTGTCGTCGGTCGGCGTGGCGATTTCTTCCGCCGTGCGGGCAACCGGGAACCAGGCTTGCGGATGCTTCGCCGCGACTTCGGTGAAGGGCGCCATCAGGCGGCCGACGGCAAGCTGATGATCCTTCACGCTGCGGCCCTTCGCGCCGCGAATGGCGTTTTCGAACATCGGATAGATGTTGACCGGGAATTGCAGCTTGTGCCGCTTCTCGGTTTCGGTGACGCCGGCCTTTTCGTTGCCGATGTCGATGCGGGTGCCGCCGGGATTTTCGTCGTGCCAGGGGAGCTGCTTGCCTTGCCCCAGCGCGCGCATCAGCGTGCCGAAACATTCCGAACCCGCGACCAGCGCCACATCGGTATCGCCCTGCGCGATCAGCTCGGCAGTGTGGTTGACCAGCATTTGCGGCGTGTTGCCGCCGGTCGGGCCGTAGCAGGTCTTCGCCGGATTCGCGCCCAACATGTTGGCCAGCGTCTTCGCGGCGTTGGGATAGCGGCCGAAAGGCAGGCGGCCCGAATCCGGGCTGTCGGTGATGAAGCGCACCGTCGTCACATTGTCGATGGCGGCCCAGAGCTTGTCGCCCAATCCGGTGTCGGCGGCGGCGGCGCGGGCGGCGTCCGCCATCAGATGCATCGGCGAGAGCGCCTTCTCGACATCCTTTTCCTTCTGGACCAGTTGGCCGCAGCCGACCAGCACGGGCATGCGGGGATCGAGTTTGTCGGACATGAAAGGCGCTCCCTCGAATTGTTTTTAGTTCGTGCCACTAACGATTGGCGGCAGAATAGCCGCTCGCGGCGGCCTGTCCAGCCGCGTCGTGCGTGGCACGGCGACGCTGCGTCAGGCGCCCTGCCCCACCGCATATGTCTTCAGCCGCGCACTCGCTTCGGTCAGCACCGCGTCCTGCTTGCAGAAGCAGAAGCGGGCGAGATGTTGCGGCGCGGCGGCGGGATCGGCGTAGAACGCGGAAAGAGGAATCGCCCCGACCTTCGCCTTCATGGTGATCTCGCGGCAAAATTCGTCGTCGGTTCCGTTGAATCCGAGGGACCTGAAATCGGCGGAGATGAAATAGGTTCCGTCCGTGGGCAGAACATCGAGGCCCGCTTCGGCAAGACCCTTCGCCAGCCGGTCGCGTTTGGCTTCCAGCGATGACGCAAGGCCGGCGAAATAGGCGTCGTCCTTCGCAAGACCGAAGGCGACCGCCGATTGCAGCGCGGGCGGCGTCGTGAAGGTGACGAACTGGTGGGTCTTCGCGACCGTCTGAAGCAGGTGGGCAGGGCCGGTGACGTAGCCGACCTTCCAGCCGGTGAGCGAGAAGGTCTTGCCGGCCGAGCCGATGCGCAAGCAACGCTCGCGCATGCCGGGCAGCGTCATCAGCGGAATGTGGCGATGGCCCGAAAAGACCAGATGCTCATAGACCTCGTCGCAGACGGCATAGGCATCGTGGCGGATCAGCAGGGCGGCGATGGCGTCGAGTTCGGCGCGGGTGAAGACCTTGCCGGTGGGATTCATCGGCGTGTTGAGAACGATCAGCTTGGTCCTGTCGGAGAAGGCCGCCTCGAGGCTCTCCAGCGGCAGCGACCAGAGCGGCGGCTCGAGCGAGACCGGAACGGCCTTCGCGCCCGCTGCCTCAATGACGGGCTTGTAGCTGTCATAGGCGGGCTCCAGCACGATGGCCTCGTCGCCGGGATTGAGGAGGCCGATCAGGCAATCGGCCAGCGCCTCGGTGGCGCCCGACGTGACCATGACCTCGGACTGCCAGTCGATGTCGAGGTCGTAGAAACGCTTGTTGGCGGCAACGACGGCCTGGCGGAGCGCCGGCAGGCCCATCATCGGCGGATACTGGTTCGGCCCGTCGATGATCGCCTTCGCCGCGGCCGCGCGCACGTCGTCGGGGCCTTCGTCGTCGGGGAAGCCCTGGCCCAGATTGATGGCGCCGTGCTCAGCCGCCAGCGCCGACATGGTGGTGAAGATCGTCGTGCCCAGGCTCGAAAAAACGCTGTTTGCCGCCTTCATCCGCCCTGCCCTGACCGGTCGTCGTTGAAATGTCGCGGGTGTTTGTCGCGAGACGCGAGCGGACTGTCAATCGCAGCAGAAAATGGCGGGCGGTAGCGCATTTCCCTGCGTGGCAAGCTTTGGTTAAGCTGATGCCTGTTTTTTGTCCATACTGCCTATTTTAAGTGCATTCGAGATGCTCAAAAGCCGGGCAGCGCTGCGTCGTCAAACGCATAACACATTGCTAGATATAGATTTTTCGACTTTCGCCGGGTTGGCATGAGCCGTGCTATCCCTGAGGGACAAGACGGAGGGCGGTAAGCCCAGGAAGCAAGGAAGTGAGCGAATGAAAAAGATCGAGGCGATCATCAAGCCGTTCAAGCTCGACGAGGTGAAGGAAGCGCTGCAGGAGGTGGGACTGCAGGGCATCACCGTGACCGAAGCCAAGGGCTTCGGCCGGCAGAAGGGACATACCGAACTCTATCGCGGCGCCGAATATGTCGTCGATTTCCTGCCCAAGGTGAAGATCGAGGTTGTGCTCAACGACGATCTGGTGGCAAAGGCCGTCGAGGCGATCCAGCAGGCGGCGCGTACGGGCCGCATCGGCGACGGCAAGATTTTCATTTCATCCGTCGAGGAAGCCATCCGCATCCGCACCGGCGAAACCGGCGTGGAGGCTATCTAAGGGGACGAATTGACCGACACCTAGCAGACGACCAAGACGCGCCGCGGACCGCAAGGCTCGCGCGCGATTTTCGAAAGAGGGCGCGCGCCCGACGCACGAACCCCTAAAGGACAACAGGGAAAAGAGGATCAAATGGCCGGCAAACCTATTCAGCAGATCATCAAGGAAAAGGACGTCAAGTACATCGACCTGCGCTTCACCGATCCGCGCGGCAAGATGCAGCATGTCACATTCGACATCGGCTTCTGCGACGACGACTTCTGGGCCGAAGGCACGATGTTCGACGGTTCGTCCATTGCCGGCTGGAAGGCGATCAACGAGTCCGACATGGTGCTGCTGCCCGACACGGCAACGGCGACGATCGACCCATTCTATGCGCAGACGACGCTGGCCGTGTTCTGCGACATCATGGAGCCGTCCACCGGCGAGTCCTACAGCCGCGACCCGCGCGGCACGGCGAAGCTGGCCGAGGCCTATCTCAAGTCGACCGGCATCGGCGATACGATCGTGTTCGGACCGGAAGCCGAATTCTTCATCTTCGACGACGTCAAGTTTTCGACCTCGCCCTACAAGACCGGCTTCGAAGTCGACTCGGTCGAACTGCCGACCAATACCGACACCCATTACGAGACCGGCAATCTCGGCCACCGTCCGCGCACCAAGGGCGGCTATTTCCCGGCCAACCCGATCGACTCGTGCCAGGATCTTCGCGGCGAAATGCTGACGGTCATGGAGGAGATGGGCGTCAAGATCGAAAAGCATCACCATGAAGTGGCCGCCGCGCAGCACGAGCTCGGCACCAAGTTCCAGACGCTGACAACAGCCGCCGACCACATGCAGATCTACAAATATGTGATCCACAATGTGGCGCAGGCCTTCGGCAAGTCGGCGACCTTCATGCCGAAGCCGGTGTTCGGCGACAACGGCTCGGGCATGCATTGCCACCAGTCGATCTGGAAGGACGGCAAGCCGCTCTTTGCTGGCAACAAATATGCCGACCTCAGCCAGGAATGCCTCTGGTATATCGGCGGCATCCTGAAGCATGCCAAGGCGCTCAACGCCTTCACCAACCCGTCGACCAACAGCTACAAGCGGCTGGTGCCGGGCTATGAAGCGCCGGTGCTGCTCGCCTATTCGGCGCGCAACCGCTCGGCCTCCTGCCGCATTCCGCACGGCACGTCGCCGAAATCGAAGCGCATCGAAATCCGCTTCCCCGATCCGACGGCCAACCCCTATCTCGCCTTCGCGGCGATGCTGATGGCCGGTCTCGACGGCATCGAAAACAAGATCGATCCGGGCGGGCCGATGGACAAGAATCTCTACGACCTGCCGCCTGCGGAACTGAAAAACATTCCGACCGTCTCGGGCAGCTTGCGCGAGGCGCTGACGGCGGTCGACGCCGACCGTAAGTTCCTGACCAAGGGCAACGTCTTCACCGACGACCAGATCGACGGCTATCTGGAACTGAAGTGGGAAGAGTGCATGCGTTACGAAATGACGCCGCATCCGGTCGAGTACGACATGTACTACTCGGTCTGACCCACCGGGTTCGAGCGAACGAAAGGCCGGAGCAAAAGCTCCGGCCTTTTTCGTTGCACGTCAGACGACTCGGCTGTTGCTCCTTGTACAGATGTTTTTCGTCCGCTTGTTGCGTCAGCCCTGTTGACTCAAATAGGACGCCGCAGAAACCCTTATTTCCCTTGACCTTTTTGCGGATTGGGGCGTAGCATTTTCTTGTCTCACGAAGGAGGTTTTGAAGATGGCTCCACCGACGCAGGCAGAATCCCTGTAAAGAATGGACGACCACGATCCTCTGCCAAGACCCGACGCTGTTCTCATGCGTGACCGGTCGGTAAACCGTTTAGGCCAAGGGAAAAGCGCGGATAAACACTGACGCCAGCGTGACGCTAATTGAGCGCGCGGGCAGAAGGCACGGAGATAAGCCCGGCTTAATAGTGCGGGCGAGTGCGAGCAGCACATCCAAAAGCAACCCCGCGAGGGAACGCCCGACAGGAAAATCCGGGGCTTCCGCTTGAGCGGGGTTGCGCCGTATGAAACTTCAGAAATTCACATATCCCGCCGCGCCAGATACTCGTCGCAGAGTTCGACCAAGCGTTCGCCATTGAAACTCGGGTCGTGGCCGCCATGGACGACCCGCGGAGCCATGTCGCGCAGTCGGCGGATTGTTTTCACATAGGCGGCGATGTCGGAACCCGGCAATTCATCGAGCAGCGGACCGTCATAGACCGCATCGCCGGAAAAAAGCGTTTGCGCTTTTTCTTCCCACAAGCCGACCGAGCCCGGCGAGTGACCCGGCAAGTGCATGACCGAAAAACGGCGGTCGCCGAGATCGACGGCATCGCCCTCCCCGATCAGTCCGGTGGCGCGCGTCGGCACGATGCCGTAGGAAGCGATGTCGTAGCCTTCATGTGGCAGCGCGTCGATCAGCACTTCGTCACGGCCGAGGCCATATCCGGCAAGCGCCTCGCGGATGTCTTCAGGGAAGGCGGCGGCGGATAGTGCGGCGAATTCGGCGTCGTGCTCCATCAATGGTGCTTCGGCAGGGTGCATCAAGCGGTTCTCGAATTCGTGCAGCGAGCCGACATGGTCGTAGTGGATGTGGGTCGCGACGGCGACCAGCGGCTTGCCGGTGAGGCCGGCGATCTCGGCCGCCAGCGAGCAGACGCCGGTGCCGGTGTCGATCACCAGGTCGCGGTCGCGGCCGCGCACGAACCAGATGTTGCAGCGGATGAAGGGGTGGACATGCGGTTCGAAGAGCAGCGTCACGCCGTCGTCCATCTGCCGCCGCTCGAACCATCGATCCGCTATCTTCACGCTCGCTCCTTCGCCGCTCAGGGGCGCTGCAGGGCCGCCGCCGTCCGCGCCTCGTTTTTCGCGTAGTTGCGGAAGGCCGAGAAGACACCCATGCGTGAATCGGGCTCCTGACCGGCGCCCATGCGCAGGAGTTGCAGGCAGAACCAGCCCTGCTGGCCCCAGCCGTTCAATGCCTTGACCAGATTGAAGCGGCTGTGGGGACCAAGAATGCCGGGTCCGATGCGCAGTGTTTTCTCGTAGGCCGGCGTTTCCGCCGCCGCCCCCGACAGGAGCTTTGCGGGGATGGCCGGATCGACGCAGAGCGGGCGCGCGATGCCGACCACATCCATGGTGCCGCTCGCAAGCGCCGCGTTCATGCCGGCGGCGGTGCGGAAGCCGCCGGTCACCATCAGCGGCATTTTCACCGCGGCGCGGATGTCCTTAGCGTATTCGAGGAAATAGGCTTCGCGGGCGATGGTGCTTTCGCGGCGCGGCTCGGACTTCTCGGGATGCAAGGTCAAATCGTCGAGGCCGACAAGACGCGGCTGCTCATAGGTACCGCCGGAGATTTCGAGGAGGTCGAGGCTTTCGGCGTCGAGCCAGGCGGCAACCCGGATCGAATCTTCGTGGGAGAAGCCGCCGCGCTGGAAATCGGCGGAATTCAGCTTCACCGAGACCGGAAAGTCGGGGCCGACCGCCTTGCGCACCGCGCGGACGATTTCGAGCAAAAGCCGCGCGCGATTTTCGAGGCTGCCGCCCCATTCGTCGGTGCGGCTGTTGACGTCGGGCGAGAGGAATTCCGAAATCAGATAGCCATGCGCGCCATGAATCTGGACGCCGGTGAAGCCGGTGTCGCGGGCGACGGCGGCAACGTGAGCGAAGCGGCGGATCGCATCCTCGATTTCGGCGCCGGTCATGGCGCGCGGATCGCCAAACTGCGCGCCCGGCATTTCAAGCGGCTTTGCCGAAGGTGCGACCGGCTCCTTGTTGACCGAGGCCGGGGTTTGGCGGCCGGCATGGGAAATCTGCATCCAGAGATGCGTGTCGTTTTCCGTGCCCGCCTTCGCATAGTCGCGCAGCGCCGCGATCGCCTCGTTCGACTGGGGGCCGTCGATCGCCACATTGCCCGGGCGCTCCATGTAGCGCCGGTCCACCTGGACGTTGCCGGTCAAGAGCATCCCTGCCCCGCCCGCAGCCCAACGGCGATAGAGACGGACATGAGCCTCCGTCGCGCGGTTCTGCGCATCGCCCAGCCCCTCGGTCATGGCGCCCTTGGCAATGCGGTTTTTCAGTGTGGCGCCACAGGGCAGCGTCAATGGCGAAGATATAGTGGCGGACATCGTTTTCTCCCGAATTGCGCGATGCCCGACTGTGGCACAAAGGGAGACGAGGACAAGCGCCTCATGCGGCGCAGAGGAGAACTTTCTGGCGTTCGCAGGCCGCAACCCGGTGAATCCAGGCCTGCCGGTAGTCGGCATCCTCAAAGAGCGCCAGTACCGCGCTCTTGTCCGGATAAGCGCCAACAGCGACAAAATCCCAATCCTCTACCTCGCCAACGAGAGCTGCCTCGAAGGGGGCAAGGAGCAGGAAGCGACCGCCGACTTTTTCGAGTCCCGGTGCGCTGACAGCCGCATAGCGGCCGAAGGCCTCCTGACCCGAGCACGCCTGGATGCCACTTTGCGCCGGATATTTCGCCGCGGCGCGCAGTTTGAAGAAGTTGACGAACGTGACGGGTGCCGCGGGCGGGCGGGCCAGCAAGGCTTGCCACTGAGCAGCGCGAGGCGCGGCTCCATCCGCGCCGTCGCCATAGGCGGCGACAAGGGCCGCGACCTGTTCCCGGTCGTTCAAGGTGCTGGTCTTCATGGTCACCTCCTGCTATTTTTTACTCATGTAAAATTATCAGAAATTGTTACGCATGTCAAAAATTAGAAAATCCGAACGGACGCGCGACGAAATTCTCGATGCGGCCTGGGCGCTGATCGCAGAGCGCGGCGCGGAGATTTCTCTGGCCGAGATTGCCGGTGCGGTCGGCATGACGCGGCAGTCGATCTATGTTCATTTCGGATCGCGCGCGGGGCTGCTGGTGGCACTGGTGCGCCGCGCCGACGCGCGGGCGGATATTCACCGGAAATTCATGGTGGCGCTGACGGCGGCGGAACCGCGCACGAGGCTGCGTGCCTGCCTCGGCGTGTGGTTCGACCTAGTGCCGGAAATCTATCCGGTCGCGCGCGATCTCGTGCGGCTGCGCGGAGGCGATAGCGACGCCGCCGCAGCATGGGACGACAGGATGAGCGAATTGCGGCGCATCTATCGGAGCCTGTCGCGCGGACTGCACGATGCGGGGCTCCTTGCGCCGCACTGGACGGCCGCACGTGCAGCAGATTTCCTGTGGGCCGGATCGTCCGTGGAAGCATGGGGTTTGCTCACCGTGGAACGGGGCTGGAGCGCGGCGAGCGCGGCGGACGCCATCATCCAGTCCATGGAACGCACACTGTTGCGCTAAAATGCCTGGCATGGCGCGCATCGACGCCCCGCCCTACAATCCCGATTGATTCTCTCACATAAAGTTTCGAGTGCATGGCCGCCCCCAAGACGCGCAAACCAGCCGATACCGACGACCTCTTTTCCATCGCCGCGAGCCCAAAGCCCGCCGCGAAGGCCGGAAAGCCTGCGTCCACGAAGGCGGCGAAGGGCGACGGAACCTATTCGGCCAAGGATATCGAGGTGCTGGAGGGTCTCGAGCCCGTGCGCCGGCGGCCGGGCATGTATATCGGCGGCACCGATGAGAAGGCGCTGCATCATCTCTTTGCCGAAGTGCTCGACAACTCGATGGACGAGGCGGTGGCGGGGCACGCCAACTGGATCGAGGTGACGTTCGACGAGGATGGCAGCCTGACCGTGGCCGACAACGGGCGCGGCATCCCAGTCGATCCGCATCCGAAATTCAAGAACAAGTCGGCGCTGGAAGTGATCCTGACGACGCTGCATTCGGGCGGAAAATTTGGCGGCAAGGCCTATGAGACGTCGGGCGGGTTGCATGGTGTCGGCGTGTCGGTCGTCAATGCGCTGTCGGATCGGTTCGAGGTCGAGGTGGCGCGCGATCAGACGCTTTATACCCAGTCCTATGTGCGCGGGGCGCCGACGGGAAAACTCGCCGACAAGGGCCGCGTGCACAATCGGCGCGGCACACGCATCACCTTCCACCCCGATCCCGAGATATTCGGCAAAGGCGCGCGCTTCATTCCGAAGCGCCTCTACAAGATGGCGCGCTCTAAAGCCTACCTCTTTGGCGGGGTTGAAATCCGCTGGAGCTGCGCGGCCTCGCTGATCGGCGACGACACACCGCAAAGCGAGGTGCTGCATTTTCCGGGTGGACTTGTCGACTACCTCAAGGCATCGCTCCAAGGCTACGACACGGTGACGGCGGATGCTTTCACCGGCAAGGTTTCGAAGGCCGGCAGCCACGGCTCGGTCGAATGGGCGATCTCGTGGTTTGGCGGCGGCGATGGCTTCCTGCATTCCTATTGCAATACCGTTCCGACAACCGAGGGCGGCACGCACGAAGCGGGCCTGCGCGCGGCGCTGGTGAAAGGCCTCAAGGCCTATGGCGACATGGTGGGTAATCGAAAGGCCGGGCAAATACAGGCCGACGACGTGCTCGGCACGGCGGGCGCCATGCTTTCGGTGTTCATCCGCGAGCCGGAATTTCAGGGGCAAACGAAAGAAAAGCTGTCGAGCCCCGAAGCGCAGCGGCTGGTCGAGAAAGCCATCGGCGACCATTTCGATCACTGGCTGACGGCGGCACCTCTGCAGGCCAACAAGTTGCTCGACTGGGTGATCGACCGCGCCGACGAAAGACTACGGCGACGGCAGGAGAAAGACGTGGCGCGCAAGAGCGCGACGCGGAAGCTCAGGCTGCCGGGCAAGCTTGCCGATTGCAGTCAGTCGGCGGCGGACGGTTCGGAAATTTTTATTGTCGAGGGCGACAGCGCCGGCGGCTCTGCCAAGCAGGCGCGTGACCGCGCTTCACAGGCGATCCTGCCGCTACGGGGAAAAATCCTGAACGTCGCCAGCGCCAGCGGCGCGAAGCTGGCCCAGAACCAGCAGATTTCCGATCTGATCCAGGCACTTGGCGTACGCACCGGCTCGCATTACCGCGAGGCCGATCTGCGCTATGACAAGGTCATCATCATGACCGACGCCGATGTCGACGGCGCGCATATCGCTTCGCTGCTGATTACCTTCTTCTACCGTGAATTGCCGGAGTTGATCCGGCAGGGACATCTCTACATGGCCGCGCCGCCGCTCTACAAGCTGACGCAGGGTGGCAAGACGCTCTATGCGCGTGACGATGCGCACAAGGACGAACTTCTGGACAAAGAGTTTTCCGGCAAGGGAAAGGTCGAGGTCAGCCGTTTCAAGGGGCTCGGCGAAATGATGCCGGCGCAACTGAAAGAAACGACGATGGCGCGCGGCAAACGCACGTTGTTGCGTGTTGTTGTCCCTGCCGACGAAGCGAAGGAAACCGGCATCGCCATCGAACGGCTGATGGGCGGCAAGCCGGAGCTGCGATTTCAGTTCATCCAGGAACACGCCGCGTTCGCACGCGATCTCGATATCTAACGGGGGTCAGCTGGCGCGGGCGGTGCGGACCGGAGGCGGCGCATCGATGACGCGAGCGTTCGGGAAGACCAGCACAACCGCCGTGCCGGCGCCCTTTTCGCTACGCACCATCAGTCGGCCGCCATGCAACTCCATCATCGCCTTGGCGAGCGGCAGGCCGAGGCCGGTGCCGATGTGCTGGCGCGTCAGAGTGTTGTCAGCCTGACCGAAAGGCGTCAGCGCCACCTTGACTTCGTCGGGCGACATGCCGATGCCGGTGTCGGCAATCGAAATCACGAAATTTCCGTGCGGCCGGTATTCGGCCGAGAGCGTCACCAACCCGTCGGCCTCGGTGAATTTGACCGCGTTCGAGAGCACGTTGATGAGTACCTGACGGACCATGCGTTCGACCGCAAGGATGCGCAGGTCGCAATTGTTCGCGTCGATCACCAGACGTACGTCGCGCGTCTCCGCCATTGGCCGCACCATGCGTTCGGCACTTCCGATCACCGTTCCGACATCGAACTCGCTCTCTGACTCCATCGTTGCATGCCCGGCCTCGATTTTCGCGAGGTCGAGAATTTCGTTGATGATGCCGAGCAGATGAATGCCGCTCTCGTTGACGTCGCGGGCATAGTCGCGATAGCGGTCGTTGTTCAGAGGTCCGAAGCGTTCGTTGCGCATGATATCAGAGAAACCGATGATCGCATTCAGCGGCGTGCGAAGCTCGTGGCTCATGTTTGCCAGAAAATGCGATTTTGCTTCGTTGGCACGTTCGGCGTTGTGGAAAGCCCATGCTAGACGCTCGGTCATCTTGCGCAGCATGCGGCGCGACGACTTCATCTCGCGGATGATGAACTGTGAGTAAACGATGATTGGTGCGCCGGTGAGGATGGTGACGACGGTGGCGGCCGTGAAGATGCGCCAGGTGAATTCGATCAAGCCGATCTGGCCCAGCACCCAGTTGAGCGATACGGCCATGACGACAGCAACGCCCGTCAGCAACGCCGTCGTGACGAGGATCGACATGCGGCCGAGAAGACGGTCGACAACGGACAGCGGACCGCGCCGGGCGCTGCGCTTCGCGGTGCCCCCAACATCCAGATCGCTCAGTGGCGCCGGCTCGGATGTGCGTAGTTCGGTCATACCTGCAAGCGGCCTTTCCGCCGTTCCAATGCCCGAGAATGAGGCAAAAGCATTAACTTTCGGGAAATCGCCCCGTCGCGTGCGGCCCGGGGTGCGCCGTTTTCGTCACAATGAATCACAATCTGATGCTCAAACGGCCTCCGGCGCATTGGCCGCACCCCGGCAAACCGCCGTTCTGTTGACAATTGGACGACAGCGCCTAAGGTCCGCCCCAGATTCGAAGCGGATCGGCGCGGCCGCTGAACAACGCGCAATTTGCTGCTCACCCTCCCCGATCCGTTCGCGGAGGTCCGTCCACGGGCCCTGAAAGTGGGCCACCACGGGCAGCGCAACTTTGGTGTATAGGGCATCCTGAATGACATTTGACGAACTTGGCCTCACGCCTGAGGTCCTGAAAGCCGTAGCCGAAACCGGCTACACAACGCCGACGCCGATCCAGGCCGAGGCCATTCCCCATGTTCTCGCCGGACGCGACGTGCTCGGCCTCGCCCAGACCGGCACAGGCAAGACCGCCTCGTTCACACTGCCGATGATCGACAAGCTGTCGCGCGGGCGAGCCCGGGCGCGGATGCCGCGCTCGCTCATTCTCGAGCCGACGCGCGAACTGGCCGCGCAGGTCGCCGAGAATTTCGAAAAATACGGCAAGTATCACAAGCTTTCGATGGCGCTGTTGATCGGAGGCGTCTCGTTTGGCGACCAGGAAAAGAAGCTCGATCGCGGCGTCGATGTGCTGATCGCGACGCCCGGCCGCCTGCTCGACCATTGCGGCCGCGGCAAGGTGCTGCTGACCGGCGTGCAAATTCTCGTGATCGACGAGGCCGACCGGATGCTCGACATGGGTTTCATCCCCGACATCGAGGAAATCTGCAAGAAGATCCCGTTCACGCGGCAGACGCTCTTCTTTTCGGCGACGATGCCGCCTGAAATCCACCGGTTGACCGAGACGTTCCTGCACAATCCGGCGCGCGTGGAAGTGTCGCGAACTTCCTCGACCAGTGCAACGATCAAGCAGGTTCTGGTCAAGACGACGCGTGACGGCAAGCGCGACCTTCTGCAGAAGATCATCGAAGACGAGAACGTCAAGAACGCGATCATCTTCTGCAACCGCAAGCGCGACGTCTCTACGCTGGAGCGCGCGCTGTCGAAAAACGGTCTTTCAGCCGGCGCCATTCACGGCGATCTCGACCAGGCGACGCGGACGCGAACACTGGAAGGTTTCCGCAACGGGACAATCCGCCTGCTGGTCGCAAGCGACGTGGCAGCGCGCGGGCTCGACATTCCCGATGTCAGTCATGTATTCAACTACGACGTTCCGAGCCACGCCGAAGACTATGTTCACCGCATCGGACGCACGGGACGCGCGGGCAAGACCGGTACCGCCTATACGCTGGCGACGCGCGAGGACGGAAAATACCTCTCCGCCATTGAGGGCCTGATTGGCAATCCGATCCCCGGTCCCGACAGCGCGGTGCCGCAGCCGGCGCCGGAAGTGCCGGACGAGACGGCTGCGGCTGAGCAGCCCGCCGAACCGGACAGCGACACCGCCGCGGCCGAACCGGCAGGCGAAAAGCGCAGTCGCGGACGACGCGGCGGGCGCGGCCGCAAGGACAAGGACGCGGCAGCAAAAGCCGAAGCCGCATCGGCTGATGCGGACACCGTTGCGGAACCGGCCAAGTCCGAAGAAGTGCCAGCGCCCGAGGTCCGCGCGCAGGAGCGCGAACCGCAAGTACCAGAACACAATCGGCGTGAGCCGAACCGGCACAGCGATGAAAGGCCCGCGCGGCGCGAACGCGGCGGGCGCGGCCGTGGACGCGACGACGATGACGGACCGCGCGTCGTCGGGCTCGGCGACCATGTGCCGGCCTTCATGCTGCGCGCCGTCAAGCTGCCGAAGAAAAGCAGCAAGGACAGCGACGACGAGATGGAGAGCGAGACCGAGGAAGCCTGACGCAGCGCGTTTTCTTCTCCGACAAAAAAGGGCGGCTCCGACGAGCCGCCCTTTCTGTTTCTCGCCTGTCCGCGGCGCGGCCGGGCTATTTCTTGATCTGCGAAGCCAGCATCTTGCGGGTCTTTTCGCCGTATGGCGGCCTGAACATCTCAGCGACCATCTTTGCCTTCGACTGCGTGTAGACGGCCTTGGCATGGCTGAACGTGCGGAAGCCGTCGAGACCGTGATAGGACCCCATGCCGGACGGTCCGACGCCGCCGAACGGCAGATCTTCCATCGAGACGTGCATGATGACGTCGTTGACGGTCACGCCGCCCGATGTCGTGCGGTCGAGCACCGTGCGCTCTTCCGCGGCGTCATCGCCGAAGTAGTAGAGGCCCAGAGGACGGTCATGGGCATTGACGTAGCCCAGCACCTCGTCGAGATGCTTGTAGGTCTTGACCGGCAACACAGGACCGAAAATCTCGTCCTGCATCACCTTCATGTCGTCGGTCGGATTGAGGACCAGCGTCGGCGGAATTTTGTGGGCCTGCTGCTGGCTAAAGTCCTCGTTGGCCGGATTGATCTCGACCAGCTTTGCGCCCTTGTTTTTCGCATCGTCGACATAGGAGTTGATGCGGTCGTAGTGACGACGGTTGATGATCGAGGTGTAGTCCGGATTGTCCTTCATGGTCGGGAACATCATCGTGACCGACTTCGTCGCCGCGGTGACAAATTCGTCGACGCGGCTCTCGGGTACGAAAACGTAGTCAGGCGCGAGGCAAATCTGGCCGGCATTCAGCGTCTTTCCGGTCATGATTTTCGCGGCGGTCTCGTCCATCTTCGCGGTCTTCGAGATGATGACCGGCGACTTGCCGCCGAGTTCCAGCGTCAACGGCACCAGGTTTTCGGCCGCCGCGCGCATCACGTGGTAGGCGATCGAGGTGGCGCCGGTGAACAGAAGGTGGTCGAAGGGCTGGCGGCTGAACGCCTCGCCGACGGCCGGGCCGCCGGTGACGACGGCAACTTCGGTTTCGTCATAAGCCGACCGCAGCATGCGCGCCATCAACTCGGAGGTCGCCGGCGTGAACTCCGACGGCTTGATCATCGCACGGTTGCCGGCCGCGAAAACGCCGGCAAGCGGCGTCCAGGTGAGGTTCACCGGAAAATTCCACGGGCTGATGATGCCGACGGTGCCGAGGGGCTGGTACTCGACCCGGGCTTTCGCGCCGAGCAGACCGAGCGGAAACTGCACCTTGCGCTTTTCGGGCTTCATCCATTGGCGCAGATGTTTCTTGGCGTGTTTCAGCGGGCCGATAGACCCCATCACGTCGGTCAGCAGGGTCTGCTCATGGCTGCGATGGCCGAAATCGGAGGCAAGGGCCTCGGCGATCTCCTTCTGGTTGTCGACGATCAGGGCGATCGCGCGGTCGATCCAGTCGATACGGCGCTCGGCGCTGGGCGGCCCGTCCTTGATATGCGCCGCTTTCTGGCGGTCGAGAATCGCCCGGATCGAGGCGCCGATGGTGGCCGAATCCGCTTCGTGGGTGGTTTGCTCCGCCAAGCTCATTTGAATTCCTCCTGATGCGTCGACCCATTTTGGGCCTTTCCGGGACCGATCCGGGGGGCGCGGCCCTGTTTGTCGGCATTTAAACCGGGCTCGCCTGAGCACGAGCCCGAAATTTTCCTCAATATACATAAGGAAAGGCCCTTTGAGAGCCCCCTCCCGCGCCGTCCGCGCCTTATCGCGCTGCCGCAGCGCAAATCGCAGAAAAATGGCAGTTTTCCGGCCCGATTTACGGTGGGGTAACTGAATTCGCCTAGGGTTTCCGACAGACAAGTGCAGCAGCACAGACGGCAAGCGGGGGACGGTGTTCGCGATGGACGGAGAACAAATCGAATTTGCGGCCGAATGGAGCGCGCAAGCTCTTCGGCACATGGCGGAAAACGGCATTCCGCCCTGCCCCGAAAATTACGCCGTCTGGTTCCGCTATGCGTCCGGCCGCACACCCGAGCTCAACAAGGAAATCGACGCGCGACTCGCCCGGCAGGAGCCGGTGAACATGGATGCCACGGCGGAGCTGCGCGAGCGCTTCATGGACGACGGCAAGCTGACCGACGTGACGTTGAACACGGGCGTAAAACTCAACACCGAAGTCGACCGCATCCTGAAGATCATCGAGGAGACGGCCGGAAACTCCAGCACCTTTGGACAGTCGGTTCGCGATGCCAGCGAAGCGCTGACCAACCAGTCGACGCCGAACGACGTAGCGCATGCCGTGGAGGCGATCATCGCCGCTTCCCGAAAGATGGAAGAGCGCAGCGCCGAACTGGAAGAAACGCTGCATGCGACCAAGAGTGAACTTAACGAAATGCAGCAGAACCTCGAAAAAGCGCATGGCGAGGCGCGAACCGACGGGCTGACCGGCATAAACAACCGCAAGGCTTTCGACGAAGCACTGGTGCGCGAGATGGCCGCCGCCGGCGCGGACGGAAATCCGCTCTGCCTGGTTATCGGCGATATCGATCATTTCAAGAAATTCAACGACACGTTCGGCCACCGGACCGGCGATCAGGTATTGAAGCTCGTGGCCAACTGCCTCAAGACTGGCGCCACGCCGCAACATTTCGTTGCACGATACGGCGGCGAAGAATTCGCGGTCATCATGCCGGCGACCGAGATCGAATTGGCGGAGAGTGTCGCCAACAAGATTCGCGAGACCGTGCAGGCGCGCGAGCTGGTGAAGCGTTCGACCGGCGAGTCGCTCGGACGGGTCACCATGTCGATGGGCATTTCGCTCTACCGGCCCGGCGAGACCGGCGCCGGCCTGATCGAGCGCGCCGATGGTTGCCTCTACGCGGCCAAGCATGCCGGCCGCAACTGCGTCATCACCGAGTTGCACGAGACGACGGTTCCGCAAGCCAAGGCAAGCTGACGGCTGCCACCTCCCCGTACCGCTCCGGCCGCCGAAAATCATTGACGCAACGGAACGTTGACCCGTCCGGAAGACATTCCGCACGGCCTTCCGTCATGCCCGACGCATGACTATGCTGCGTCGAAACGGCGAAAATCGCCCAGCAATCCGGGAAGGCGCGTCTCATGGAAACCATCACTCTCGAAATCGAAAACGGCTTCGCCCTGTTGACGCTGAACCGGCCCGAGGTGCTGAACAGCATCAATACCAAACTCATTGCGGAGGTTCGGTCGGCCGTGGCGGAAGTCGCGACGAATAACGATGCGCGGGTACTGGTCATTACCGGCGCCGGGCGCGGCTTTTGCGCAGGCGCCGATCTCGCCGCACAAGGCCAGCGCGAAGAGGGCATGACCATCGGCCAGGGTGTCGCGCATGGCATGACGATCGGGTTCAACCCGATGATGCGTGAAATCTACAACCTGCCGAAACCGATCGTCGCGGCAGTCAATGGCGTTGCGGCCGGCGGCGGGGCGGGCATCGCGCTCGCCGCCGACATTGTGATCGCTTCGCATTCGGCGTCTTTCGTGCAGGTGTTCGGGCCGCGTCTTGGGCTCATTCCCGATCTTGGCTGCACCTGGCATCTGCCGCGTCTCGTGGGTCGGGCGCGGGCGCTGGGCCTTGCGTTGACCGGCGACAAACTGCCCGCCGAAACCGCCGCCGAATGGGGC
>PHEO01000271.1 GCA_002841195.1 Alphaproteobacteria bacterium HGW-Alphaproteobacteria-11
GACATGGGAAGACGCGCCACAAGCCGACGCAATGGTGACCGCCGCATCCGGCATTGTGCTGGGTGTGCTGGCCGCCGATTGCGGGCCGGTACTTTTCGTCGACAAGAAAGCCCGTGTCGTCGGCGCGGCCCATGCGGGATGGAAAGGTGCGCTGACCGGCATCATGGAGGCGACGATCGAAGCGATGGAGAAGCTCGGCGCCACGCGAGGCAACATCGCCGCCGCCATCGGGCCCTGCATCTCGCGGGAGGCCTATGAGGTCGGTCCCGAATTCCGGACACGCTTCCTCGATGCCGATGCCGAAAACGCCAAATGGTTCGGCGCGTCCGAAAAACCCGGCCATTTCATGTTCGACCTGCCCGGATATGCCGAAGCGCGCCTTCACGCCGCCGAAATCGGCGCGGTCGCGGTGCTCGGGCACTGCACCTATCGCGAGCGGTCGCGATTCTATTCCTATCGTCGCGCGACCCACCGGAACGAGCCCGATTACGGGCGGCAAATCTCGGCCGTTATGCTGCGCCCCGAATGAACGACGGCCGTCCGAATCGGACTAGACTGCTGGCGAGGGCGCCCGCCGCCCGGGCGGGACACGAGAGGCTACCGGCGGTGCTGACAAATACGCGGCCAGAATTTGCGGAAAGCGCGCCGGGCTGGAAACAGACCGGCGCGCATCGACTTCGCGTGGGCGTAGCCATCGCAATTTTCGCCATGGCGGCCTGTGCCGACGAGGCGGCATCGGACCGCAACGCACAGCGTGAAACCGACGCGACGGTCGCGAGCGCGGACCCGTCCGCCGCGACCCCCGGCATTGCGATTGCGGCGCTGAGCGGCGTGCCCGACACGGAAGCGAATGTTTTCGCCGCGCTGCTGAAGGAAGAAACAGCGAAACGGCGGTTGCCGGTCGCGAATGGCGGCGCCGGCACATACGAAGTGTCGGGCGCGATGGGCGCCGGCAAAAATGCCGACGGCGCCTATGTCGTGACCGTCATCGACGTGCGCGACGCAACCGGCGAACGCGTTCACCGGGTCGTCAACGAGGAAACCCTGCCGCTTCGCGCCGATGGCGGCGATCCGTGGTCCAGCATCGGCCGGGCTGACTTGCAACGCATCGCCAGCGACGCGGCATCGAAACTTGCCGTCTGGTATTCAGGTCAAAGCGAAGCGCAGGGCGGCATGCAGGCGGCAAGTGAAAACAACAACGCTGTCGTCACCGGCAGCATCGCGCCGGGCACAGCGCGGGCGCCGACCCCGCAGACGAACAACCGCCTGCCCTTCAAGGTCATTGTCGGCGCCGCGCCAGGCGACGGCAACCAGGCGCTTTCCGGCGCGCTCGACAACGCGCTCGCGCGCCGGGTGCCGACGGCGACATGGCTGCGGGACGACGGCTACAAGGTCGAGGGTAGCGTCGTCACCGCATCGCGCACCGATGGTCGCACCGACGTTTCGATCCGCTGGGTCGTGACATCGGCCGAGGGCGAAACGCTGGGCGAGGTGAACCAGAAAAACGCAACCGACGCGGCACTCATCGCCGGCCGCTGGGGCAAGCTCGCCGAGAGCGCTGCCGAGGCCGCCGCCGAGGGGGTGATGGCTTTGCTGGCGCCGCCGGCGGGCAAGTCCTGATTGTGCGAGAATGCTCTGAAAACAGGCAGTTTCGAGCCGAAAGTTTGCGTGTTTACAGGGTCGGGCCCCCTTGTTACAACGCGCTCGCGCCGTCACCGTCCTGTCATGTTTGGAGCAGGGCTGTTGCGGCGATTTGAAGTTCAGGGGCGAAGCGCGGGGATCACGGCATGAAACTGGTCGCAGGCAATTCAAACCGGGCGCTTGCCGAAGCCATCGCCGCCTACCTCAACCTGCCACTTACAAAATCCGTCGTCCGCCGCTTCGCGGACATGGAAATCTTCGTCGAAATCCAGGAGAACGTCCGCGGCGAAGACGTCTTCGTGATCCAGTCGACATCCTATCCCGCCAACGACCACCTGATGGAAACGCTGATCATCATGGATGCGCTCAGGCGCGCATCCGCACGGCGCATTACGGCGGTGATCCCTTATTTCGGCTATGCGCGGCAGGACCGCAAACCCGGCGCGCGTACGCCCATCTCGGCCAAGCTCGTCGCCAATCTGGTGACGACGGCCGGCGCCGACCGCGTGCTGACGCTCGATCTTCACGCCGGACAGATCCAGGGTTTCTTCGACATTCCGACCGACAATCTTTTCGCAGCCCCCGTGCTGACGCGCGACATCGAGCAGCACTATGCGGCCAACGGCAATGTGATGATCGTCTCGCCGGATGTCGGCGGCGTGGTGCGCGCCCGCGCCATCGCCAAACGCATCGGCGCCGACCTTGCCATCGTCGACAAGCGGCGCGAACGCGCCGGCGAATCCGAAGTGATGAACATTATCGGCGACGTCAAAGGCCGCTCCTGCATCCTGGTCGACGACATCGTCGATAGCGCCGGCACCCTCTGCAACGCGGCCGACGCACTGCTCAAGGCGGGCGCCACCGAAGTCTCCGCCTATGTGACGCATGGCGTTCTCTCCGGCGGCGCTGTCGCCCGCGTCTCGGCGTCGCAATTGAAGGAACTGGTCATCACGGATTCGATCCAGGCGACGGAAGCCGTTCGCGTCAGCCACAACATCCGCGTCGTGACCATCGCCCCGCTGATCGGCGAGGCGATGCGCCGGACCGCCGAGGAACGCTCGGTTTCGAGCCTGTTCGACTGACCGCGGGCCCCCCAACCCCCCTCCCCGCGCCCGGTTGAGTTTTGCCCCCGGGGCGGCTATAAGGCCCGCAATCCCGCACTTCCACACCCCTGGAGGAGACTTGCGGGTCATCGCATGGGCCCTTAAGGCCCTGTTTTTATTGGAGATTTTGTCATGGCCGAGACCCAGATTCTCGCTGCCGAGACGCGCGAGGGCGACACGTTGGTGGCGTCGGCCAACGTGGTAGTCGGGCCAACCACGACCGTGCGGGGTTTGGAAGCACGCCTGGTGCGTAACGACGAAGAAGTACGGGTTCAAGTCCGCGCGGTGCGGGTGAGCGGAACCGGCACTGCGCTCGAAGAGGTGCGCGTGCAAGGTGCGGGAGGCTCGCTGCAAGCTAGCCTCAGCACCGGACATGGCACGGTGCAGGCCAAAGTCGCGTCGACCCCGTTCGACCTCGGCCGCCTCCGGGTACTCATCGGGCCAAGCGCGCCAGCGCTCAGCGGCA
>PHEO01000046.1 GCA_002841195.1 Alphaproteobacteria bacterium HGW-Alphaproteobacteria-11
ATAGCCATAGGTGACATCGCCCGGATCGTCGAAGCGGCGCGGCGCCGGCCAGCCGAGATCGATGTCGGCGACATTTTCCGACGCCGACCAGTCGAAAGACGGGGCGATGCCGCTGTCGCCTGGATTTTTCCAATAGGTCTTCCAGCCGGGCGCGAGGCGCATGTCGATGCCGGCCAGAAACGGCGCGCCGTCATGCGCCGCGACCGCCGCTTCGATGGCGACGGCCGAGGCGCTGTCGGCGCCGGATGCGCCGGATGGCTGCGGCAACAATGCGACCGCCGCCGCGCCGAGCAGCGTTCGCCACAATTTCATCGATTTCCGCACATGCAATCCTTCTTCGCCGGTTGTCTTTCAGAATATCAGATCGCACAGACCGGCGAAATGCCGCGCGATACGATGCGTGACACATGATGCGTGACATGGGGCCCGCGAGAGGGCAGGATTTCAGGTGTGCAACACGCCAACGGCCGGAGGCAGACTGCCCATGAGCCCGATGTCGGCGGAATTCGGCGACCAACCCGGCGATGACGGGTTTCTCGAAGGCAAGATGCTGATCGCCATGCCGTCGATCGGCGATACGCGGTTCGAGCGGACGCTGATCTATATGTGCGTGCACAATCCGGACGGCGCGATGGGTATTGTCGTCAACAAGCTCGCGCCAAACATCACCTTTCCCGATCTCCTCGAGCGCCTGTCGATCGCCATGCCGGACGCGGCGGAGCGGATCACCTGCCCCGTGCTTGTCGGCGGGCCGGTGGAAATGGGGCGCGGCTTCGTGCTGCATACACAGGATTATTTCTCGGAGGAATCGACGCTGCCGGTCGACGAGGATGTCGGGTTGACGGCGAGCGTCGACATTCTGCGTGCGATGGCCGGCGGACGGGGCCCGCGTCATGCGCTGCTGGCGCTCGGCTATGCCGGATGGGCGCCCGGCCAGCTCGATGCCGAGATCCAGAGCAATGGCTGGCTGCATTGCGACCCCGATCCGGAATTGCTGTTCGGCCTCGACATCGAGACGAAATACCACAAGGCGCTGGCGAAACTCGGCGTCGATATTTCGCTGCTGTCGGGCGATGCGGGCCACGCGTGACGCGTTCCGGCTTTTTGTTTTGTCGCGTTTCCGGACGGTGAACCGGCGTCCACTTCACCTGGAAACGCTCTAGCGCCGCCAGTGACGGGCGATGAAATCGAGCGCCTCGGCGGCGGGCATCGGCTGGCCGAAATAATAACCCTGCCCGTAGTCGCAGCCCATGTTCGCGAGATCGCGGGCTTGCGTCTCGCTTTCGGTGCCTTCGGCCACCACTTCCATGCCCAGATCATGCGCCAGCGTCACCATCGAGCGGATGATCAGCGGCGTTTCGCGGTCGGCCGACATGCCGGCAACGAAGGAGCGGTCGACCTTCAGTGTGTCGAAGGGAAAGCGCTGCAGATAGCTCAGGCTCGAATAGCCGGTGCCGAAATCGTCGAGCGAAAGGCCGGCGCCGAGCGCCTTCAGGCGCGTGAGCATCGTCGCCGCGAATTCCGGATTTTCCATCACCAGCGATTCCGTGACTTCGAGCTTCAGCGAGCCGCGCTCGATGTCGATGCGGTTCAACACCCGCTTCACATCCTCGATCAGGTCGTGACGCAACAACTGCCGGCTCGACACGTTGACGCTGACGGTCAGCGGCCGCTCCATCGGAAAGAGCTTCTGCCATGTCGCCAGTTCCTCGCTGGCGGCGCGAAGCGCAAAGCGCCCGATATCGGTGATGACGCCCAGTTCCTCGGCCAGCGGCACGAAATTGTCCGGCGCCAGCAACCCGTCCTTCGGATGGTTCCAGCGGATCAGCGCCTCGAAGCCGCGCACCCTGCCATCGGTCAATGACATGATCGGCTGGTAGTAAAGCTCCATCTCCTTGCGTTCGATCGCATGGCGCAAATCCGTTTCGAGCGTCAGGTTGTCGTCCGTTTCGGCGCGCATTGCCGGTTCGAACATGTCGATCCGCGCCTTGCCGAGGCGCTTGGCGCGATACATCGCAATTTCGGCCTCGGTGAAAAGCTCCTCCGGATTTTCGTGCGCATCCTCGCAGATCGCCACGCCGATCGACGATGTCGGATAGACCTCGTGACCCGCCACCTCGATCGGCTGGCGGAGAAACTCGCTCGCCTGTTCGGCGAAGGCGCGGGCATCGTCGCGCCGGGTGCGCGAGGTCAGCAGAATGGCGAAGGCGTCGCCGTCGATGCGCGCGACCGTGTCGTCCTGCGTGACGAGCGATTCCAGCCGCCGGGCAATCGCGATCAGCAGCGCGTCGCCGCCCGAATGACCGAGACTGTCGTTGACGGTCTTGAAGCGGTCGAGATCGATCAGCAGGATCGCGGCGCGCGGCCGATCGAGCAGGTCGGGCCGGCGAATGGCGCGCTCCAGACGGTCCATGAAGAGCGCCCGGTTGGGCAGGCCCGTCAGGCTGTCATGCACGCTGTCATGCAGCAGCCGCTCTTCGGCGTGTTTCTGCGCCGAGATGTCGCGCACCGTGCCGATGCATCGCGCGGTGCCGGTGTCGGCGGCGGCGACGCAACTGGCGCTGAGCGCGACCCAGCGGAAGGCGCCGTCCGAATGGCGCATCCTGAATTCGAGCGTGAATGAGACGTTGCCGCGATGAAAATAGGCGTTGAGCGCGGTGCGATAGGTTTCGCGGTCGGCGGGGTGCATGTGTTCGCGCCACAGCACTTCATTGCCGTCCAGCGTGCCGGCATCGAGACCCAGCATCGCCTCCACCGAGGGCGACACATAGAGCCGGTCGTTGGTTGCGTCCCAGTCCCAGACGCCCATGCGCGCGCCGGAAAGGGCGAAGGCGTTGCGCTGTTCGCTGCGCAAGGTGCCGAGATCGGCGCGGCGGCGGCCGCCCTGCGCGTGATAGGCCGCGGCGAAGGCAAAGAGCGTCAGTGCCGCCGTCAGGAGCCCGCCCGCGAAGGTCGTGCCGGCAAAGGTGCCAGGTATCCAGCCTGCGGTATGAAACGCGGCGACGAGCCCCGCAATCCCGAACAGTACCGCGCCCGGGATGAGGAGCTGGGCCGGGCGAACGCCGTGGCGCGCGGCCATCACCACCAGCGGCACGCCGGCGGCGACGGCGATGGTGACGATGCCGCGCACGTAGAATGTGCCGAGCGGGACGCTGACAAGGGCCAGCGGAATGCCGGCAAGGGCCGCGTATGACATCATGCGCGCAAGGCGCGAAGGCCATTTCGCAAGGCGTTCGAGATCGAGGAAAAATCGCTCAAGCGCGAAAACGGCGGCAGCGAAAAGCGCCAGCGCCGAGGTTCGGACCGTCAGGTCCCATCGCGGTGCGAGATCGAAAAGTGCCGCGATGTAGCCGAACTCCGCCAGCAGCACGAGAAAGCCGGTGCCGAGAAGGCCCGCCGTCGCACGGGCCGCGGCCACGCGGGTCAGGATCGCCAGCGCCGAGAGATAGATCGCAAAGGCCGCGACGACCGCGAGCATGCCGCCCTCGACCAGCGCCAGCCGCCGCATGAAGGACGTCCATGCGTCGACGTGCCAGAGATAAAGGCCCGCCGGCGGTTCGCCGGCGTGAAGCGCCACGGTGATGCTGGTTTCGGCTTCCGCCGATATGGCAAAGACCGAAAAGCCGCGCCGCCGATCACCGGACGTCGGCACCGGATTCTCGCCGCCCGCCGCCACGGCGCGGTCGACCGGTTCGCGCGGTAGCGGCCAGAACAAATTGCCGAAACCCTCGCCCCGCTCGTCGGCCACCAGGTAGCGACGCACCGGCTCGGCGGAACGGTTGCGCAGCGCGACGGCGGACCATGTGCCGGTTGCGCCTTCGCCGTCGAACAGTACGACGGTGCCATCCGCCAGCACGCCTTCGTCGATTTCGGCTGCGTCGTCTTCGATTTCGCTGGTGACTTCGGCGCTGCCGGCCAGCGGCGGTTCGATTGTCAGGCGCCGTCCGTCGGCCTTGTATTGCTCGGCATGGGGCGTCAGATCGATCGCCGGTGCCGGATCGTCGAGCGCCACGGCATCGAGCGCCAACGCCGTCCCGGGGAGCGCGGCCGCCAAAAAAATTGCCGCGAGCGCGCCGCGCATGCGCGCTTTCATCTGGCCCCGTCGCCGCATCCGCTGCTTGCTCCCCTTCACAAAATCACCGGCGCGGATCGTCGCGCAAGATGGCAAATACGACGTGATCGCGCCACATGCCGTTGATGCGGAGATAGCCGCGCGCATTGCCTTCCTCGGTGAAGCCGCATTTGCGCAGCACAGCGCGGGACCTTTCGTTTTCGGGCAAACAGGCCGCCTGCAACCTGTGCAACTTCAGCTCCTCGAACACATAAGGGACCAGCGCCCTGACGGCGGCAGTCACATAGCCCTGCCCTGCATATTTTTCACCTGCCCAGTAGCCCAGCGTACAGGATTGCTGAACCCCGCGCTGAACACCCGACAGTGTGCATCCGCCGACAAGGGCCTCATCTTGCTCGCGAAAGATGAAGAAGGGGTAGGCATGATCCTCGCGGATTTCGCGCATATAGCGGCGGAGGCGGCGGCGAAAGGCGGTTCTGGTCAGATCGTCCTGCGCCCAGGTCGGCTCCCAGGGTGTCAGGAAATCCCGGCTGTTTTCGCGCAGTTGCGCCCAGGCGGCATAATCGCCGGGCTGCGGGGTGCGCAGATAGACGCCCTCGCCCAGAATGAGGGGCGCGGTGTCCGGCTTCGTGATCGAACGGAGAAATGCCATGGCCGGACGCGCCTCCCCACCGCGACCTCAACCTGCAAATCTTGCCGCGATCCGGTCATAGGATTCAAGTCCGCCATCCTTGCCATCGAGCGGGCCGATCGCCGAAAGGGCCATGTGCTTGCCGCCCAGAAGCCGGCCGGCGTAGCGGCGGACCGCGGCGGCGTCGACCGCCTCGACGCGTTCGATCAATTCATCGATGGGCAACACACGGCCATGGACCGTGAACTGGCGCGCAATCTGCTCGGCGCGGGACGAGGAGCTTTCGAGGCCCATCATCAGGCCGGCCTTGATCTGAGCGCGGGCGCGGACGACTTCGTCCTCGGTCGCGTCCTCGCCGATCCGCCCTATTTCGCCGGACAGCACCGGCAACAGCTCGGCCACATCGTCGGGCGAAGTGCCGGCATAGACCCCGAAGACGCCGGTGTCGGCGAACGACCATGAGAAGGCGAAGGTCGAATAGCAGAGGCCGCGCTTCTCGCGCACTTCCTGGAAGAGACGCGAGGACATGCCGCCGCCGAGGACGCCGGAGAGCACTTGTGCCGTGTAGTAGTCGGGATCGGAATAGGTCGGCCCCTCGAAGGCCAGCGCCAGATGCGCCTGTTCGAGATCGCGCTCAATGCGGCGTTCGCCGCGGGAGAAGCGCGCCGTCTCGGCACCGTTGGTCACGCGGCTCGGCAGCGCCCCGAAACGGTCGCGCGCCAGGGCGACCAGCACGTCGTGATCGATGCCGCCGGCGCCGGCCAGCACCATGCCGGGCGCCAGATAGCGCTCGCTCATATAGCCCTGCAGCGCATCGCGGCCGAAACCGGACACCGTGTCGACGGTGCCGAGGATCGAGCGTCCGAGCGCCTGATCCGGATAGGCCGCCTCGAGCAGATAGTCGAAAACCATGTCGTCGGGCGTGTCGTGCGCCTGCCCGATCTCGGAAATGATGACGCCGCGCTCGCGCTCGACTTCCTGCGGATCGAAAACGGAATGCTGAAGGATGTCGGCCAGAATATCGACGGCGAGCGGCAGATCCTGCTTCAGGACGCGCGCATAGTAAGCCGTCGCCTCATGCGTCGTATGGGCGTTGAGATAGCCGCCGACCGTTTCGATTTCCTCGGCGATCGCCAGCGCCGAGCGGCGCTCGGTGCCCTTGAAGGCCATGTGTTCGAGCATGTGCGATACGCCATGCTGACGCAGATCCTCATGGCGGGCGCCGGTGTTGACCCAGACGCCGACCGACGTGGTCTCCAGATGCGGCATGCTGTCGGTAACGACGGTCAGGCCATTTTCCAGCTTGGTCACTTCAACGGACATGGGCGGGCTCCTTCGACGGTTACGCGGTTACGGAGCGGGCGCGTTCGCGGATGAACGCTTCGACCGCTGTGAGATCGTTGGGAAGCACCGTCAGGCGCTCTTCGCGGGTGAAGAGATCGGCCATGGCGGGCGGGAGCGCAGGGCGAATGCCTGTCGCCGCCTCGACCGCGTCGGGGAACTTCGCCGGATGCGCGGTCGCCAGCGTCACCATCGGCACATCCGCGTCGCCACGCAGCTTTGCCGCGACGGCAAGGCCGACCGCTGTGTGGGGATCGACAAGTTCGCCGGTCGCCTTCAGCGTCGCTTCGATCGTCGCCCGGGTTTCCTGCTCGTCGGCGCGCGCCGCGCCGAACATGGCGCGGATCGCGTCGAGCCGAACGGCGTCGATCTCGAAGGCCCCCGATTGCGCAAGGCTCTGCATCAGCCGCGTCACCGCGGCGCCGTCGCGCCCATAGGCGTCGTGGATCAGGCGTTCGAAATTGGACGAGACCTGGATGTCCATACTGGGGCTGATGGTCGGCACGACCGTGCCCACCTCGTAGCGGCCGGTTTCGAGCGCGCGCGCCAGGATGTCGTTGACGTTGGTGGCGACGATCAGGCGCGCAACCGGCAGCCCCATGCGCGCAGCCGCGTAGCCCGCGAAAATGTCGCCGAAATTGCCGGTCGGCACCGAGAAAGCGACAGGCCGCGCCGGGGCGCCGAGCGCCACCGCGCTGGTGAAATAGTAGACGATCTGGGCGAGGACGCGGCCCCAATTGATCGAATTGATGCCGGCCAGCGCCACCTCGTCGCGGAAACGATGATCGTTGAACATCGCCTTGACCAGCGCCTGGCAATCGTCGAACGAACCCTCGACCGCGATGTTGTGGACGTTGGCGTCGAGCACCGTCGTCATCTGGCGGCGCTGCACTTCGGAAACGCGGCCCTTGGGGTGGAGGATGAAAATGTCGGTCGTGTCGCGGCCCTTGAAGGCCTCGATGGCGGCCGAGCCGGTGTCGCCGGACGTCGCACCGACCACCGTGATGCGGCGGCCGCGCGCCGCCAGCACATGGTCGAACAGCCGGGCGAGTATCTGCATCGCCACGTCCTTGAAGGCGAGCGTGGGCCCATGGAAGAGCTCAAGCAGCCAGTCGCCGGGGCCGATTTGCGTCAGTGGCACAATCGCGCGGTGGTTGAAGCCCTCATAGGCCCGGACCAGCATCCGCTGCAGCGTGGAATCGTCGATCGAGGGGCCGATATAGGGCCGCATGACGCGAAAGGCTACCTCCTCGTAAGGCAAGCCGGCCAGCGCCTTGATCTTGCGCTCGCTCATTTGCGGCCATTCCGCCGGCACATAAAGCCCGCCGTCGCGGGCCAGACCCGCGAGCAAAGCGTCTTCGAAATCAAGCTCCGGGGCGGCGCCCCGCGTGCTGACGTACTTCACCATAATCTCCTGGAGTGCCAGCGCGAAAGAGGTTCGCGGGCCGGTCAGGGGCTACCCTATCCGGCCCCGGCGCGGGAGGCAATTGTGCTGAGCGGGTCGCGGCAAAATGGCCGGAAATCAGGGTTTCGGGCGCCCGAAGCGGCCCTGAGACCTGTGATAAATCAAATAGATAGCGATCAGGACCAGCGCCAGCCCGAACCAGGTCAGGGCGTAGTCGAGATGGTTGTTGGGCAGGTCGACACGGGTCCGGCCGGCTTTCGGCCAGGGCCCGGCCGCGGGGTCTGTCTCGGCCTCGACGATGAAGGGCGCGACATGCGTCAGACCGAGATGGGCGCTCATCTTTTCGGGATCGCGCACCATCCAGACGTTGCCTTCCGGATCGTCGGCGCCGTCGAACGCGCCGCGCGGTTGCGGCGTCCGCAGGATGCCGGTGAGGCTCACCTGACCTTCGGGTTGCGCCGCCGCGCGCGCCGCCGGGTCCTTCATTGCCACTGGGACAAAACCGCGATCGACGAAGACGATCGCATCCGCCTCGCCCGCCAGCACGAGCGGCACGATGACCGCGTAGCCGGGGGCGCCTGTCTCGCTCTGCGTGAAATAATGCAGCTCATGCTCGTGCATGAAGCGGCCGGTGAGCGAGACGCGCGCATATTCGAGTGCCGCGGCGTCGAGCGACGGCCAGCTTTCGGGCGCGGGCAATGACACCGGCTCGGCGGCCATGCGCTCGGTCATCGTCGCGATCAGCTCGCGCTTCCATTCGAGCCGTTCGACCTGCCAGAAGCCGAGGCCGAACAATACGGGCAGCATCGCCGCGGTCAGCAGGGTCGGCCAGAGCAGCGGGCGGAAGAAGCGGTTGGTCATATGTCGAGCTGTCCTTCGCGCGCCTTGTGGCGGAACTGCTGGGCGATCATCCAGCTCTTGAGCGGGCGCAGCAGAAGCAGCGGCAGGGCGATCGTCAGCGGCAGCCACAACAGCGCATGCAGCCAATAGGGCGGCGACCAGGTGAATTCCACCCAGAGCACCAGCCCGACAATGATGAAGCCGGCAATCATCATGATGAAGACCGCCGGGCCGTCGCCCGAGTCGGCAAAGGACAGGTCGGCCCCGCAATGCCCGCAGACGGGCTTCACCGTCAGGAAGCCGTCATAGAGCGGCGCGGCACCGCAGGCCGGACAGCAGGACTTCAACGCCACCGTCACGGAGGACGGCATCTGGTGGCTTTCCGTGCTCATGGTGCTCCTTCAAGCGAAAGGGCGGCCACGCTGTCGGCGGGCCGCCCCCTCATTCGCCGCAGGCCGTGCCCGCGATCAGTGATAGACCGCGCCGACCGAGGCCCAAACGTAGATGGCGAAGAACAGGAATATCCACACCACGTCGACGAAGTGCCAGTACCAGGCGGCCGCCTCGAAGCCGAAATGCTGTTTCGCCGTGAAGTGACCCTTCATCGCGCGCAGCAGGCAGACGATCAGGAAGATCGTGCCGACGATCACATGGAAACCGTGGAAGCCGGTCGCCATGAAGAAGGTCGAGCCGTAGATGCTGCCGGCGAAGGAGAAGGCCGCGTGCTGGTATTCGTAGGCCTGCACCGCCGTGAAGATGAGGCCGAGCGCCACCGTCAGCGCGAGGCCCTGCACGAGACCCTTGCGGTCGTCATGCAGCAGCGCGTGATGCGCCCAGGTGACGGTCGTGCCCGAGGTCAGCAGGATCAGCGTGTTGATGAGCGGCAGGTGCCAGGGATCGAAGACCTCGACGCCCTGGGGCGGCCAGCTGCCGCCGGTGAATTCGACGCGGGCGGCCTGGATTTCCTCGCCGGCGAACAAGCTCGCATCGAAGAAGGCCCAGAACCAGGCGACGAAGAACATCACTTCGGAGGCGATGAAGAGGATCATGCCGTAGCGCAAATGAAGTTGCACCACCGGCGTGTGGTCGCCTTTGTGCGCTTCGCGAACGACGTCGCGCCACCAGCCGAACATCGTGTAGAAGACGATGGCAAAGCCGATCAGCATGGCCCAGGCGGGCGAACCGTGCATCCACGTGACCGCGCCGATGGCCAGGATGAAAGCGCCGATGGCGCCGACGATCGGCCATGCGCTCGGGTCTACCAGATGATAGTCATGATGTTTGGCGTGGGCGTCTGCCATGTCCCCGTCTCTCCAGTTCGCAGGCGGCACGCGCCGCCAGATCAGCTATTCCAAGTCGCCGGCGCGAAAACAGCGCCGGGCGCCGAAGCAATCCGCAATCAAATCGGGCGGTTCGCTACATTGCCCCCGAGTTTTACAATCGTCACGATGAAGAACAGCAACATCAGACCCGCCAGCGTCCATGCAATCGCAAGATTGCGCTGACGGCGGCGCTTGAGCTGCTCGTCGGTCCAGACCGGCGGCGCGACCTCGTGGCGCTTGCTTTCGTCTTCATCGGTCATTTCGTACTCACAATAGCGGAATCGCGCTGAAAGCGGCGATTCCGAACGCCTTCTCGGCCAGGAGCAACGAGAAAACGAGGAAAAGATAAAGGATCGAATAGCCAAAGAGACGTTTGGCCGCCTTGTCCTGCGCCGCGCCGCGGCGGCTCCGCCAGAGGCCGAAAGCGAGCCACAGGAAACCAGCGCCGAGCGCGGCGGTCGCGCCCGCATAAAGCGGCCCGGCAAAGCCGAGCGCCGCCGGCAGCAACGTCACCGGCACGAGCAGCAGCGAATAAATCAGAATCTGGCGGCGCGTCTCCGCCTCGCCCGCAACGACCGGAAGCATCGGTACGCCGACCTTTTCGTAGTCGTCGCTGCGATAGAGCGCCAGCGCCCAGAAATGCGGCGGCGTCCACATGAAGATAATCAGAAAGAGCACCAGCGGCTCGATCGCCAGCGAACTCGTGACCGCGGCCCAGCCGATCATCGGGGGGAACGCGCCGGCCGCACCGCCGATGACGATGTTTTGCGACGTGCTGCGCTTCAGCCACATCGTGTAGACGACGAGATAGAAGAAGATGGTGAAGGCGAGCAGCGAAGCCGCCACCCAGTTCACCAGCACCCCCATTGTCATCACCGAGAAGACCGAAAGGATCGAACCGAAACCAGCCGCCTCGCCCGGCGTCACGCGGCCTTGCGGAATGGGCCGGCCGGCGGTGCGCGCCATCTTCGCGTCGATGTCGGCGTCGTACCACATGTTGAGCGCACCGGAGGCGCCGGCGCCGACCGCGATGCAGAGCAGCGCCGTGAAGGCAATGACCGGATGAATGGCGCCGGGGGCAACCACAAGACCGACAAAGGCGGTGAAGATCACCAGCGACATGACGCGGGGTTTCAGCAGGGCAAAAAAATCGCGCGCGGAGCCCATACCACCTTCGTGCAGGACGCGCCGGTCGAACTCTTGCTTGCTGATCGCTCTGTCGGACATTGACGGTCGATGCTTTCATTTCCCGATGCGGCCGGGCGTCCGTCCCGAAAGGGATACTCCGGCCGGGCGGACCCGGCCGGAGCGATCATCACTTGATGCGCGGCAGTTCCGAGAACTGGTGGAACGGCGGCGGCGAGGAGAGCGTCCACTCCAGCGTCGTCGCGCCCTCGCCCCACGGGCTGTTGGCAGCTTTTTCCTTGCGGATGAAAGCCTGGGCCACGCCGTAGAGGAAGATCAGGACGGCAAAGGCCGAAATGTAGGACCCGATCGACGAGATGTAGTTCCAATAGGCAAAGGCATCCGGATAGTCCGCATAGCGGCGGGGCATGCCCTGCAGCCCGAGGAAATGCTGCGGGAAGAAGACCATGTTCACGCCGACGAACGTGACCCAGAAATGCAGCTTGCCAACGAACTCGGAGTACATGTAGCCGAACATTTTCGGGAACCAGTAGTACCAGCCGCCGAAGATCGCGAAGACGGCACCGAGCGACAGCACGTAGTGGAAATGCGCCACCACGTAGTAGGTGTCGTGGAGCGCGCGGTCGACGCCGGCATTGGCCAGCACCACGCCCGTTACGCCTCCGATGGTGAACAGGAAGATGAAGCCGACCGCCCAGAGCATCGGCGTCTTGAAGTCGATCGACCCGCCCCACATCGTCGCGATCCAGGAGAATATCTTGATGCCTGTCGGCACCGCGATGACCATGGTCGCGGCCACGAAATAGGCCTGCGTGTTGACCGACATGCCGACCGTGTACATGTGGTGCGCCCAGACGACGAAGCCGATGACGCCGATGGCGACCATCGCATAGGCCATGCCGAGATAGCCGAAGACGGGCTTGCGCGCGAAGGTCGAGATGATCTGACTGACGATGCCGAAGCCCGGCAGGATCAGGATGTAGACTTCCGGGTGCCCGAAGAACCAGAAAAGATGCTGGAACAGGATCGGGTCGCCGCCGCCTTCGGGCGCGAAGAAGGTCGTGCCGAAATTGCGGTCAGTGAGCAGCATCGTGATGGCGCCCGCCAGAACCGGCAGCGAGAGCAGCAGCAGGAAGACCGTCACCAGGATCGACCAGACAAAGAGCGGCATCTTGTGCAGCGTCATGCCCGGCGCGCGCATGTTGAAGATCGTGGTGATGAAGTTGATGGCGCCGAGGATCGACGATGCACCCGCGATATGCAGCGCAAGAATGGCGAAGTCCATCGCCGGTCCGGGCGAGCCGGAGGTCGAGAGCGGCGGATAGATCGTCCAGCCGCCCGAGGCGCCGGTGCCGCCGGGGGCGCCCGGCACAAACATCGAGATCACCAGAAGAGCCAGCGCCGGCGGCAGCAGCCAGAACGAGATGTTGTTCATGCGCGGGAAGGCCATGTCCGGCGCACCGATCATCAGCGGCACGAACCAGTTGCCGAAACCGCCGATCATCGCCGGCATGACCATGAAGAAGATCATGATCAGACCGTGCGCCGTCACCAGCATGTTGAAGAGGTTGTAGTCGCCGCCCAGAACCTGATCGCCCGGAAGCTGCAGCTCCATGCGCATGACGACCGACATGGCGCCGCCGATGACCCCCGCGATGATCGCGAAGATCAGGTACATCGTGCCGATGTCCTTGTGGTTCGTCGAATAGACGTAACGCTTCCAACCCGTGGGGTGGTCGGCGTGATCGGCGTGCGCACCCGCAGCTTGCCCTGCCATCTCTGTAACCCTTCGTTCTTCCGGTTTTATGCTTTTGCCTTACCGTGATGGAAACGCGTTCAGCGCGCGTCCACCGCTCCGGCTTCAGCCAGTTTCACTTTTCCGTCGCCGCCGAGCGCCGCCTGCTCCTGCGCGACCCATTGTTCGAATTCTTCCTGCGTCACAACCTTGACGCTGATCGGCATGAAGGCATGTCGCGTGCCACACAGTTCCGAGCACTGTCCGTAGAACATGCCGGTACGGTCGGCGCGGAACCAGGTTTCATTGAGGCGCCCCGGGATCGCGTCGATCTTGACGCCGAAGGACGGGACCGCGAAAGCATGGATCACGTCGGCCGCCGTGACGATGACGCGGACGGTGGTGTCGACAGGCACCACCATGTCGTAGTCGGCCGCGAGCAGGCGCGGCTGGCCCGGCTGCAACTGATCGTCGGGGATCATGTTCGAGATGATCGAGATGTCGCCATGGTCGGGATACTCGTAGCCCCAATACCACTGATAGCCGACCGCCTTCACCGTCAATTCCGCTTCCGGAATCACGACCTGCTTGTAGAGCAGGCGGAAGGACGGGATGGCGATAATTACGAGGATCATCACCGGGATCACCGTCCAGCCGACCTCAAGCAACGTGTTGTGCGTGGTCCTGGAGGGGTTCGGATTGGATTTGCGGTTGAACCGCAGGACGACGATGCCGAGAAGCAGCGTCACGAAGACGACGATGATCGTGATGATCCAGAGCAGGAAATCGTGGAACCAGACGATGTCGTCCATCACCGAAGAGGCGGAGGGCTGGAAGCCAAGACCGCCATCATGCGGCTGGCCCGCAAACGCGGCGGTCGCGAAACCACCGTCAAGATGCCCGCCCGCAAGAGCGATCGCGAAGAGGCCAAAACCGATCAGAAACCGCATGCTTATCCCCAGCTAGTCAATTCTACGTCCGGCCCGCCTGGAGCCGCACCCTCGGGCCGCCAAAGCTGGCCGTCAGAAACCATAAACCGTTCGCCGCCGCAAGTTCCGCCGTCGCCCTGCGCCGGATTCTCATGCGGCGTTTATCCCTGACGGCGTCCCGTTTCGCCGCGGATTATCGAACCCCTCCCCGCGCCACGGACGACTCGTGAGGCCGAGTATAGACAAGGCAATGTGAGAGGCCACAGCGGGCGCCGGGATTTGCGACGTTTTGCCACAATAAAACACCGAATCGGAGATGGTGGCGTGGCACGCCCGCGGCCGGAATTTCCACCCTCCGGGCCCTTCCCCGCCGCCCGAAATGCCCTAGAGTAAAGGTTGGATATTGCCGGATTTTCCATTCGGTCGAAAGACGCCCCCGCAATGCGCGACGAAGCCTTGATTCATTTCCACCTGGGACGCCGGATTTCGGCCGGCCTGCTGCTGCCGCATAATGGCGGCGCGGCGCCGGAGCTAATCTCGGAGGCGGCGCCCTGGCTCGACAAGAGCGATCCCGGCCGCTGCGTGGTCGGCTTCTGCGCCGCCCATCCCGATCTTGTCGGCGATGTCGTGGCGCCGCCGCCCGACGGCTGGCAAAACTGGCGCTTCGTGCAGTGGGACGACTGGTTCGGCCGGATCAACGGCGTCTTTCTGGTCGATCTCGCCTCGCTGAAGGTGACGCAGTATCCGCTCTATAGCTGCGCGCCGCAGGTGGTGCGCTGCGACCTGTCGGGCCTGCCGCGCCGGCTGGTGCCGGTCGAGGAATGGCTCGACCGGTAGCGCCCTGCCCGCCTGTAATTTTTAATCAAGGATCACACGACCATGAGCCGCGCATCTTCCGACGATCTGTTTTTCACCCGGACCGGGCTCGACCGGGGGCGCGTCGAGGGGCTGGTCGGCGAGGCGCTGAGCGGGGCCGATGACGGCGAGCTCTTCATGGAGTACCGGCAGTCGGAAGCGCTCGGCTTCGACGATGGCCGGCTCAAGACCGCAAGCTTCGACACGTCGCAGGGCTTCGGCCTGCGCTGCGTCGCCGGCGAGGCGACCGGCTATGCGCATGCCTCCGAGCTCAGCGAGGACGCGCTGAAGCGCGCCAGTGCCGCCGTGCAGGCGGTCAAGACGGGGCATACGGGCGCGCTGGCCGAAGGCCCGGCGCGCACCAACGCGCATCTTTATTCCGACGTCAATCCGCTGGGCGGCCAGAGCTTCGAGGAGAAAGCGAAATTGCTGGCCGAAATCGATGCCTATGCGCGCGGACTCGACAAGCGTGTGCGGCAGGTGTCGGTGTCGATGACCGGCGAGTGGCAGGCGGTGGAAATCATCCGCGCCGGCGGCGCGACACTGCGCGACGTGCGGCCGCTGGTGCGCCTCAATGTGGCGATCGTCGCCGGCGAAGGCGACCGGCAAGAGACCGGCTCCTACGGCGTCGGCGGGCGCATGGGCTACGACGTCTTCATCGATCCGCTGAAATGGCGCGGACAGGTGGACGAGGCGTTCCGGCAGGCGCTCGTCAATCTCGAAGCCGTGCCGGCGCCGGCCGGCGAGATGGATGTGGTGCTCGGGCCCGGCTGGCCGGGCATCCTTTTGCATGAAGCGATCGGCCACGGGCTCGAAGGCGATTTCAACCGCAAGAAGACATCGGCCTTTGCCGGATTGCTCGGAAGCCGCGTCGCCGCGCCCGGCGTCACCGTTGTCGATGACGGGACGCTGGCCGACCGGCGCGGCTCGCTTTCGATCGACGATGAGGGCACCCCGACATCGCGAACGGTGCTGATCGAGGACGGCATTCTCAAAGGCTATATGCAGGACAGGCTCAATGCGCGGCTGATGGGCATGGCGCCAACGGGCAACGGGCGGCGCGAATCCTACGCGCATCAACCGATGCCGCGCATGACCAACACCTATATGCTGTCGGGCGACCGCGAGGCGGACGAAATTCTTTCGTCGGTGAAGAAGGGCATCTATGCGGTGTCGTTCGGCGGCGGACAGGTCGACATCACGTCGGGCAAGTTCGTCTTCACCTGCACGGAAGCCTATCTGATCGAAAACGGAAAGATCGGCGCGCCGGTGAAGGGCGCGACGCTGATCGGCAACGGGCCGGACGTACTGACGCGCGTTTCGATGATCGGCAACGACATGAAGCTCGACCCCGGCATCGGCACCTGCGGCAAGGCCGGACAGGGCGTGCCGGTGGGCGTCGGCCAGCCGACGCTCCGCATCGACGGGCTGACGGTGGGCGGCACGGCAAAGGCGGCGTGATTATCCGTCCACGGAACAAGGCACGACTTATCCCCGCTTTTTGACAGTTTCAGGGTGCCTCTGTCACCGAACTGTCATAAAACTGTCACAAACCCCGTCTGTGGCCTCATATCCGGGGATAAGTTTTTGCGGCCGGGCGGGGATAAGTCGGAATTTATCCCCGGTTTTGAGGCCGCCGGCGACGCAGCGCGAATCATGCGCAGCGCGGCCCGCGAAAGCGCCGGGTTCAGAGCGACGCCAGAAAGGCCGCGATCTCCCTGTCGCTCCGTAGACAGATTACTGGTGCCTCTGATTTGAAACAGAGGGTCCGCCTCAGCCTCCCGCATCGCCCTGCCGCCCCCCGACATGAGAAAGACCGCCGTCGAAATACGGTCCGATGCTGACAGAACGAACAAGCCCGGATACCGTATGCGTCGGGGAAAGCTGGGACATGGACCAAAGCGACACCAAGGACACTGCGATCACGCGCCCGTCGGTCGATCGTCTTGATGATGGGCTCTCGTGGATCGAACAGCAGCCCGCTGTGTTGAGGTTGGCGCTGGTACTTGTTATGTCCGCCGTCTTTCTTCTTTTCTGGTTGCTCTCCATGTTGACGAGCACCATTTTCGTTATGCCTATCTGGGTGACGATGCTTGCCGACAAGCCGTATTGGCTTTTGCCGCTTTTCCTGCTTGGCCCTGTTGGCTTTATCTTGTGTGTTTATTTTGTAGCGAGAGTCCATCTCTGGAGAGCTGGCGAACTCCGACGATGGAGCAATAAACGCCTGATAAGGAAGACTGTCTTCGATTTCGCCGGCGTGGTCGTTTCCGGGCACATCGGGTTTTTGGGCTATGTACTCTTTCGTGCGGGCCATCCGCTGCTCGCAACGCTGACAATCATAGTAGCCTTGTCGACCTTCGCGTATTCGGTTCATTTGTTTCTGGCTCTTTATAGAGGGGCATATCCGCTCGACGGCCTTGAAGAGTTGCTGTTTCCCAACACTGCGGAAGAAACAGAGATCGGTAAACGGAACGACCTTATGGCTCACCGGTCGATTGCATTAGCCTTTGGCGTTCCGATTTTCCTCTTCCTCTACTTCTATTTCTTGCTGTCCCTCCGAAGCTGAGCTCCTTGTTGTCTTCACGTCGCTTCCAGAAAGGCCGCGATCTCCCTGTCGCTCCGTAGACGGAACTGTTTTGCATGGGCCGCGTCGCGGGTCAGCGCTTCCTCGATCATCGCGTCATGGGTGCGCTTGAAATTCCAGATGAAGCGGTAGAAGGCCGGGTCGATCTTTTCCGGGCAGCCCGGCGCGAGGTCGGCGCGGGTTTTGCCGAACAGCGTCAGCGTGCGGCGGAAGGCGCGCCAGAGGCAGACCCGGCGCGTCTGGTCGACCCAGACGATTGTGTCGGCGCGCGGCAGGCGCAAGTCGAAGGTGCGGCTGAAATTGCCGTCGACGATCCAGCGGTCTTCGGCGACCGCGGCGGCGACCTTCGGGCGGAACTCGTCATAGGAGCTTTCGACCCAGCCCGGCTTCCAGAACAGCACGTCGAGATGGACGACCGGCAGGCCGAGCTTCTCGCCCAGCGCGCGGGCGAGCGTCGACTTGCCGCCGCCGGAGCAGCCGATGACCAGGATGCGCTTCATCCCTTCTTGCTGTGGCAGACCGCCTGCAGCTTGTTGCCTTCGGGGTCGCGGACGTAAGCGCCGTAGTAGTTCGGATGGTAGTGGGGGCGGAGGCCCGGCGCGCCTTCGCTGGTGCCGCCCATTTTCAGGGCCGCGGCGTGGAAGGCATCGACCGACTTGCGGTCGGGGGCGAGGAAGGCGGCGTGCCAGCCATTGCCCGGAAGATGCGGGTTGCCGTCGAAGGGCGTCACGACGAAGACCTTGGGACCCGCGGCCGTGCCGTAAGACAGAGTTCCCGGTACCTTGAAGAAGGGGGCGATACCGAGCGTTGCCAGCGCCGCGTCGCAGAAAGCTTCGAGCTTTTGCGGCTCGCTCGAACCGATGGTGACGTGACTGAACATGGAATTCGCTCCGTTGTTGCCGCGCGACCGCCGCCTAAAACGCGAATTCCTTGAACACCGGGTCGACCGAGCCGTTCCAGCGGCCGTGATAGAGAGCGAGCAGTTCCTCGGCGGGGGTGATGCCGGTTTCGACGATTTTTTCGAC
>PHEO01000047.1 GCA_002841195.1 Alphaproteobacteria bacterium HGW-Alphaproteobacteria-11
TCTCGCACCGGTCTTCGAGAGTGAATTGCTTGTATTTGTGCCCCATCGCAACACCTTAAGCTGGTGTTGCACTTCGTTTGTGAACTCAGGGGGTCCATGGGCCTCTCCGCTTGTTGTGATCTCAGATGGATCCCGGCTTCCGCCGGGATGACAATTGAGGGTGAAGTTCACTCCGCCACATAAACCGCGTCCGGCTTGCCGAATTCATGCGCGAACAGCAGCGCCTTTGTCAGGCTCGCAAAATCCTTCACCGCGCAATCGCTGCTCTCGAGCGTGATGCCGAAATCCGAAAGCCGGACGCCGCGCCGCTCGGCGAGCGAAACGAATTCCGGGCAGACCATGCCCCAGCGTTTCCAGTCCGCGCCGTCGCGTTCGAGCAGCGCATAGAGATTGCCGTCCACCGGATCGCCGTCCGCCTCGCGCGCCATCACCGCATAAAGACCGGGCGCGATTTCCTTCATCCGTCCGGTGAAAGGCTTGCCGTGATCGTTGACCACCATCGTGTAGCGGTCGCCATCGCGCGACACATGGGCGATGCCGGGCTTCGCGCCCGTTCGCGCGCCGTCCTCATCAAGCGCGTGCAGCGCAAAGCGCGCATCGTCCGCCACCGGATAATCGGCGTCGGCGGCCGGGATCAGGTCGGTCGTCGAGACGAAGCAGCCGCCAAGCAACAGCAGGGCGGCAAATGCGGCGGCGAGGCGGAAGCTGCGAATCATGAAGGTGTCCTCCTGAAGCGGCGCGGGTGCACACTATAGAGGAGGGGCGGGGCAGGCGCGGCCCAAAAGAAAAACCCGGCCCCTGCGAGTGGCGGGCCGGGTTTTGGGAGGGCCAGGATATGCCGGGGCGCTCGCGACGCAGCCGGGGCCTGGGACCCGAAATGCCGGCGCGTTCATCCGGCGCCGTCTTGTGAAAAGCCTAAGCCCCGGGGTCTGAATACGAGGTGAACGTGCAGGCGGTTGTGGCGCCTTGACATTCGCTCGCCATCCGAAAATCCGCGGAAATCCGGTCCTCCGCATCCGGAGGGTTTACGCTTCCTTCACCATGACTTCACGGATCGAAATTTCCGGCGGCGTTTCGGCGAGCGCGCGGGCGGCTTCCATGAATTCATGGCAATAGCTCTGCGCGAAATGGAAGTCGACCGCGGCGCGGTCCTTCCACTCCTCGTAGAAGAAAAAGCGCCCTGGCTCCATCTGGTCTTCGTAATAGCCGTAGGCGACATTGCCGGCTTCGGCGCGCGAGAGCCGCACCTGGCGCTCGGCGACCGGCCGGAAGGCGTCGCGGTTTTCATCGGCGATTTTCGCCGTGCCGGTGATGACGATCATGGGGTCCTCCGTTGTCCGCACAGTCTAGCGCGGGCGAAGCCGGCCCGCGCCGCCAAGGGGGGATAGACGGCGCGGGCCGCGGCATCAGATCTTGAGGGATGCTGACGCCGGAGAAGAAAGCGGCTGGAGGGTCCGCTTGCTCTTTAACGGGCGGGGACAAGTTTTTCCGGCGAAATTTCTCCGATCGGGTCGCAAAACTTGTCCCCGGCCATTTGTTCCCTGTCGGGCGCGCTGCGCGAATCGTTTGCCGTGCGCGGCGGGGCCGCCCAAACCGGGGACAAGTATTTTCAGGGGCGGGGATAAGCGGTGTTTGTGACAGTTTTTTGACAGTTCGATGACAGAGGCGCTTTCCGGCGCTCCCGCCTCTTGACTTTCGTCTTCATTTCTATATTTATCGAAATATGGAAATGGAAGCCGCCATATCGGCCTTGTCGGCCCTTGCTCAGGAAACCCGTCTCGCGATTTTCCGCGCGCTGGTGCGCGCCCATGCCGTCGAGGACGGTAAGGGCGGGCTCGCAGCCGGCGAAATGGCTGAGGCGCTCTCCGTGCCGCCGGCCACTTTGTCCTTTCATCTCAAGGAGTTGGCCCATGCCGGTCTGGTCACCTCGCGGCGCGAGGGACGCTCGATCGTCTACAAGGTCAATCTCGATGCGATGCTCGGACTGACAGGCTTCCTGCTCGACGATTGCTGCCAGGGCGCCTGCGGGACTTTATCCCCCTGCGCCGTGGCGCCCGTAAAATCCGCTCAAAAGGAGTGCGTCTGATGAAGCGTCTGCATGTGAGCTTTGGGGTCGAAGACCTTGAAAAGTCCGTCACTTTCTACTCCACCCTGTTCGGCGCCGAGCCTTCGGTGCGACGTACGGGCTATGCGAAATGGATGCTCGAAGATCCGCGCGTCAATTTCGTCGTCGAAACGCTTTCGGGCGAAAAGGGCTTTGCCCATGCCGGCATCCAGGTCGATGCGCCGGAAGAGCTCGAGCCGATCTTCAGCAGGCTGAAGGAAGCGGAAGCGCCTTACCTTCCCGAAGGCATCACGACCTGCTGCTACGCCAAATCCGAAAAGAGCTGGACGGCCGATCCCGATGGTGTGCGCTGGGAAGCGTTCTACACGATGCATCAGATGGACGAGTTCGGCACCG
This sequence comes from Alphaproteobacteria bacterium HGW-Alphaproteobacteria-11, assembly GCA_002841195.1. Classification (GTDB taxonomy): domain Bacteria; phylum Pseudomonadota; class Alphaproteobacteria; order Parvibaculales; family Parvibaculaceae; genus Parvibaculum. The sequence continues at coordinate 2,462 of PHEO01000047.1, forward strand.
GCCCGGAACTCGCGAAACTCGATATGACGGATGCGGATCAATCGGTCTGCGGCTGCGCGCCGTCATCCGCGAAGTCCGAGCCGGCGGCGAAGCCTCTCTCCGCTTGTTGCTGACGTAAAAGAAACGGCCCGCGCTGTCTTTCGACGGCGCGGGCCGGATCGTCCCCCTCGGAAGCGGCAGGTCTTATTCGACCGCCTCTTCTTCGCCAGTCATGTCGTCATAGGCTTCCTCGGCCGCGTCGCCCGCGTCGTCGGCCGCTTCTTCGGCGGCGTCCATCGCGTCGTCGGCCGCTTCCTCGGTGGCGCCCATCGCGTCTTCCGCTGCTTCCTCGGTGGCGCCCATTGCGTCGCTCGCGGCTTCGCCCACAGCGTCCGCGGCGTCTCCGGCATCTTCCATCATGCTGTCGACGGCGTCGCCGACGGTCGCGTCTTCAGGGTTCATCATCCGGTACCCGATCACCAGCACGACGGCGAGCACGATGATGGCAATGGCGGTCTTCATGAAATTGGACATGGTAATTTCCTCTTGGCGGTCGTTTCGCCCGTTTGTTTCACCCCGGCTGCTTAATCCCCACAGCCTGAAAAGGGCCCCCCGGCTTCTCCCGCATGGTTTCGACAGGCGCCCGGGGCAATGTTAGTGATGATTTGGGCCGAAAGGCCACAGCGAAACGGCCAATTATGAGGATTCTTTTCGGTCTGTTGACGTTAGGTCACGGCCCTTCCGGAGCCGAAACGGGTTGCACGGCCCCGAATCGGCGCCGGCGGGCCTTGCCGCCTTGTCGGAGCCCGCGCTAAACAGACCCCAACTGCCACAAATAAGGGAGGCGCGGGACCCAGGCGGGAGCGGGGTTTCGCGGCAAACGCCATGGTGAAGGATCTGACGCATTTTATCGGCGGCAAGCACGTCAAGGGCGCCAGCGGGCGCTTTCTCGATGTGACCAATCCGAACACGGGCGAGGTGACGGCGCGAACGCCGCTGGCGAGCGCCGCCGAGCTCCGCGCCGCGGTCGAAGTCGCGGCGAAGGCCTTCCCGGATTGGGCGGCCACCAATCCGCAGCGCCGCGCGCGGGTGATGTTCGAATTCAAGCGCCTGCTTGAAGCCAATATGAACGAGCTCGCCGAGCTGCTGTCGTCGGAACACGGCAAGGTGATCGCCGACTCGAAGGGCGACATTCAGCGCGGTCTCGAAGTGATCGAGTTCGCCTGCGGCATCCCGCATCTGATGAAGGGCGAGTTCACCGAGGGCGCCGGCCCCGGCATCGATATGTATTCGATGCGCCAGCCCTTGGGCGTCTGCGCCGGCATCACGCCGTTTAACTTTCCGGCGATGATCCCGATGTGGATGTTCGGCGTCTCGATCGCGTGCGGCAACACCTTCATCTGCAAACCGTCGGAGAAAGATCCTTCGGTGCCGATCCGGCTCGCCGAACTTTTCATGGAAGCGGGCGCGCCGGCGGGTGTGCTCAATGTCGTCAATGGCGACAAGGAAGCGGTCGACGCGATCCTCGCCGATCCGGCGATCCAGGCGATCAGCTTCGTCGGCTCGTCGGACATCGCGCAATATGTCTATGCGACGGGCGCCGCCAACGGCAAGCGCGTGCAGGCGATGGGCGGCGCGAAGAACCATGCGATCATCATGCCCGATGCCGACATGGACCAGGTCGTCAACGAATTGATCGGCGCAGGGTACGGCTCTGCCGGTGAGCGCTGTATGGCGATCTCGGTCGCGGTGCCGGTGGGCGAGGAAACGGCGAACCGTCTCGTCGAGAAGCTTGTGCCGCGCGTGCAGGCGCTGAAGGTCGGCATTTCGACCGCATCGGACAGCGACTACGGGCCGCTTGTCAGCAAGGCCCATTTGGAGAAGGTCAGTTCCTATATCGACATGGGTGTCAAGGAAGGCGCGAAGCTGCTGGTCGACGGGCGGGGCTTCAAGCTGCAGGGCTACGAGAACGGCTATTTCCTCGGCGGTTCGCTGTTTGATCATGTGACGCCGGAAATGAAATCCTACAAGGACGAGATTTTCGGCCCCGTATTGCAGGTCGTGCGCGCCAGGGATTTCGAGGAGGCGGCGGCGCTGCCGACGCAACATCAATATGGCAATGGCGTTGCGATCTTCACACGTGACGGCGACGCGGCGCGCAGCTTTGCCTCCCGTGTGCAGGTCGGCATGGTCGGCATCAACGTGCCGATCCCGGTGCCGCTTGCCTATCACACGTTCGGCGGATGGAAGCGTTCGGCCTTCGGCGACACCAACCAGCACGGGCCGGAAGGCGTCCGGTTCTGGACGCATGTCAAGACCGTCACCTCGCGCTGGCCGACCGGCCTCAAGGAGGGTTCCTCCTTCGTCATACCGACGATGAAGTAGGATGGCCCTGTCTTGAAAAATCGGAATGGCGCTTCCCTCGGGCGGCGCCATTCCCATATGTGCGGAAGCCTTTTTGCCGAAAGGACTGCCGGCATGTCTCTCGATCTTGATGCCTATTTCGAACGCATCGGCTATTCGGGTGCGCGCGCGCCGACGCTTGAAACATTGAAGGCGCTGCATTACGCCCATGCGCTGGCGATCCCGTTCGAGAATCTCTCGGTGCTGGCGAAGCGGCCGGTTGTGCTCGACCTTCCCGCCCTGCAGCAGAAGCTCGTGGGCGCGCGGCGCGGCGGCTATTGCTTCGAGGTCAACGGGCTCTTTGCCGCCGTGCTGCGTGAGCTCGGCTTCGACATCACGACGCTGATCGGCCGTGTGCGCTGGAAGACGCCGGACGACGTCGACACCGGCCCCTCGCACATGCTCTCGCTCATCGAGCTGCCGGAGGGGCGTTTCCTTGCCGATATCGGCTTTGGCGGTCTCACCATGACAGGGCCGATCCGTCTCGAAACGGACATCGAGCAGCAGACGCCGCATGAACCGCGCCGGCTCATCGCCGATGGCGACGGCTACATGCTGCAGGCCAAGCTCGGCGAGGAATGGGGCAATGTCTATCGCTTTACTCTCGATCCACAGACGCGGGCCGATTACGAGATTGCCAACTGGTACACCTCGACCCATCCGCAATCGATTTTCATGCAATTCCTGATCGTTGCCCGACCGCTCGCGGACCGCCGCATCACGCTCTTCAATTGCAATCTGACGATCCGCCATCTCGACGGCCGGGTCGAGAACCGGCGCCTTGAAAATGCCGAGGAAATCGCCACGGCGCTCGCGGAACATTTCGATCTGCCGCTGTCGGACGAAGACCGCGCGGTGGCGCTCGATCCCTATATGGATGCCTGGCGGGCGATGCCTTGATTCAAGATTGCAGGTGAACCCGGCGCCGTTTCGCGCTATGCCGGTCGGATCATGGTCTGCAACGCCGCCTTGCAATGAGCTCCGGTCCCCTGTCCGTCTATCGCGAGAAGATCGCGCGGGGCGAAATCGCCGAGGACGCGGCGCAGGCTCATGCCGCCCAGCATCTGCAGCATCTCGCCAACGAACTTGCCGAGTGGTTGCCCGGCAAGAAGGTCGGCCCCTTTGCCTTTCTCGGCTTCGGCCGTCCGGTGACGCCGCCCGAAGGGCTCTACATCTGGGGCGGCGTCGGGCGCGGCAAGTCGATGCTGATGGATCTCTTCTTCGAGACCGTCGCCATCGCACCCAAGCGCCGCGTGCATTTCCATGCCTTCATGCAGGAGGTGCATGCGCATATCCACGCATGGCGTCAGCGCGAGAAGGCCGGGAGGGTCAAGGGCGACGATCCGATCCCGCCGGTCGCGGCGGCGATTGCACGTGAGGCGGCGTTGCTCTGCTTCGACGAATTCCAGGTTCACGACATTGCCGACGCCTCGATCCTCGGGCGGCTGTTCTCGCAGCTCTTTGCGCTTGGCGTCGTCGTCGTCGCGACGTCCAATCGCGCGCCGGACGGGCTTTACGAGGGCGGGCTCAACCGGCACCGCTTCCTGCCCTTCATCGATCTCGTCAAGGCGCGGATGGATGTGCTGCATCTCGACAGCGCCACCGATTACCGGCTCGACCGCATCAGGGGATTGCCGGTCTACCATACGCCGCTCGACGCCGCCGCCGCGGCCGCGCTCGACGAAGCGTTCGAAAAGCTGACCGATGCGAAACGCGGCGAACCGATGACGCTAGCGTTGAAGGGCCGCGCGGTCGAAGTGCCGGAAGCAGCACACGGCGTGGCGCGGTTTTCGTTTGCCGATCTATGCGCGAAACCTCTCGGCGCCGCCGACTATCTGAAGATCGCGCAAAGCTTTCACACGGTCATTATCCGCGATGTGCCGGCGATGGGGCCGGAGCGACGCAACGAGGCCAAACGTTTCGTCACGCTGATCGATGCGCTTTACGAGGCAAAGACGAAAGTGATCCTGTCAGCCGCCGCCGTGCCTCAGTCGCTTTACGAAAAGGGCGACGGCGCGTTCGAGTTCGAGCGCACGGCATCGCGGCTGATCGAGATGCAGAGCCTCGATTATCTTGCGTTGAGAAGCGCCGACTGAATTTTCAGAGTTTCTTCGACGGGCGCAGGCCGAGCGCCTCGGCGGTCGGTGCGGGGTTTTCGGCGATCCGGGACGGGAAAGCGTGTTCGGGTCCGAGATCGAGACGGTAGTCGAAGGACTGGCCGAAGGTCGCCGACATCATGCCGAAGGAAACGCTCTCGCGCGGCTTGTCGCGCGCCGCCTCACGGGCGATCTCCAGCGAGAACTCATGCGCCGCCCGGCGGTCCACCGGCGCGAAGCCCAGCACATGCGGGTCGAGTTCGGAAGCGGCGACGCGCGTTTCGCGTTTGCCGCCGTCCGGACCTTCGAGAAGCGCGATCACGCCGCCGAAATCGTCCTGCGTCGCGTCGGAGCCCGGCGTCTCGCAAAAGGCGCGGCCGTTCCGGAGCAGGCTTTCGAGAAAACGGCAGTCCTTGCCGGTCAATGCCGACACGACATGCTCGCCGAGATCCCGGCCGGTCATCACGGTGGAGGAAATTCCGGCAACAGTCAGAAGCTGTCCGACAGTCAGGACACCGATGGCGGGTGCGGCACAACCTGAAAGGCCCGCACAAACCGCAACCGCGAGAACCGCCTTTGCAGCCCCGCCACGCCGACCCGGATGGGCCCGCTCTACTGACATCACGCACGCCCCCGTTACACCGGCCGGCCGCAACCTGCGGCCCGGATGGTTGCGCCCGGTCCCCCCGGACCTTGGCACGTCGTTCCGCCCGGCCATCGCAAACTTGCGACTTATGCGCGTACCGGAACCCAACTCGCCTGCTGGAAATCATGCTGCCGCGTGGGCAACTGTGTCAAATTGATACCTCATTCATGGTTAAATTCCGGTTACCGGGCTTGCGTCCGTCCGTTGCGGAACGCGCGGATTCAGGTTACTAGGCTGCCAGATCATACAGGGCGCAGGCATTCCGGAGGCTTCTCACCATGGCGCGCAAGAAAATCGCACTTATCGGCGGCGGCCAGATCGGCGGCACGCTGGCACTTCTCGCGGGGCTCAAGCAGCTCGGCGACATCGTCATTTTCGACATTGCCGAAGGCCTGCCGCAGGGCAAGGCGCTCGACCTTGCCCAGACCTCGCCGGTCGAGGGCTACAATGCAGCGCTTTCGGGCGCCAACGACTACAAAGGCATCAAGGGTGCCGATGTCGTCATCGTCACGGCGGGCGTGCCGCGCAAGCCCGGCATGAGCCGCGACGATCTGCTCGGCATCAACCTCAAGGTGATGAAACAGGTCGGCGAAGGCATCGCCAAATATGCGCCGAACGCCTTTGTCGTCTGCATCACCAATCCGCTCGACGCGATGGTCTGGGCGCTCCGGCAGTTCTCGGGCCTGCCGCACAACAAGGTTGTCGGCATGGCCGGCGTGCTCGACAGCGCGCGCTTCCGTTACTTCCTGGCCGAGGAATTCAAGGTTTCGGTCGAAGACGTGACGGCCTTCGTGCTGGGCGGGCATGGCGACACGATGGTGCCGCTGGCGCGCTATTCGACGGTTGCGGGCATTCCGTTGCCCGACCTCGTCAAGATGGGTTGGACCACGAAAGAGAAGCTCGACAAGATCATCCAGCGCACACGCGACGGCGGCGCCGAAATCGTCGGCCTGTTGAAGACGGGCTCGGCCTTTTATGCGCCGGCCGCTTCCGGCATCCAGATGGCCGAAGCCTATCTCGGCGACCAGAAGCGCGTGTTGCCCTGCGCGGCCTATATCAACGGCCAGTACGGCGTGAAGGACATGTATGTAGGCGTGCCGGTGGTGATCGGCGCCGGCGGTGTCGAGCGCGTCGTCGAGATCGATCTCAACGCGGCCGAGAAGAAGCAGTTCATGGGTTCGGTCAATGCGGTCAAGGGCCTGGTGGACGCCTGCAAGAAGATCGATCCCGCCGTCGCCAAGGGCGTTTCGAAGGCCAAGGCGCCGGCCAAGAAAAAGAAGTAGGACGGGGTTTCGTCCGGTGCGAAATGCGGGGCGGGCCTTCGGGTCCAGCCGTTCGTGTAACTGGTGGTTTCAGGTAGAACATTCATGAAACCCTGTCTAAAGTAGGAAGCGGGACGGCCACTTAGGGGTTATCCCGCTTTCGCTTCGGTCGCGAAGAAATCTTCGTGAGGCAGGATGGCTGGCCAGAGACGGAAATCAACATCTGGTATGCCCCGGATTCCCGGGGTTTTTGGAGATATCCAGGTCAATTATTGCCGGAATCCCGCCTGTTCGAACTTCGGCAATCCGGCCAGGCCATTCGTTCGCAGGGGCCGCCCCTCGTCGGGCGCGCCGGCGCCGCGGGATGATTATGTGCTGTCCGGGGACGCCAGGCTGGCGCCGGACAGCTTTCTCAAATGCAAGCGGTGCCTGCGAACTCTTTCAATCAAGAGCAATGAGGCAATCGCCGCGGAGCTGGCGCGCATTTCCTCCTATCTCGAGCCCCGTCCGGAGCCGTCATGTCCGGCCTCGAGCTGCGCGAACGCCGGTGCCGGCGTGTATTCCCGTCCGGAAGCCTATGCGTCGCAGGGTAATCGCGGCGGGACCCAGCGGTTCCGATGCAAGGCATGCCGGAAGACCTTCTCGGTAACGATTAAGTCGACGGTGCGGCAGAAGGCGCCGCATTTCAATCGCACCGTCTTTGCCGAAGTCGTGTCGAAGAAGCCGCTCCGCGGCATCATGGAGGTGACGGGGCTCTCGGCGTCAGCCGTCTATGACAAGCTCGACTTCCTCTACCGGCAGTGCCGCGGATTTGCCGGAGAGCGCGAAGGCCGAGCTCATCGCATCGAAAGAAAGCGCGTGCGGCTCTGCGTCGACCGGCAGGACTACATGATAAACTGGCGCAGCAAGTCAGCCCGGAAAAACATTCAGCTCACCGCCATCTGTACGGTGGAAGCCGACAGCGGATATGTGCTCGGTCATCACCTCAACTTCGACCCCGATATCAACCAGACCGAGGTCGAAGACGCCGCGGCCGTAAATGGCGATTTCGCACCCGACAGGCGAAGCTACTTCCGGGCCCAATCGCAATATTGGCTCAATGCCGAATTCGAGCGGATGGCTGGAAAATCGAGAACGGATATTCGTCCGAATTTCGATAGCGAAGAAATGACGGTGGACGAACTGATTGCCGCGAAGAGCCGTTGGGAGAACGCCTTGCCTGACCCGGAGCGTCCGGACTTGCCCGGCAGGAAAAATCAGCTGTCGCCCGATGGTGTAATGACGCATCTCGATTACACGGCCTATGCGCATGCCAGGCTCGTCCGCCGTTTCGTCGCCGGCGCCAGATACGCAACCATCTATTGCGACCAGGACGAAGTCCTCCGCGCCGCCTTCATCTCTGCCTTCGCTCCTAAGATTCTCATGGAAGAGGCCGAGATGGCCTATGTCCAGTTCCAGAAGCAGACGACCATCGACGAGAAGAAGGACCTGATGCGCAAGTCCAACAAGGCCGTTGCCTCGCTCGCGCTCGCTTCCGGCGAGACGGAGCAGGCGGCAATCGTGAAGTTCATGGCGGACGAGTATGCGGCGGCCGTTTCAAAGGAAACGGACTGGCGCAAGCGCTGGATACCTCATCCCAGGAGCACGATAAACGAGCCGAGACGCCGCATCCTTTATCTGACCGATACCGGCAACAAGACGCCGGAGCGCATCGGATGGACGCTGGCAGGCGCGACGCTTGCTCCGGTCGACAACTACTTCATGCGCCTGCGGAGGAAAATCAATTACCTGGAGCGCCCTATCCCTACGCGCTCGAATGCCGGCCGCCTCTGGAGCGGCTATCATGCCTATGACCCAAAACGCGTGATGCAGATGCTCGAGATATTCCGTGTCTATACGAACTACATCCGCACGAAGGACGGCAAAACCACGCCGGCAGTGAAGTTCGGTCTCGCGAAAGGGCCGGTGAGATTCGAGGACATCATCTACTGGATGCCACGGAACCCTTGAGAGAAAGGCTGTCCATAAAGGTTTTTGGTGGCAGCCGCAGCGCCCGTAGATGGAAAGGTCCGAGTTTGGCCATTCGTCCTACTTAAGGATTTTCTCTATACAGGAAGCCGTTGGAAGCCTCGCGGCAAATGTATCGCCAGCTTATGCGAGAGTTCCGATGCCCTTCCTGTCCACCAGATTCAGGAGCTTCAATCCCATGCTGGATGGCTCCTTCAGCCCTTGCTCCCATGCGGTCACCGTGGCCTTGCTGACGTTGAGATACGCAGCAAACACACTCTGGCTCGCCCGGTTCGCCCGCCGAATTTTTTTGATGTCGGATGAAGTGTAATGCGGCACCTGCGGCAGACACAGCGCATCAAACTCACGCATGGTCGTGACGTCGATCGCGCCGGCATCATACAAATCCTTTGCGGCTTCCCGAACCTCGTCGAGTATCCGACTTTCTTTCTTAGTCTTTGCCATCGCACGGCACCTCCAGAAGAACGCCATCCTTAACCAGCTTGGTAATCTGCGAATTGGTCTTTGCCATGTAGGTGTCGCCAAGTTTATGCAGAGCACTTTTCTCTTCGGCCCCGATGTTCTCACGGTCGCTTTTGGCAAAACCGAAGAGGAAAACCAGCCGGTCTCCTTGACGATGGGCAATGATTGTTCGCAACCCTCCGCTCTTGCCCGTTTGGTCCTTTCCGACTCGCTTCTTGATTAGAAAGCCACCCAACCGCGCATCCACAAGTCCGCTTTCAATTTCGTGAACCGCGGCGCAAAGCTTCTTGTCCGTCAGCCGCTCGCTTCGTGCCCAGCGAGCAAATTGTTTGTTCTTCAAAACTCTGATGGCCATATATACTACCAGGTCATATAAAAATCAAGAGGGCTTTCCACACCTGCTGTTCTAAGCAAAATTCAGCTGGTTTGACAGAAAGACCCAAAAATATAGTTTGGTGTCCTGCCTCGAACGCTGCGGGCCGGCCGCCACTGCGTCGTACGACCGTATGGAGACGAGAAGAGATAATACGGAAACGCGAAAGCCCACGCTTTCGCGTGGGCCTTGGAACGAGGGCAACCCAATCTCCTGGGTCGCGTCTCAATTGCCAAGATAGGTCGGGCCGATAAAGGCCTCAAGGCTTGATGCGGCGACCCAAGGCTGGCAGGGCCTTTAATTGGACGCTTCTTGATTATTCCACTCTTGGGTGTGAACCGGTTGCCCGGCGAGCCGCCGCTGAAAGTCCATCTCCGCGACGCTCAATATCTGGGGATTTTCCTTGTTATATCAAGGAGAAATACCCCGAATTGCTGTTCGCCTGGCGGAGATTCCCGGCTGTGGTAATGCTGCAAATACAGCGCATTTGAGCCCGTAACCTCCTTTTGCAAGCATCTTTTCTAGGGCTTCGCCCCACCATCAGCGTAAGTGGGTAAGACTGGTCACTAAATGTAGCCGTATTGTTCGCTATGTAGCCACCAGTTACCCGAACGGCTGAGCCTTCGGGTCCGCCCTTTTCGTTTTCCTGAAATTATGGCACTTTAACTGCCAACACTTGCGGCATCGGCTTTTCCATATTAATGCTATACATTAAGCAGGGGATTGAGGGGGAGAGCTGGCGATGAAGCGGATCTGGATATTCGGTGCGGGCGGCGTCGTGGCGCTGGCGCTGGCGGGTTTCGCGGCGCTCTGGCTCTCGCCGGGCCTGCAGGACCGGGTGCTCACCCGCATGGTCGAGCGCTTCTCCGGCACCAACCTGGCGGTGCTCGATCCCGATGCGCTGCAGATCGTCTTTTGCGGCACCGGCTCGCCGCTTCCCGATCCCGACCGGGCCTCGGCCTGTATCGGCGTCTATGCGGGCGACTATTTCTTCCTGATCGACAGCGGGCCGGGCGGCGCCGACAACCTCACCGCCATGCGGATGCCGATGGGCGGGCTCTCGGGGGTCTTCTACACGCATCTCCATTCCGACCATATCGGCGACCTGCCGGATATCGCGCTCAACAGCTGGGCGGCGGGCCGCAGCGATCCGTTGACGCTTTACGGCCCTTCCGGCATCGAGCATGTGGCGGCGGGCTACGCGGAAGCCTTCAAGCTCGACAACAGCTGGCGCATCGCCCATCACGGCACCGACTTCTTCGCCGTGGAAGGCGCGAAGTTCAATCCGGTCATCGTCGAGATCCCCGACCGCGACGCCACCGTCACCGTTTTCGAGGCGGGCGATCTCAAGGTGACGGCCTTTCTCGTCACGCATTTTCCGGTGACGCCGGCCTTTGGCTACCGCATCGACTACAAGGATCGTTCGGTGGTCTTCTCGGGCGACACGTCGCGCGACGAGAATGTCGCGCGGGTCGGCGAGGGCGCAGATGTGATGGTGCATGAGGCGCTGGCCGCCCATATGGTCAACACGATCGGCCAGGTGCTCGGCCGCATCGGCGACCGGCGCGAAAAGATCATGGGCGATATTCCGGATTACCACGCAACACCGGTCGAGGCGGCCGAGATCGCCAATCTGGCGGGGGCGGAGCTTCTGGTCTACAGCCACATTGTGCCGCGTCTGCCCAATGCGCTGTCGGAACGGATGTTCCTGCGCGGTGTCTCCGACATCCGTCCTCGGGGCGTAATGCTCGGCTATGACGGGCTCTATCTCGAACTACCGGTGGGCTCGAAGAAGATCGTCCAGCACGACCTGCGCTGAGGCGCGGGCGATGACGCTGCGTCATTCGTTATCCCGCTGACGCAATTGAACTTTATGTCAGTTGGCGCGATCGCGAGCCCGTGCGCGCAAGCCGATCTGCCGGTTGCACCCGTTCGCTCGGGTGGTATAACTCGCGGCCATCCGATCTAGCTATCGGAGCTATCGGGCAAGCGATCTTTCCTCTCCCGGCGCACGGGTTCCCGCGACGCCGACCAGCCGGACGGTTTTTGCATGAACATTCACGAATACCAGGCCAAGGCCGTGCTTGCGAAGTACGGCGTCCCGGTGCCGCGGGGCCATGCGGCCTTCTCGCCTGAAGAAGCCGTGGCGAAAGCGAAGGAACTTGGCGGGCCGGTCTGGGTCGTCAAGGCGCAGATCCATGCGGGCGGCCGCGGCAAGGCCGGCGGCGTCAAGGTCGTGAAGTCGGTCGACGATGTGAAATCGGAAGCGGCGCGGCTGCTCGGCTCGACGCTGGTCACGCATCAGACCGGTCCCGACGGCAAGCAGGTCAACCGGCTCTATGTCGAGGAAGGTTCCTCGATCGCGCGTGAACTTTACCTCTCCATCGTTGTCGATCGCGCAACCTCGCGCGTCTCCTTCATCGTCTCGACCGAAGGCGGCATGGACATCGAAGAGGTTGCGAAAAAGACACCGGAAAAAATCCTGAGCTTCTCCATCGACCCGGCCTCGGGCATCAGCGGCTTTCACGGCCGCAAGGTCGCTTACGCGCTCGGCCTCGAAGGCGATCAGGTGAAGCAGGGCGTGGCGCTGATCGACAAGCTCTACAAGGCCTTTGTCGGCGAAGACATGAGCATGCTCGAAATCAATCCGCTGGTCGTGACCGGCGAAGGCAATCTTCTCTGTCTCGACGCGAAAGTGAATTTCGATTCGAACGCGCTCTACCGTCACAAGGACATCGTCGAGCTGCGCGACTTGACCGAAGAAGACCCGGCCGAAGTCGAAGCCTCGAAATACGATCTCAACTACATCAAGCTCGACGGCCAGATCGGCTGCATGGTCAACGGCGCCGGCCTTGCCATGGCGACCATGGACATCATCAAGCTTTACGGGTCCGAACCCGCGAACTTCCTCGATGTCGGCGGTGGCGCGACGAAAGAGAAAGTGACGGCGGCGTTCAAGATCATTCTGTCGGACGAGAATGTCGAAGGCATTCTGGTCAACATCTTCGGCGGCATCATGCGCTGCGACATCATCGCCGAGGGCGTCGTTGCGGCGGCCAAGGAAGTGTCGCTTGGCGTGCCACTCGTTGTGCGCCTCGAAGGCACCAATGTCGATCTCGGCAAGAAGATCATGGCCGAAAGCGGCCTGCCGATCATTTCCGCGGACAACCTCGCCGATGCGGCCGAGAAGATCGTCAAAGCCGTGAAGGAGGCCGCGTAATGTCCGTTCTCGTCGACAAGAACACGAAAGTCATCTGTCAGGGCTTCACGGGCAATCAGGGTACGTTCCATTCGGAACAGGCGATCGCCTATGGCACGAAGATGGTCGGCGGCGTCAGCCCCGGCAAGGGCGGCTCGAAACATCTCGATCTTCCGGTCTTCGACACGGTGGCGCAGGCGGTCGAGAAGACGGGCGCGACCGCATCCGCCATTTATGTGCCGCCGCCTTTCGCGGCCGATGCGATCCTCGAGGCGATCGATGCCGGTATTGAACTCGCGGTCTGCATCACCGAGGGCATTCCAGTTCTCGACATGGTGAAGGTGAAGCGCGCGCTCACGGGCTCGAAGACGCGGCTCGTCGGCCCGAACTGCCCCGGCGTCATCACGCCCGGCGAATGCAAGATCGGCATCATGCCGGGCCACATTCACAAGCCGGGCTCGGTCGGCATCGTCTCGCGTTCGGGCACGCTGACCTATGAAGCGGTTGCCCAGACGACGGCGGCGGGCCTCGGCCAGACCACCTGCATCGGCATCGGCGGCGACCCGGTCAACGGCACCAATTTCATCGACTGCCTCGACATGTTCCTCGGCGATCCGGCCACGACCTCAATCATCATGATCGGAGAAATCGGCGGCTCGGCCGAGGAAGACGCCGCTGAATTCCTGAAAGCCTCGAAGGTCAAGAAGCCGGTTGTCGGCTTCATCGCCGGCGTCACGGCCCCCCCGGGCCGCCGGATGGGGCATGCGGGCGCGATCATTTCGGGCGGCAAAGGTGGCGCGGAAGACAAGATGGAGGCCATGCGTTCGGCCGGCATCACGGTCGCCAACTCGCCTTCGGCGCTCGGGACTACGCTGGTCGAGGTGCTGAAGGGCTGATTTTTGGCTGTTTTCGACGATTCTCGCGGGGTTTTCGGGTTTTCCGGGAGCCCCGCATTGATTCTCGGTTCCTTTTTGACTGGTCCGATACCGGATTTTTGATCGACCGTGATGCCGGTTTGTCATTCGTTTACTATATTATGTCCTTCTAAAGGTGGTTTGTGTGGCTATCTGGTGTGGTTCCAGAATGTGCCCACAAGGCAAATCACGTTGACGCTGGATTGCCTCTCTGGCAAATTTTAATCATGAAACTCTCCGATTGGCTGGAATCCAACAATCTGACGGCGAGCGCCTTTGCCGAGCAGCTTGGCGTTTCCGTGTCCACGGTTACGCGCTGCATGAACGGCCAGCGGCGGCCCGAATGGCCGACGCTCGACGCCATTCTCAAGGCGACCGGCGGCGCGGTGACGCCCAATGACTTTCTTTCCGGCGAAACGGCCCTTCAGGCGCCCGCGGTTTCCGCAGCAGCGCCTTCGTCACATGGATCGGTTCCGATGAGCAGCAACGGCGCGAACGACCGCTTCGAGCGGACATCCTTTCTCTACGGCGCCAATGCCGTTTTCGTCGAAGGGCTCCACGCGAAATATCAGCACGATCCGCAATCGGTCGACGCGGAGTGGCGCGATTTCTTCGATGGTCTCGGCGACGCGCCTGAGGACGTGTTGAAAGAGGCGCAAGGCGCCTCGTGGAGGCGCGACGACTGGCCGCCCGCCGTCAATGGTGAGCTGGTCAGCGCGCTCGACGGAAATTGGGATGTGCCGGAATTCGTCGCCGGCAGCATGAAGCAGAAGATCGCCGAGCGCGCGCCCACTGCCAGCCTGGACGAAATCCGCGCCGCGACGCTCGATTCCGTCCGTGCCCTGATGATGATCCGCGCCTATCGCATCCGCGGTCATCTCGATGCCGACATCGATCCGCTCGACCTGCGCCCGAAATCGCAGCACCCGGAACTGCAACCCGAGAGCTACGGCTTCGGCCCGGACGACCTCGACCGTCCGATTTTCATCGACAATGTGCTCGGACTTGAAACCGCGACCGTGCGCGAGATGCTCGACATTCTGCGCCGCACCTATTGCGGAACGCTCGCGGTCGAATTCATGCATATCGGTGACCCCGAGGAGAAGGCCTGGATACAGGAACGCATCGAAGGGCCGGACAAGGAGATTTCCTTCACCGACATGGGCCGTTCGGCGATCCTCGACAAGATGATCCAGGCCGAAGGTTTCGAGAAATACTGCGGCGTCAAATATGTCGGCACCAAGCGGTTCGGCCTCGACGGCGCGGAAGCGATGATCCCGGCTCTCGAACAGATCATCAAGCGCGGCGGCGCCCTCGGCGCACGCGACATCGTGTTCGGCATGGCGCATCGCGGCCGGCTCAATGTGCTCGCCAATGTGATGTCGAAGCCTTATCGCGCGATCTTCCACGAATTCAAGGGTGGTTCGTCAAACCCCGAAGACGTCGACGGTTCGGGCGACGTCAAGTATCACCTCGGCGCTTCGTCGGACCGCGAGTTCGACGGCAACAAGGTGCATCTGTCGCTGACCGCCAATCCCTCGCATCTCGAGATCGTCGACCCCGTCGTGCTCGGCAAGGCGCGCGCCAAGCAGGACCAGCATCGCGACCGTCAACGCGTCACCGTCATTCCGCTGCTGATCCATGGCGACGCGGCCTTTGCGGGCCAGGGCATCGTTGCCGAGTGTCTCGGCCTGTCGGGCCTCAAGGGACACCGCACCGGCGGTTCG
>PHEO01000272.1 GCA_002841195.1 Alphaproteobacteria bacterium HGW-Alphaproteobacteria-11
GGCAAGAATATCGGCGGCGAGCCGGTGCTTTCCGATCTCGCCCGTATGCCGCATCTCTTGATTGCCGGCACCACGGGCTCGGGAAAATCGGTCGGCATCAACACGATGATCCTGTCGCTGCTGTACCGGCTCTCGCCCGACCAGTGCAAGCTCATCATGATCGACCCGAAGATGCTGGAGCTCTCGGTCTATGACGGCATCCCGCATCTGCTGGCGCCCGTCGTCACCGAACCCAAAAAGGCCGTGGTGGCGCTCAAATGGGTCGTCAAGGAGATGGAAGACCGCTACCGCAAGATGTCGAAAGTCGGTGTACGGAACATCGACGGCTACAATACCCGCGTGACCGAAGCGAACGCGCGCGGCGAGGTGTTGGTCAGGACCGTGCAGACCGGCTTCGACCGCGAAAGCGGCGAGGCGATCTACGAGGAAGAGGAAATGGACCTCGCGCCCATGCCCTTCATCGTCGTCATCGTCGACGAAATGGCCGACCTGATGATGGTCGCCGGCAAGGAGATCGAAGCCGCCGTGCAGCGCCTCGCGCAGATGGCGCGCGCCGCCGGCATCCACATCATCACGGCGACGCAACGCCCGTCGGTGGACGTCATCACCGGCACCATCAAGGCGAATTTCCCGACCCGCATTTCCTTCCAGGTGACGTCGAAGATCGACAGCCGTACGATCTTGGGCGAACAGGGCGCCGAACAATTGCTGGGCCAGGGCGACATGCTCTACATGGCCGGCGGCGGCCGCATCCGCCGCGTCCACGGGCCGTTCGTGTCCGACGAGGAAGTCGAGAAGGTCGTGACCTTCCTGAAGAAGCAGGGCGTACCGGAATATCTCGAAGCGATCACCGCCGAAGTCGACGAGGGCAGCGATCCCTTCGCCTTCGACAGTCCGGGCTCCGGCGACGATCTCTACGACAAGGCGGTGGCAATCGTCGCCCGCGACAAGCGCGCCTCTACAAGCTACATCCAGCGCCGCCTGCAGATCGGCTACAACCGCGCCGCGCGCCTGATCGAGCTTATGGAAGAACAGGGCGTCGTCAGCCCGCCCAACCATCAGGGAAAGCGCGAAGTGCTGGTCGGCGACCACTGATGAAACAACGGAAAAGCGCCGCTTCGCCGTTAAGGTTCCAATAAGAATATGCCGCCAAAACGCCTTAACGGGCGCCACATTTTGCCACAAAGGCCGTCCATGTTTATTGCCATGAGCAATCTCGACCAAAATCACCGCCGCCGTCAGGGCATGCTGTTCGCGGCCGCCGCCATCGGCATCGGCATGTTGATCGTCGCCTTTGTCAGCGGTGGCACGGCGCGCGCCGAAGCGTCGGCGGACGCCGCCATTGCCGACGAACAGGCGCTCGACAATGCCAGCGCTTATCTTGCGGCGCTCGAAAACATGCAGGGCGATTTCCTGCAGCTCGGTCCCGACGGTTCGGTCGCCGAGGGCAAGTTCTATCTGCGCCGGCCGGGCCGCCTGCGTTTCGAATATCAGCCCCCGGACAATTTGCTGGTGGTCGCCGACGGCACCTGGGTCGCGGTCAAGGACAGTTCCTCGCCCGCGCAGCGCTACCCCATTGCCTCGACACCGCTGAGCCTCTTTCTCGCCGCCGATGTCGATCTCGCCAATAGCGCTCGCGTCCTCAATGTCGACAGCCAGCCCGGCGCCCTGCTGATTACACTGGCCGACCGCGCCGGCGAGGCCCCCGGCCAGATCACGCTGGTTTTCGACCAGCCCAACATGCAGCTTCGCCAATGGGTCGTCACCGACGCGCAAGGCCTGCAAACGACCGTTGCCCTGCGCAATGTCCAGTCGGGCATCCGCGCCGACAACGCGCTCTTCACCTTGCGCGACGAGCAGCGTCCGGCCATCGGCGGCAGACAATAAAGCGCCTTCCGTCGATTATCTTCCACGCATCGGCATCCCGGCAAAAGTCAGTACCTTGACCTTTCAGGGGTCCGGCGTGGTAATTTGACGGGGCATGACCCGAGATTCCCCAAAACCCGCGCGGCGCCGGCCCATTGTCGGTGTGCCTTGCGACGTCAAGATGCTGGGTCCGCACCCCTTTCATGCGGTCGGCGAGAAATACATCGCCGCCGTCGATGGCGGCGCCGATTGCCAGCCCGTGCTGCTGCCGGTGCCGCGCGCGCCGCTCGACGCCGGCGCCGACCTCGATGAGATCTTCGCGCTTTGCGACGGCATCTTCCTGACCGGCTCGCATTCCAACGTCCATCCCGAGCTTTATGGCGGCGCCCATCCGCGCGAGGGCGTGCTGCTCGACCGCCAGCGCGACGCGCTGACGCTCGATCTGATCCGCGCCTGCGTCGCGCGCGCCGTGCCGCTCTTCTGCGTCTGCCGCGGCTTCCAGGAATTGAACGTCGCCTTTGGCGGCACGCTGCATCAGCACATACACGAGGAACCGGGCGAGCCCGGCTTCGCGCCGCGCCTCGACCACCGCGAGGGGAAAGACGACCCGCTCGAAATTCAGTACGGCCCCGCGCATGAGGTAACGCTCATGGCCGGCGGCGTCTTCGAGGGCCTGCTCGGCGCCTCGAAAATCGAGGTCAACTCGCTGCACGGTCAGGGCATCGCGAAACTCGCGCCGGGCCTTGAAGTCGAAGGCCGTGCGCCGGACGGCACCGTCGAGGCGGTGCGCGTAACCGGCGCGAAAGGTTTCGCGCTCGGCGTGCAATGGCATCCGGAATGGCGCTACTGGGAAAACCCGGTCTCGCGGAAACTCTTCCGGGCATTCGGAGACGCGGTGCGCGACGCCGCCAACATCACGGCAACACAGGAAAGCAAGGTGTCCCATGGCGATGGGCGAGGAGAAGACGGAGAAGGTCGGCAGCACGGACGATCTGGTCAAGTGGCTTAAGGACCGCCGCATCACCGAAGTCGAATGCATGGTCTCCGACATGGCCGGCATCGCGCGCGGCAAGATCATCCCGACACGGAAGTTCGTCGCCGGGCTCAACGAGCGCTCGCTGAAACTGCCGGAATCGATTTTCGGCCAGACCGTGACGGGCGACTATATCGACAGCGATTTTCTGGGCGACATCGAGCCCGACATCATCCTCGATCCCGATCCGGCCACCGTCCGCGTCGTGCCCTGGTACGACGAGCCGACGGCGCAGATCATCTGCGACGCCAATTACCGCGACGGCC
>PHEO01000273.1 GCA_002841195.1 Alphaproteobacteria bacterium HGW-Alphaproteobacteria-11
TCTAATTGATTTGTGCCGCCCGATCCAACGTCTCGCCTATACTGGCACCAAAACAAACCGTCGAGGCACTCCATGATCAAGCTCACCTTCTGCCTGAACCGCCTGCCCTCGCTGAGTCTCGCCGAGTTCCAGGACTACTGGTGGAACAAGCATGCGCCGCTGGTGACGCGCCACCGGAACGCCCTGCGGATCAAACGCTATGTGCAGCTTCACTCCTGGGAGGCGAGCTTGAGCGACGGCATCCGCGAAGCGCGGGGCGGCGGGCTCGACAAGGCGCCGGCGATCCATGACGGCGTGGCGCAGCTCTGGTGGGAAAGCGCCGAGGACCTCGCCGCCGCGCTGGGGTCGCCCGAAGGCGTCGAGGCCGGGAAAGCGCTTTACGAGGACGAGGCGAAATTCATCGACTTCACCCGCTCGCCGCTCTGGTGGGGCGAGGAGAAGGTGGTGTTCTAGCTGCCGCTGTTGGCCGCCATCCACGCGTCGGCCATTTCGGTCGCCCTTTCGCGCTCGCCGGGTTTCATGCGGTTGGCATATCTCTCGAAGAGTTCGTCGACTGCCTTGCGATCTTCCGGCGTGCCGAAGCGGTTGGCAAGCATCAGATACGACCAGCCCTCGACGCGATCGGCGGCGACGCCCTCGCCTTCGAAATGGATGCGGCCGATTTCGGCATGCGCCGGCGCATAGCGTTTCTTCGACGACAGGATCAACCAGCGCAGGCCTTCCGTGCGGTCGAGCGGTACGCCGAGACCGGCCCGGTGCATCATGCCGAGGTGGTATTGCGCATCACCGCGCCGCGCCAGCGCACCGACCTCGAAGGATTTGAGCGCCTCGACGTAGTTGCGCTTGAGGCCGATATCCTCGTTGCCTTCGAGATAAAACAGGCCGAGCCGCACCGCCGCTTCCGGCTGTCCGCCACGTGCCGCCTGGAGATAATACTCGTACGCCTTGCCGGGATTGCGCACGACGCCGCCGACGCCCTTGTCGTAAAGGTTGCCGAGCACCCATGCGGCGCCCGTGTGTCCGCCCTCGGCCGCCACCGCCCATTCGACAAGCGCGGTATCGACATCGCCCGCGCGATGCGCCGCAACGCCGCGTTCGAAGGCGGCCTGCGCTTCCGGCAGCGGGTCGGCCAGCACACCGCCCGCCAGCGTGAAGGTCAGGCCGAGCATGGCGGCAAGCGAGGCGAGGCTTCTGCGGACGGTCATGGATACTCCCGGGCGGACAGGGGACTTCTGGACCATTCTGGCAGAACAGCCCCGAAACCCAACCCTAAAGCCGAAATATGGTGAAGCTGTGGCTTCAGATATCGGCGTAAACGTGCTTTTCGGCCGCGCCGCCCGGATGCGTGACAGCGCCCTTGCGGGCGGTGCCGACAAGCTGGGCGTATTTCCACAGTGCGCCCGAGGCATAGATCGTCTCGCGCGGACGCCACGCGGCGCGGCGCTTTTCGAGGATCGCCGGGTGGACATCAAGGTCGATGGTGCCCTTTTCGGCGTCGATCGAAATGATGTCGCCATCCTCGATCAGCGCGATCGGGCCGCCGACAGCGGCTTCCGGGCCGACATGGCCGATGCAGAAACCGCGCGTGCCGCCGGAGAAGCGGCCGTCGGTGATCAGCGCCACCTTGTCGCCCATGCCCTGGCCGTAAAGCGCCGCGGTCGTGGACAGCATTTCGCGCATGCCGGGACCGCCCTTCGGGCCCTCGTAGCGGATGACCAGAACTTCGCCTTCCTTGTACTGACGATTTCCGACCGCCTCGAAGCATTCCTCCTCGCTGTCGAAACAGCGCGCCGGGCCGGAAAACTTCAGATGGTCCTTCTCCATGCCGGCAACCTTGACGATGGCGCCGTCGGGCGCCAGCGATCCCTGCAAGCCGACGACGCCGCCCGTCGGCGACAGCGGGTTGGAAAGCGGATAGACGACCTTCTGGTCCGGGTTGAACTTCACGTCCTTCAGATTGTCGGCAAGCGACTGGCCGGTGACGGTCAGGCAATCGCCATGCAGATAGCCGCCGTCGAGCAACACCTTCAGCACCATCGAAACGCCGCCCGCCTCGTGCAGATCCTTGGCGACGTAATTGCCGCCGGGCTTGAGGTCGGTGATGTAGGGCGTCTTCTTGAAGATTTCGGCGACTTCCATCAGGTCGAAATCGATGCCGGCCTCATGCGCGATGGCCGGCAGATGC
Organism: Alphaproteobacteria bacterium HGW-Alphaproteobacteria-11; assembly: GCA_002841195.1. Taxonomy (GTDB): domain Bacteria; phylum Pseudomonadota; class Alphaproteobacteria; order Parvibaculales; family Parvibaculaceae; genus Parvibaculum. The sequence goes on from PHEO01000273.1 coordinate 2,186, forward strand.
AACCCGCCATTGGTCGAGCCGCCGGTCGCCGCGACGATGACGGCGGCGTTTTCGAGCGACTTGCGGGTGACGATGTCGCGCGGGCGGATGTTGTTGGCAAGGAGGTGCATGACCGCGCGGCCCGAGGCTTCCGCATATTCGTCGCGGCTCTCGTAGGGCGCCGGCGCGCCGCCCGAACCGGGCAGCGCAAGACCCATCGCCTCGGCGACGCAGGCCATCGTGTTGGCCGTGAACTGACCGCCGCAGGAACCGGCGGAGGGACAGGCGACGCATTCGAGTTCGTGCAGGTCTTCGTTCGCGAGATTGCCCGCCGAGTGCTGGCCGACCGCCTCGAAAACGTCGACGACGGTGACGTCCTTGCCGTGGAAGCGGCCCGGCAGGATCGAGCCGCCATACATGAAGACCGACGGCACGTTGAGACGGACCATCGACATCATCATGCCGGGCAGCGACTTGTCGCAGCCGGCAAGGCCGACCAGCGCGTCGTAGCAATGGCCGCGCATGGTGAGCTCGACCGAATCCGCGATGACGTCGCGGCTCGCCAGCGACGACTTCATGCCCTGATGGCCCATCGCGATGCCGTCGGTCACGGTGATGGTGCAGAACTCGCGCGGCGTACCGGCCGACATCGAGACACCGCGCTTGACCGACTGCGCCTGGCGCATCAGCGAGATGTTGCAGGGCGCGGACTCGTTCCAGCAGGTCGCCACGCCGACGAAGGGCTGGTCGATCTCGTCCTCGGTCAGCCCCATCGCGTAATAGTAGGAACGGTGCGGCGCGCGCTCCGGCCCGACCGTGACGTGGCGGCTCGGCAGCTTCGATTTGTCGAATTTACTGGCGGTCATGTGATCGCGCCCGGTTGAAGGGGCGCCTCCGGCTTCTCGGGGATGAAAGTCGGGCGGATACTAGGGGCAAGGCAGCGAAGGATAAAGCCCTGAAATCCGCCG